>JAREWP010000092.1 GCA_029001845.1 Candidatus Magnetocorallium paracelense | reverse complement strand
GACCGGAGAGGATGTGATCGACGGCAGTTACTCGGCTGACCTTGAAGTTTCGGCTCCAATGGGTGAAAACGGTCAGGCTTTCTTACTTATCGAAGCAGGCACGGGAGACGGGCTGCAGGACGACGAGATCGGGAATTTTTGGGGTGTCAATGACGATTCCGGGGACAACGGAAGCAATATGGAAGTAACGGAAGCGTGGTACGAGCACAAATTCATAAACGATAAAGTGTTTTTCACGATCGGTAAGGTGGATTTAACCAACTATTTCGATCTGAACGAAGTGGCCAATGACGAGACCACTCAGTTTCTGGCCACGGGTTTTGTGAACACCGTTGCCGTGGACTGGCCCGACAACAGCCTTGGCGCCAGAGTTACGGTGAGCCCCCACGAGCTAATCGATGTGAGCCTTGCCTGGCAGGTGGGGGATTCTGACTGGGAAGATATATTCGAGGATCCCTTTGTCATTGGAGAGATCGGTTTAAAGCCCAAGATTTTTAATCGTCAGGGTAACTACAGAGTCTATGGCTGGACCAATCAGGCCACCGATAACTGGTCCAACGGCTATCTCGGCGATTCCGGTTTGGATATCGACACGGTTAACAGTTTTGCAGCAGGCGATATAACGGAAGCTCAACTTAGGGATGAGATGGGTCTTGACGACGCCATGGTTTCCCTTGTCAGCGCCGATGTGAACAAACTGGCCGATATGATGGAAGAAGACGAAGGTTGGGGTGTCGGTACGAGCATCGATCAGCAGATAACGGATAACATCACATTTTTTGCCAGGGCGTCCTATCAGGATGACGATGTCTATGCTTTTGATGTGGCCTGGAGCGCCGGATTCGGCATTGGCGGCTCCTACTGGAAGAGGGAGAATGATGTTTTCGGCATAGCCGTAGGAATGGCTCTTCTTTCCGACGACTATGAGGATATTCTTGAAGCGGTTGGTATCGATGACGAAGATGAAGTACACTACGAGGCATTTTACAGCATCTTTGTGAACGAGCATGTAAGCATATCACCCGATATTCAGCTTATCGAAAACGCAGCCGGAGACGATGATTTTGACGAGGTTTGGATCTTCGGTCTCAGAGGACAATATACTTTCTAATTTCGTCTTTTATCGAATTATAACAAAAAAAGTCACGATGCTGCCTTCTAAACTTCGTGGCTTTTTTTTTAAAAATATTGTATCATTCCTCCAAAAGCAGAAACTTTAGATTGGAAATGCGCAGCCTATGTTATCCTGCCGGGAATATCAGCAAAGTGGACAGGATAAAATACAACAGAAGGAATAAGGAAAATATTTTTTTGTAGTCAATCTGCTACAAAAGTCCATCCAAGTAAGCATGAGAAGCAAAGAGTAAGGATGGAGAGAATGGTTAAATGGCAAAAAACAGCAAAACCTCATCTTTCGGAAGAGTAATTATATTGACTTGATATCTGAAAAGCTTATATAATAGAAACTAAGCCACCGTAGCTCAGCTGGCAGAGCAGCTGATTTGTAATCAGCCGGTCGCGGGTTCGAATCCCATCGGTGGCTCCATAAAAAAAATCATTTAAAATCAAAGAGTTATCGGTTCCGACGGTAACTCCTTTTTTATTGATTTACTTTCAGAAAAAGGAGTGAATACCATCTCTTTTATCCTCTCCTTTATTTTTTTATGTTTATCTCTACCCCTGTTGCAGGCTTTTTTCCTTCCATTCTATTCAGTATCATTTTCACAGCCTTCGGAGGTCAGCTACTCTTTGCTATTCCGATATACCTGATTGCACTGATCTATGATTGGGTCGTTCATCTCTCTACCGCTCGATCAAAATAAAGCAGATCGCAATATAACTGCCTCAGAACAATTCTATGCCCCTCTGTTTTGCAACCTATAATTGCCTTCGATTATCGCTTTACGGCGCATTCTGAGAGGTCATTTTTAGTAGATGATTACTGAGAGATTGCAAATGTCGTATTTTCTTAAAGCAATATCAATAAACCTCATCATGTGTTCCTATGTCGAGCAGGTAGATACTATCGCCGGATATTTTTAATATGATTCTCAATTCATACGACAATGAACAAGCATACATTTACAATAATTGATGTTTGTATTTTCTCGTAATATGATCTTTTTGATCGCCAGTTTAATTTGAGGATCAACTGAATCAATTGAGGTGTTATCCAGGAACTTCAAAGCTTGTTTGGTATATTGCAGTTTCCACTTCACAACTCAAGCTCTCGTTCACACTCTGATTCGTCAAAATGCGGGGTCGAGCCAAACATTGTTTCAAGTTCTGTCTGTTCATCGTCAACAATTTCCCTCAAAGAAAATTCCTGTAAAGTTTCTATCATCATCTCTTTTATTATTATTTTCAGATCATCATCCGATACTTTACTCGCAACGCTCATATATCTTCTCCTTAATTGATGTTTGACGGATTACGTACATGACAGTCTTCAGCAGGTTGATTATGATTTTCCCGGCAAATCTCACAAGTATAATAAATGATTCTATCTTAATCCTCAAAAGAATTACAATTGCAGTAAAGGGAAATAAGGGACAGATGTATAGCTTTGCTTTATTAATCAAAAGAAGAGATGGAGGATATCGAAGATTTATACGGCAAGCCTCTTTCTTGCCGTCGTAATCCCTGCGGGTCTTGGTATAAAAGAAAGAGCCCTCATCAAAGGAGAGACTATAACGCTCTGGAAACTTATAGGGTTAGCTGTTATGTACGCTTTTGGTTCTTTTGTTACGATTGTTCTATTAATTCTTCTGGTTGTTTATATAAATAGTTATCTCTTTTTAAGAGAAACGTTCATACCCCTCCGGATTACCGAAAAGCATGAAATGGGAATTGTAATTTATTCATTGTTTATATTTTCTGTCATGTGCTATTATAATTGATTACCATGAAAAAGATCGGCGAGATTCCCAAAATAGACAGACCCAGAGAGAAGTTGATTAACAGGGGCGTGGAGTCTTTAACCGACCATGAATTGATTGCTGTTTTATTGGGCAGTGGTTCTAAGAAGCGTGACGTCATGTCAGTCGCCGGCGAGATATTAAAGGTGATAGACCTTGGCAAAGAACAACCGGATATCGATGAGATGCAGAAAATTGAAGGCGTAGGGCCTGTTAAGGCTGCTATTCTTGCCGCCGCCCTGGAGTTCGCCAGAAGACGTATTAAACCTGCCGGAACAAAAATATCCGTCCCCTCCGATGTTGTCCCCTTAATAAACCATCTTTCCGACAGAAAGCAGGAGCATTTTATCTGTATCTCTCTGAACGGCGCCAATGAGGTTATCTCGAACAGAATCGTTTCCATAGGGCTCGTAAACAGAACTCAGGTTCATCCCAGAGAAGTCTTTGCCGATCCGATAACAGACAGGGCCTCTTCCGTAATTGTCGCTCACAATCATCCGTCAGGCGAATTATCACCAAGTGTCGATGATATTGAAATAACGAATTTGCTGAAAAATTCAGGTGAGATATTGGGTATTTCACTACTTGATCATATTATATTCAGCCATAAAGGGTATTACAGCTTTATGGATAACAATGAATTGTGACAGTTGTTGTAAGATCTATCGCTTTTGTTTTTCTCCTCCTCTTGTCGCTTCCTTTTAACTCTTTTTCCGAAAGCAATAAAACGATAAAAGGGAGGGTATCACATGTATATGACGGAGATACAATTTACATAAAAAGCACAACATCCGGGGGAGTCAGGATAAGACTCGGTTTGATAGACGCTCCTGAAAGATCTTATAAAAAAAGCAGATCGAAAAGAAAAAACAAAAAAGGTCAGCCCTTTGGGTATAAGTCTTTTAAATATTTAAAATCGAAAATTTACAACAGAATCGTTACTGTCAAGATTATCGATAAAGACGACTATAACAGACTTGTGGGCATTGTCTTTTATAGGGGTGAAAATATTAATCTTCAGATTGTGAGAGACGGCTACGCATGGGCTTACAGAAAATACCTGAAGGGCAGAGGGGATGCTCGTGATTATTATAGCGCAGAGGAAAAGGCGAGACACCTGAGACTGGGATTGTGGAGACAACAAAACCCCGTCCCGCCATGGAAATTCAAAAGGAGGATTTGAACTTATTTTCTATAACCGTGTTTAAAATTTTTATCGTATAATTTCGATTTTTTACCCAACATATCGGTTGACGCCTTTAATGCATCTCCTGCAAAAATGAGCGCCGTTTTCTTTATCCCCGCTTCCCTGACCAAGGTGGTTATATTATCGAGTACTCCTCCGATTACCTGTTGTTCGGGCCATGACGCTTTTTCCACAACGACAACAGGAGTATCCGAGGGATATGAAGTCAGAAGTTCTTTAACCACTTTTTCTATCAAAGAGATACTCAGAAAAATCACTATCGTTGTTTTGTGTTGCGCCAGATATTTTAAAGATTCCCTCTCAGGAACACCTGTTCTGCCGGCAATTCTTGTAAAGATCACTGTCTGGCTTATCTCCGGTATCGTTAATTCCTGACCTATCGCTGCGGCTGCGGCCATAGCAGAGGACACACCCGGTACGACCTCATAATCGAGCCCCTCTTTTCTCAACACCTCTATCTGCTCGGAGATGGCGCTGTAGAAAGATGTATCGCCTGTATGGAGTCTTACGACATCTTTGTTTTTACGTACAGATCGGATCATCATAGTTGTCATCTCTTCAAGTGTCATTCCGGCGGAATCATAAATCTCTGCAGAAACACCCTCTAAAAGAAGAGGATTTACAAGACTTCCGGCGTAAATTACCAGATCGGCTTCATCGATTAATCTCCGGCCTTTGAGTGTAATCAACTCCGGATCTCCGGGCCCTGCGCTTACGAACCAAACTTTACCCACTTTTTTTCACCACAACGACAGGTATTCCCAGTTCGACAGCAGCATCGGTTTTGTCCTGAAAGCCGCCCTCCTTACCGGTAAGTTTCGTAACGAGACACTCGATTTTGAATTGTTCAATAATCGCTTTGTTCAGATTCTTTGTAAAGGGCCCGTGCATTGCAATAATACTCTCTCTTCCAATACCTGCGGCAAGACACTTTTTGATAGATTCCTCGTAAGGCAGTACTCTTACATAGGTTTTAAGTTCGGACAGCTCCTTTTTCCACTCCAGATTACCGGAACCGGTTGTAAATAGAATGACAGAGACATCCATAGACTTTATAATTTCAATCATATGCTCAAAACTATCGGCATAGAAGAGATGATCCCCGGCAACTTCGCTTTCCTCTACAACTCTTGACATTCCTTTATATTCAATACCGGCATGGCGGCATACGGTCTTTGCTGTCTCCGTTATTTTCAGGGCATAGGGATGGGTGCAGTCTACAATGGTTTCTATATTTTCACGTTCTATAAATGATGAGAGAGAGTCCTGTTGAAAAGATTCGATAATAACCGATTCACCAAAACGCTCCTTAAAAAGATCGTATCCATACTCCGTGGCGGTGGAGATTAAAAAGTCAACACCAAGGGCTTTCAGTTCCTCGGCCTTTTTAACGGACTCCACAGTACCGCCAAGAAGAAGTACTCTGCCCTTTGGTTTTTCAACACGCTTTGCATCAAAGGGAAATAAATTTTCTCTTGCTATGGAGACCGTTACGCCGCCAAAAGAGGTTTTTTCCAAAATCAACACTGCATTTCTCCCGTCTATAAGCGCACAAGGTTCGCAAACGCCGTGAACACCGATTTTTTCATAAACAAAGGGAGACTTTTCTGCCATCTCCGGATTGACTGCGTAGAAATGCTCTATCATGCTTTTTGGTATGAATCTGAGTGAAAGACCAAGCTCATTGGCTGCCTCGGCTATTCCGGGCTCATCCTTTTTGATCCAGGCCGTGGATAGGGACCTGATATCGTCGCTCTGAATACCTGCCATATCGCATGATTTTTTGATAGCCGATACAATTTCAGCGCAGGAAGTCCCTCTTTTGCATCCCGTTCCACAGGTATAAAGCCTGGCCGACTCGGTAGCAGTCGTAATCACCGGTTCCGCGCCGGTTATGGAACTGACCAGACAGGCAAGCTTATTGGCGCCCCCCTCGTGGCCGGACAATGTGCTTATGGCGTATCTGGCGCTTTCATCGAGTGTCACGACAGCGGGGTCCGAGTATTTGCTTTTGACATGAGGCGCCAGAACTCTCACAACAATACCGAGAGACATAATAAAGATCATACCTCTGTGTATTCCGAAGACAGAGGTTATATGGTCCGAAAGAGTGTCAAAATAAACAGGACGAATTTTGAGATCATCAGGAAGGGGAATCCCTCTCTTTAGATGGAGTTCGCAGTCTGTCTCCTGCAAAATCGCCAAAGCGGCAGGCAATGCATTTGCAGTAACAATGAAAATTGAGAATCTATTGTCCATTAACTCCCCGCTCTGAACTTCTAACCTTATAAACCAAAGATAACCTTTCCCATATCACTGATATCGTACCCCCCCAGCTTACGCACACTCTCCTTGAACTCATTGTCGTTACGTATCACATCTAAAAAAGACTTTATCATAGAAAGCGCCATTGTCTCCTTTTTCATAATAATGTCATAACGTTCCTTAGCTATTGGTATGAAATCAAGATCAAGGGCAGCGGCAGCAGAAAGAATACCCGGCCCTGCATCTGCACGTCCCGTAGCCACAGCCGATGCGATTCCCATATGGGTGAATTCAATTATATCGTATCCGTCAATGCCCTTGCCTTCTATTCCCCTCTCTCTCAGACACTTATCCGTCAAAAGTCTGGTACCGGACCCTTCCTGCCTGTTTATAAACACAATATCGTCCCTTGCAATATCTTCAAAACCTCTTATTCCCATAGGATTACCCTTTTTTACAATAAGTCCCTGGTCCCTGTAAACCAAATTAACAAGGACAGCATTACCTTGGGGAAAAAATCTCTCTATAAAGGGTATATTGTATATGCCTGTCTCTTCATCAAGGAGGTGAGTGCCTGCAATATGGGCCTCACCTTTTTTTACCGCCATAAGACCGCCCATGGACCCGACATGAGCAGATGAGAGAGAATATTCGGGATACCTCTTTTTTAAGGAATTAAACAAAATATCCAGCGTATTGTCGTGGCTTCCTATGCATACGATGGTGTTGTCTATCTCGTCGATACTTCTGATGAGTTCGATTTCCGCCTCTCTTCCGGCGCCTGTCCCCTCTGACATGGAGGGGATTCTCAATAACCCGTCTCCTCTTACAAGGGACATTAAAATGCCGGCCCCTCTGGTCATGGGAGTGGCGATATAATTATCACCAACTCTGCCGACCTTAACTCTGACAAACTCCTCCTGCCCCAGGGACGAACTGAGCGGCCTTGACAGGCGGGCTTTAATTTTTTCGACTTTTGTACTTTTAAATCCCAGCATGGCGGTGATAAGAGGTTTTACAAAGAGATTATAAGTGACATAGGTACTTACCGGATAACCCGGCATACCAAAGACAGGTGTGTTGTCAATAATGCCGAGAAGTACGGGTCTGCCCGGTTTGATATTTACTCCGTGAAAAACGATCTCCCCCAATTCACCGACTGTCTGAGCTGTAAAATCTTTTGTTCCCGCAGAAGAGCCGGCGATTATGAGAACGATATCCGCCACAGGCAGAGCATTTTTAACTGCCTTTTTTAATGCAATCGGGTCATCGTGTGTTATCTCGGTCTTATATCCCGTACCGCCTGTTTCCATAACCATGTTTAAAAGTAGTCTTGAGTTTGACTCTATAATCTTGCCTTGCGATAAAGGCTCCCCAGGATCGATCATTTCGCTGCCCGTAGGAATAACAACCACTTCAGGTCGTTTTCTTACTTTGATTTTCGTATAACCTCCCGCAAGAATCGCTCCTATATCCAATGCCCGTATTCTGTAGTTTTCAGGAAGAATCAATTCGCCGGCTATAATATCTTCTCCTATTAGTCGTACATTGTCATATGGAGTGGAGGGGGCGATAATTTCAATATGCTCGGCTCCGTCTCTATATACAATATTAATATCCTCTATCATGACAACGGCGTTGAATGAATCGGGCATGGGATCGCCGGTATTCACATAAACCGCCTGGCTTCCTGTTTTGAGAGTCACCGGTTCTCCTTCCGATGCACCGAAGGTATCGGGAAAACATACGGCGTAACCATCCATTGCAGAGGAGTGGAAAAAGGGAGATGATTTACAGGCGGTAACAGGTTCGGCAGTAACTCTTCCCAGAGATTCCTCTACCATAATTTCCTCGTCAGGCAAAGGTTTAAGAATCCCTACGGAGTCAAGCGCCGAAGTCCATCTCCCATAAGCATCGGAAAGGGATATGCTGTTAATATAAACGCCTTTTTTCATTCGACAACAGGTGCTTCACTATCTTTATGTTGCAGCATTTTAGAACTGCCCTTAAATACACCGCCTTCGGAAATCGTGATTTTCGGTGTTACGATATCTCCCTCGATTACGCCGTGAGGCGTTATCTCTATGATCTCCTCTGCCGTTACCTCGCCCTCAACCTCTCCGTCTATAATAATTCCCCTTACCTTAATATCGCCTTTGAGTTGACCGTTCCTGCCGACTATTATTCGGTCCGTATCAATATTGCCGTCAAAATCACCATCTATCCTGAATGTTCCTTTAGACTTAATTTCTCCTGAAAAACAACATTTGGTTCCTATAAAAGAGGCGGAAGAGCTCTCTTTTTTCTTAAACATAATAACTCCCCTAAAAAGTTCACCTGTTTAATCTTCAATAATTCTACGATTCCTATATCACTTGAACGCCCGTCCCCTTTACAACACTACCGGCGATATATGCACTGTAACCACAGTTAAGAAGCAGTTTTACTGCATCATCAGTCGAATCGCCGGGGACAATAATAACATAACCGATTCCCATATTAAAGGTTCTAAACATTTCCTCATCAGACACATTTCCCCTCTCTTTTATAAAAGTGAAAACCGGCGGAATATCCCATGAATTCAGATTGAGCTTTACTCCCAGACCATTGGGAAGAATTCTCGGTATATTCTCCAAAAGTCCTCCACCTGTTATGTGAGCCATGCCGTGAATTTCAATTTTATCTCTAATTGAGAAAAAAGCGTTCTTATAAATGGTTGTAGGAGTCAGCAGTTCCTGACCAATGGTTTTATTAAACTCAGAAATAAAGGAGTCGGGGTTAAAATTTAGAATGTCAAAAAACAACTTTCTCGCCAGGGAATAACCATTACTGTGCAAACCGCTCGATGCAATTCCGATAACACCGTCTCCATCGTTAACAAGACTGCCGTCTATGATTTCCGATTTATTGACGATACCAACGACAAAACCTGACAGATCATATTCTCCGGCTGCATAAAAATCTGGCATTTCAGCAGTCTCTCCGCCGATTAATGAGCATCCGGCCTGTTTACATCCATTGGCAATACCCTCGATAACCTGCTCTCCAACTGTCACATCCAGTGTAGAAGAAGCGAAATAGTCAAGAAAAAAGAGGGGCTCTGCACCGGAAGTAAGGATATCATTGACACACATTGCCACAAGGTCTATACCTACGCTATTGTGAATATCTGTCATAAAGGCGATTTTCAGTTTTGTTCCCACTCCATCGGTACCGCTTACAAGAACAGGCTCTTTATATCGTGTAAGATCGATTTTGAAAAATGCACTAAAAGGACCGATATCGCTGATTACTTCTCTCCTGTATGTACTCTTTACAAGATCGGATATCCGATTTACAAAGAGATTGCCTCTGTCTATATCTACTCCGGCGTCTTTATAGGATAAACTGCTCATTCTGTTTTCACCTGAGTCCTTTCCGTTTAGATAGAAACCAGCCTATTATGGTTTCTGTGGTCCGCGACATATGTTTACCAATGTCATTAACTTAAGGTGCTTTGCTCCTTAAGTTAATGACATTGATATCTTTACTACAAACAATAATAGTATATCATAAAGGAGGGAAGTATACTTTTTCAATATGTGTGCAAGACTTATTTTAAACTTGTTAGTTTTTGTATCCCCCTTTATTTAATCGGTTTTTGTTTTGTATAATATTATTCTCATTTGATAATCAGAACGTTAGAAAAACGAAAATTATCAAGGCTTATTAAAAAGCGGGATCTTTTGTCCTGCAGAGATTCCGAAATATATTTAGGAGGGAGAATCCGGATGTCCAAAGAAAATTTTGAATTTAAAACAGAAGTTAAAGAACTGCTTAATCTTATGATTCATTCGCTTTACTCACATAGAGAGATATTTCTCAGAGAGTTGATTTCCAATGCATCTGACGCAATCGATAAAGCTCGCTACGAATCACTCACGAATACTGATATCCTTGAAAATGAAAGCGACTGGAAGATAAAAATTACTCCCGACAAAGAGGCGGGAACCTTAACGATAAGCGACAACGGTATAGGAATGGACAGAGAGCAGATAATCTCCGATCTCGGAACAATTGCCTATTCGGGCACAAAAGACTTTGTCAATCTTTTAAAAAGTAAAGAAGTCAAAGATAATCCCGAACTTATAGGACAATTTGGAGTGGGCTTTTATTCCTCTTTTATGGTGTCCGATCATGTTACCGTTATTACCAGAAAGGCCGCACAAGGTGATAAGAAAGGCATAAAGTGGGAATCCGACGCCGATGGCTCTTTTACACTTGAAGAATGCGAAAAAGAAGGGAAAGGGACTGATGTCATTCTCAAACTAAAGGAAGATGAGAAAAAATATCTCGAAGAGTGGGAAATAAGGAGTATCGTAAAGAAATATTCCGATTATATAGAGCATCCCGTAGTAATGGAAGTAGAGCGTGAAAAGGACAGCAAGATTGAAGAGGGGAAAAAAATAAAGGAAAAGGAAGAGGAGGAACTCAATTCCAAAAAGGCTATCTGGCTGAAAAACAAAAGCGATATAACAGACGGTGAATACAATGAGTTCTACAAACATATCTCCCACGACTTCTCCGACCCGGCCAAGACAATCCATTACAAGGCGGAGGGTACTTCGGAGTTTACTGCTCTTCTCTATATTCCTTCGAAAAGACCGTTCGATATTTTTTACAAAGAGTATAAAATCGGCCCCACACTATATGTTAAACGAGTACAAATAATGGAACACTGCGAAGAACTGCTTCCTGTCTATCTGAGATTTATCAGAGGCGTTATAGATTCCTCTGATCTGCCCCTGAATGTATCCAGAGAAATTCTTCAGAACAACAAGCAGGTTGAAGTTATAAAAAACAGTGTTGTCAAGAAAGCGTTAGATACTCTTGGTGAAATGAAGAAAGGGGAGTATGATAAATATCTGGAGTTTTATAAGGAATTCGGCAGAGTATTGAAAGAAGGAGTTCATTTCGACTTTACAAGGAGAGAGACAATTGGAGAGCTTCTTCTCTTCCAATCGACAAAGGCGGAAAACGACCAATACAGGTCCCTCGAGCAGTATGTAGACGACATGAAGGAAGGACAGGAGGAGATTTTTTATATTACAGGCGCCTCTCGGGAAGAGGTCATTAACTCGCCCTATCTGGAGACTTTCAGAGACAAAGATTACGAAGTACTCATATTGACGGACGAGATAGACGATATTGTAATGGGTACATTCGAGTACAAGGGCAAAAAACTCAAATCCATCATCAAGGGTGATATTGATCTCGACAAGTCAAAATCCGAGGAAAAGAAAGAGTCAGAGAAGAAGTATAAAAAACTGATAGAAGTCATAAAAGAAAATCTTATAGATGACGTCAAAGAGGTCCGTTTGTCCGGCAGACTGAAAGACTCGGCCTGTTGTCTGGTAGCAGCGGAAGGCGCAATGGATCCCCATCTTGAGAAGATGCTTCAGTCAATGGGTCAGGAGGTGCCTGCAAGCAGCAAGATTCTTGAGATAAATCCCGATCATCCCGTAATCGAATCGATGCAGGATATTTATGATAAGGACAAAAAGAATCCCTTAATCGGAGAATACTCCAGACTCTTGTACGACCAGGCTTTACTTCTTGAGGGGTCAAAGTTGAAAGATCCCGGGCAGTTCACAAAATCTCTTTTAAAATTAATGGCTGCCGGAGCAAAGGTGTGATAGATGGAATTTTAAAAAATTCATGCCGACACGCTCCCGTATACTCGCCCTGCTGCACTTTCACGGGGTAGTCACTTGTCACCGTTAGGGGCAGACACTCAGCTCTGCCCCCAGGTTTTACATTCCCATACTTCATCTTCTTTTCTATACAATACAATGAGATCATTTTCTTTTGTTACAAGTGGCATTGTTGTTCTTATTTATCACTTCTTTGAAGATGAGAGCCACTCGTCAGGTATCGAGAAACCTGATGAGAAAGCCTACATGATCCATATCGACTCCTTTAGAAATCAGATGAAGTATCTCAAAGAACATGACTTTCAGGTAATCACTCTTGATGAATTATCCAAAAACGCTGTGTGGACGAACCGAGGTGTGATCATTACAATAGATGACGGACACGATTCGATATACTCTTTAGCACTCCCTGTATTAAATGAATTCGGTTTTAAGGCCGAACTGTTTATCACTACCGATTGGATCGACAGCCCAGACTATCTCTCTGCCGCCAGGATCAAAGAGCTCTCCCATAAAGGAATGGAGATAGGATCCCATGCAAAAAGCCATAAATTCCTTGACGACCTTGACGAGAGTATGATTGCCGTTGAATTATCAGAGTCAAAAAGTAAGCTTAGTTCAATCTTAGGGCGTACGATTGAGACTTTAGCCATTCCAGGTGGTAAATACAACAAAAGAGTGTTAGAGATCGCCAAAACCTCAGGCTACAAACGGATTTTTACTTCAAAATGCAGTGTATTTGGAAGTAATGACAACTGGTGTGAAATTCCTAGATTCACGATTATGAGAGATACCTCTTTCGATGAATTTAAAAAGATTGTTAATCAAAACCCTATGGTGCGGTGGCGTAAAGGCATGAGAGATTTACTGAGAGAAATTCTGATCGGTTTATTCGGAAAGACTCTTTTTTATAAAATACAAAAAACAAGATTTCTATTAACAAAACATCTATTTCACCATTCTTAGACAGCACCTGAAAGAGCATCTTCAAGCATGTCTATCAACATATCTTTCGGATTCTTTCCGTCAATTTTTTCAGACTGCAAATATAAGAAGGAAGAAATAATTTGAAGATTATTTTTAACTCTGTGGTGCAGCTCTTTTAGAAGGATATTTTTCTCTTTCAAAGAGGCTTCAATAGCATCCTGTTTCTCCTTTTGTGACAGATAACAAGCTATCAGATCGTTTACGACACCAAGAATCCTCACATGTTTTTTTGACCAATTCATTTTTTTACAACATGCGGCAATAGCCGTAAATCCGTAAATTTTCCCCTCCTTATCACTGATTGGAGCTCCTAAAAAAGCCTGAATATCTCTTGACTTCATGAATTCAGATTCCGGCGACGGGCTTTCGGCTATTTCATCAATATCGTATATCACAATATTTTCTTTGTTTTTTATCCTCTTGACAAACCAGGGGAATGAGAAAATCTCCGAAAATGTATTAAAGCTATACTCCCTTTCACTCTGTTGATATATACACAGCTCATTGCTGTTTATGCAATTATTGCTGAACAAAAAGATATATGATTTTTCCAGCCCAAAAGTCTCTAGCAGAAAGGTCAACACCTTGTCGAACTCAGGAGGCGAGCCGGAGGAAAATATTCTAATCAATGACATTAATTTATCTTCCATAGAATGACTATCCTGCAACATCTCTTGTTCAATCAATTCTTATACTTTCCTTTTAACATGATTAAAGTTTTATTTCTTATCTCACAGCGATTCTTGTCGAGTGTCACTCTAAACCACTTATCAATTCTTCTTGAATGCATTTTAAACATTGCACAATCTTTATATTGACCAATACAGTACGTAATAGCGGACTCGGAATAGAGACTTGTCATTTGGTTGTGATAACAATCATCATAAACAATATCTTTGGCAAGCTCCTCTGTTTCGCTGCCGCTTTCGGATATTTTTACAATCAGTTGAGCAAGTGCGATTGTGCTGTTTACAGGATTATTTATCTCATGAGCCACACCGGCTGCAAGTTGCCCTATAGAGGCCATCTTGTCTGATTGTCTTAATGCATGTTCCGTTTCACGCAATTTAACCTCCATTTTTCGCCTGTATATCGCCATTTCAATAACGATGTGTAAATCTCTGTCAGTAAAAGGTTTTAACATATACCCGTAAGGCACAGCCTCCTTTGCACGTTTCAATACATCACTCTCTGAGTAATCTGAGTAAGCAGTCAGAAAGACAATCGGGATTCCCGTTTTATCTTTTATAAAACCGGCGGCCTCTATTCCGTCCATCTCGCCTTTTAATTTTATATCCATTACGATGACGTCAGGGCGAATATATATCGCTTTTTCTATTGCATCAGGCCCTGTGGAAGCCTTGGCAGGGACAGTATAACCGAATTTCTCCAACCAATCCTGTATATTCATCGCAATGATATTATCATTTTCAACGACAAGAACTTTCAGTTTTCCTGTATAGTCATTCATAAAAGGACGAGCTTCAAACGATTAACTTGAGTGTGAAGTACCTTATATGGGTTGGCTCTAAATCCTCTAAATGGTTTTCAGGTACTTGATTTGGTGGCGGGAACTCTCTTTTTTATTGGAACCACCTGCTTTTTGAAAGGGGTTTTGCTTTTGTAAGAGATATCGTTTTTATCGGCTATTCTGCTTTTACTCCTTTTTTTCTTCTTTGGAGGCAGATATAATACTTTTCCTTCCTTGATCTTTCTGGGATTGCTTATCCTGTTTAACGCATATAAGACATTAAGCGGTATATTCTCTTTACGGGCAATTTTATAGAGAGTATCTCCTCTTCTTAATCGATAACTGCTCAGAGCAAAGCGGTCCTTTGCAGGCGTGCCATTATATATTGTAAGAAACATATCTTTCGTTCCGGGCGGAAGTCTGAGTAAATATTCATTTTCATGAGGAGGCAGGCACCATCTGATTATTTCGGGATTTAACTCTCTAATGGCGCTCTCTGTAGCGCCGGCTGCTTCTGCAATAAATGCAATATCCGCCGGCGGCTTGACAACGACAGTATCAAAGTCAAGGGGTTTTTTGTAATCTATTTTATGAAAGCCATAAAATTGTGGTGAACGACCAATTTCGCGGGCTGCAATAAATTTTGGCACAAAATTCTTCGTTTCGTTCCGAATATGCCTGGTTTCGGTTATGGACCAAAAATCATCAGCCCCTGATCGCTTCAACGCCCTTTTTATCTTACCTTCCCCGGCATTATAGGCGGCAAGGGAAAGATCCCAGGAACCAAAATGCCGGTGTAGATATTTTAAATAACCGGAAGCCGCAAGTGTCGACTTAACGGGGTCCCTTCTTTCGTCAACCCAAAAACTTACTTCTAAGCCGAATGTTTTTGCCGTGGCTTTCATAAACTGCCAGGGCCCCGATGCATGGGCGCGAGAATAAGCGCGAGTATTAAAGCCGCTTTCGATCAATGGCAGATAAAACAAGTCATTGGGAAGATCGTTTTCAGCTAAAATATCCTTTATCATGCTCTCGTACATGGAAGAACGTGACAACCATCTTGAAAAGCTGACTCTGGCTCTCGTAGAAAAGAGTCTTATATGCCTGTCAACAGCTTTTTTTGCTTTCTTATTAGTTAAATAATCTTCCGAAATCGACCTGCCGGCGACGGAAGATGGAATAAAATCATTAAAAAGCGTAAATCCCTTTGCAGAAAAACTTTTGTCGCAGTTAACGGCGTTACGGCAACCGGGAAAAGGTGCTATCCTTTTGTTTAAAGTCGTGGTGCTATCCAGGGAAAAATCGACAGAGGAACAAAAACGGCTCTCTCTGAGCTCACATTTTATAGGAGACGGTTTCTTTTGCGCCTTTTCAAGGGAATAAAAAAATGATTCGGCTCTGACAGGGAGAAGGAAAAGGAGTAGAACCAAAAGAAAAAATCTAAACAAAACCATGGCGGATATTTTGCTTTTTTACCCCCTCTTTTGTCAAGAAGGAGTAAAAGAATCATCGTAACTATTCACAGAGTTCAGGGATCGGTGGTCTGTTTATAAATTTTCGTCTTGTTTTTCATGGTAAGAATTTCGAGAAGGATGGAAATGCCTGTTATGCTCATAAAATTCAATAAAAAAAACTCCCTTTTACCTTTAACTGACCTCAGACCTCAGATCACCGTGAACAGTTACCAATCATCTATAAAAAAGCGCCTGCAAAACAACATATTTGACAGTAAGGCAATTTAATTTCTATAAATATTTACCGATATATACTATAGCGAAATATAATTTCGATTGCTTTTGAATTTTAAATTTTGTAATTTGAAATACTGATTTAATGTTATTATATATCTATAATATAGTTACAGTAAACTGTAAAGAGATACGCAGTAAGCAAAGCACAAGGAGAAACCAAGCATGACTAAAAAGAAGCTCTATTTAACTCTTCTAATTCTTTTAATAAATATATTTGTCGTTTCAGGTCACTTATCGGGCGCATGGCTGATTGAAACAATTGACGACACAGGAGATGCAGGAAGACACAATTCTATTGGCGCCGATCAATCGGGATACGTACACGTCAGTTATGTAGACTGGACAAATCATCACTTAAAATATGGCACCAACGCTTCCGGCTCATGGATTACGGAAACAATAGATACAGACGATAAAAGAGGAAGATTCAACTCATTGACTATAGACTCCGGCGACCAGTTGCATGTCAGCTACTATGACTGGACAAACGGAAACCTCCGATATGCCGAAAAAGCGATAGAAGGAGAATTTGCAGGAAACTGGGTTACAACAGCCACAGACTCTACAGGCGATGTAGGGGAGCACAGTTCGATTGCCGTCGATCTCCTTGATCATTCCCATATCAGCTACATCGATGTTACAAACGGCGACTTAAAATACGCCACAAACTCATCGGGCGCATGGGTGGCTACTTCAGTTGATGCAACAGGATCGGTAGGACATTACTCATCAATAGCAACCGATATCTCAAACAATATTCATATAGGATATTACGATTCCACAAACGGAGATCTGAAATACGCGACAAATGCCACAGGTACATGGGTAGCCGAAGCTGTGGATACTGTCGGAAACGTCGGCCACTACACTTCAATTGCCGTCGACATGTCCGGCTCGGTTCATATAAGTTATCTCGATTGGACAAACGGCTCTCTTAAGCATGCGACAAACTCTACGGGGGCATGGGTCTCTGTGACTGTCGACAACTCTGGAGTTGTAGGATATTATTCTTCCATTGCAGTCGACGCCTCAGGAAAAATTCACATTTCCTATATAGACGTAACAAACGGCGATGTTAAATACGCAACAAACGCAAGCGGCGCATGGATCAGCGAGACAGTTGACAGCGACGGTGATATTGACTTCTATACTTCAATAGATATTGCATCGAGCGATACAGACATTGTGCATATCAGCTATTACAATTATACCGAGGGCTCTTTGAAATACGCCACAGGAAACAGCCTGACCGACATCAAAGCCAACTCATCTGACGCAATCACTCCTCTGTCGATTCATTCGACAGCCGATTTATCAGTCACACTGTCTCTTAACGATGATTTAATTGACGATAGCGAAACCGACTGGTGGATATATGCCGTTACACCGGCGGGAACTTACTATTATGACACAATAGGCGGCCCTTCTCACTGGCAGGCAGGACTATCGGTAACGCACCAGGGTGAGCTAATCGAACTGAACTCCGCTGAGTTAATAAGTACCTCCAACCTCTCTCCAGGTACATATAAAGTTTATTTTGAAATCGATACAACAATGGATGGAGAGAGAAATACCCCCCTGTACTCGGATATGGTGACAGTAGAAGTACAGCAGGCATATATATTAACAGTCACAAATACAGGGGATGGTTCAGGGAGCGTCACAAGCGACGACAGTGTAATAGACTGCGGCGCGGATTGTGAGGCAAGCTATGTGGAAGCAGCTTCCGTAATTCTTACAGCCACTGCCGATGCAGATTCGGAGTTTACAGGTTGGTCCGGAGGCGGCTGTACAGGGATAACTCCATGCACAATTAAAATCGAGGAGACGACGGATGTTACGGCTCTTTTCGAACTATTAAAGTCAAAGCTGACTGTCGTCACGACAGGAACCGGCGCAGGAACTGTTACAAGCAGCGACGAAGGAATTAATTGCGGGACGGAATGTGAGCAGGAGTATCCTACCGGTACAACTGTGGAATTGGCTGCCACACCTGACGCCGGTTCTTTATTAATCGGATGGTCCGAAGCCACATGCACAGGCACTACCTGTGAGGTTGAATTGGCGGCAGATACGATAGTCACAGCTACATTCGATATAGACCCTGACGCAGAAACAGATGATGAAACAGATGATACGGACGACGACGAGGACGAGGATGACACCGATGATACTGACGAAGATGATGAGACAGATAATGACGATACCGACAATCCGGATGATACAGACGCTTAAAACTCAAACCCAAGGTGCTGATTCATCCAACCCTCTCCCCTGTTATTATTTAATTCTATATTGTTAAAATAATAATTACACAGAAGCACAGCTCAGCAGGTACTATTAGCAGTCAGCCATCAGCTATCAGCTTTTTAATCGCAACACTTCATGGATGGTTCAAAACAGATCCACTCATAAGGTGAAGCTTATTATTGGCAAAATATCAATTCTTTCCTTAGCTGAAAGCTAACTGCTGATAGTTGACTGCTTTTTTTAGTTATTTTCAACACAACCTAAAACAACAACAATCCTGCAGATAACCCATGTCTATTAAAAATAAGCTGCTCGTCATTTTGTCGATTATAATTCTTATACTGAGCTTGTATACTGTATTTACAGCCTGGAATATAATCAAATGCAGAAATCAACTGATAGTGGTGAACGATGCTTTAAACGATATGTATATGATAACCCAAATTCGTACCGGCATTAACAGTCAAATCAAGAAAATAACCGAATATTTAATATCCGGCAAAGAAAACGATAAAATTGAATTCGAGGAATACAGAAATAAAATATTACAATCTCTGGATAACTTTATTAAAGCCGAACAGACAGGTATCAGTAAAAAAAGAGCTCACGACCAATTACATCTGGAAATCGCCCTTGAAATCAAAGAAGCTTATAATTCCATGTCTGACAACATATTGGAAACCTACAGTTCTTACCCTTCACATACAAATTCCGACATAAACAAAACCCACTTTCACCTTGAATTGAAGATTGAGCATCAATTATTCGAAAAGCTCGATGCTATCTTTGAGAGCGAGATTACTGATATCGATGATTCCTATAACGAGACACTGCTCAATATCGGCTCTATGTTATGGAGTCGGATGGAAAGCAAAAAGCAGATAATTATCGCTCGTACTGCTTTTGATTACTTTGTTGCTGTTCAGAACAGCTCTGCCATTTTTTTTACAATGATGCACGAGATAACGGATTATATCTTGTTCGGCAATGAGAAGTATAAGAATAATTATGAAAAGCATAAGATTATTATAGACGGATTCTTCTCGGACTGGTTGAAAGCTTTGCACACGCACAAGGAGATGGGCGTGGAAGGAGAGGATGAAGACATTAGCAATGTCATGTCGATAAGAGAGAATTACAATGTATTGATTAATTATTTCGAAGAGGCCTCTCTATTAAAGGAACAGGGAAAAAGTTTAGAGCTGTTACGCTTATTGGAAGGGAAAGTAGAACCCCTTATGAATAATATTTTGATGCCCGGGATATTGGACGCAACGACTGACAGCCAAGTCGAGATTTCCGATGCACACTCTAAATTGCTTTCTTTAATAATTAAAGCCGGAATAAAAATTTTTGCTATAATATCCGTTATTTTTGCTTCAATATTAATTATAACTTTGAGGTTGATAAAAAGTATTTTAAAAGTAGAGTCCAACTTACGCGAACTCAACAGAGATCTGACAAGCAGAGTCAACCAAGAAATTGAGGCAAGAAGGGAAAAAGAACAGAGACTGATTCAACAATCGAAAATTGCGGCAATGGGTGAAATGATCGGGGCTATTGCTCATCAATGGAGACAACCATTGAACGCTCTTGGCATTATAATACAGGATATACAGGACGCCTATGAGTCTGGAGAGCTTGACAGAAAGTATATGGACAACTCAGTGAGAGACTCACTTAACCAACTTCAGTATATGTCAAAGACAATAGACGAATTCAGGAACTTTTACAGAGAATCTAAAAACAAAGATTCTTTTAATATCGTCAATGCCGTTAAAAGCGCCCTCTCCCTTCAGGAAGCGCAAATCAGACATAGCGATATATCTATTCAGATTAATACAGGTAAAAGTGACAATCTTACAGTTAACGCTTATCCAAACGAATTCAAACAGGTAATCCTGAACATTTTAAGCAATGCAAGAGGTGCGATTCTTGAAGCAAGATCGGAAGGAATACTGGACAATAAAAAGGGAACGATTTCTATTAACATAGCTGGGCAAAAGGGTAACATAATGGTAACGATCGCTAATAACGGAAAAAACATTCCACAGGAGATTGCAGACAGAATATTCGAGCCCTATTTTACAACAAAAAAAACACCTGAAGGAACCGGCATTGGTCTTTACATGTCAAAAACAATCATTGAGAAACACATGAAGGGAAGGCTTTATTTCACAAATATTAAAGAAGGAGTCATATTTACAATCGACTTACCTGCAGCCGATTTAAAAAGATAAACCTGTGAATCGTAAACCCAACCCCCAGGGAAAAGGGATTGTTCCGGTATTGGATAATATTACCGGCAGTCTCCCTGTAATCAATGTACCACCTAAAAATATCGATCGAATTTCAAACGAGCTCTTCACGTCACTCTTCGTTCTCTCAAGCGAATTCTCTTTCAAACCTGTAACAGGTAAGAGCTATTGGTTATACAGAAAGAACAATATATTCAGACTCTCTTTGATCTCTCCCGATGAATGGAAAGGGAGAGAATTCGGACAATTTATCGGCGAATGTATTTTACAGAAAGATATAACATGGAGTCTTCATCTCGATGAAAAAGCCGCTGAAGATCAAGGGCTGCACCGGCTGATCGAAAAAAAAAGACTTCACTTGCTGGAAAAAATAGAGACTGCAGAAAAAGTGGAAACGATTTTCCCGGTATTTGAGGAATCGTTCTCTTTCTATCGCCGCGTACTGGCTTCGGCTCTGTCACGTTCACTTGGTATTTCCATGAAAAAAAGCGGAATTTACGGACTCTCCTATAAAGAAATTGAACTTGACTCTACTTAAAAACCGGGCATATCAAATATCTCCAAAAAGAGATGAAAGGAAATCACTATCATTAGCAGATCACTGTCAAAAGGAAGATCCAACATAAAGCCGTCTGCAGAATAAATCTTTTTTAATCGCTCCACAGTGTCGGGATTGAAATATCCCCCCCTTTTTATTCTTTCATAGGAAAGGATGTCATTAAGCCATCGAATATCCTGTTTTATCAGATAGGGGCTCCCGGGGGCCACAAAACCAAATTTTTCTCTGTTTACGATTTTATGGGGCAGATATTTTTCGGATACTTTTTTTAGTATATATTTTTCTACAAGCCCCTTTAACTTCAGGTCCGGAGGAATCTCCGTTACGAAGTTAAGGAGATCGATATCGAGAAAAGGGAACCTCGCTTCGATAGAATTTGCATAAGCCATTCGGTCCCCATGGTCTCCAAGGAGATGATCGGCAAGACGAAGTTTAAAATCAAGGTATGACCTCTTGTGTATGTAGTGCCTGTTTCTGAGTTTACTTTTATCTATTAAATTTTCGTTCACACTGTCAAATTCATGAAACACTTCCCCTACCCCTTCGGAATATAAGGCTAGTTTTGTCTCTCTGAAGGCATATTGGTTTTTCTCATACATGAAATTACTGTCACCCCAGAGTTTCTCTCTCTCCTCATCTTCCAGCATCCTCTCTAAATCACTGACATCACTGTCGAAATATTTCCTTTGCCTATCAAAACGATACCCGACATAACCGGCGAATAATTCATCCGACCCCTCTCCCGTAAGAATGACTTTAATACTGTTTTTCCTTACCGACTCCGACAATGCCAAAGAACATGTATTGTAAGACTCTTTCACAGGGCATTCGGTGTGAAGTATCATAGAATGAAACCTCTCCCGGATATCTTTCCAGTCAAACTCTGTTTCAGAAGGGATTGACTCCACATGTTCCGCCATTATTTTTTGAAATTCTCTTTCGTCAATACGTCTGTCCCTAAAACCTATTGAAAAAGAATGCCTCCTGGTTCCGGGAGAAAGAGTTTTAATCAAAGCGGCTATAAGTGACGAGTCCAGGCCGCCGCTCAGGTAAAAACCAACAGGCACATCGGCAAGTAAACGATAACCCACCGATTTCAGGAGAAGTTCCTCAAGTTTCTCTACATAAAAAGATTCTGGCCGGATGTTTCTCTCTTCAGACTCTTCCGGATAAACCAGATCCCAATACTCGCGAACCTCAGGGGTCTCTTCCTTATATATCAGATAATGCCCGGGTTTCAGGCTGTTGATTCCTTTAAACATGGTGACAGGGCTTACCAGACCCGGAAAGGAGAAAACCTGATCCAGCCCGGTTAAATCAACTTCACGTTTGACAAGGGGATGTTCAAGAATGGACTTAATCTCCGATGCAAATAACAACACTCCCTTTATAAGTGTATAAAAAAGAGGCGTTATACCGGTCTGATCTCTTGCAAGTAAAAGTACTTTTCTCCTTCTGTCATACAAGGCAAAGGCGAACTGACCATTCAACCTGCTCAGAAACTCCGTACCACACTCTTCATACAAATGAACCAAAACTTCGGAGTCACAGCTTGTATAAAAGATGTGCCCCCTGGAGAGCAGATAATCCTTTAACTCTTTATAGTTAAATATCTCTCCATTACACATAGATACAAGCGACTTATCTTCATTATACATAGGCTGATTCCCGGTATAAAGATCGATGATCGACAACCTTCGGAAGCCGAATCCGAGTCTTTCTTCTATATGATAACCAACATCGTCAGGCCCTCTGTGTTTTAGCGCATCCGTCATTTTACTTAGGACAGCATCGTCAATTCCAACCCTTCCTTCAGGGCTGTAAATTCCTGCAATACCACACACAATATTCTCCTCTGTTGAATGTAAACCGCCTCTGGCAGCGACTAATCTCTTGCTCCTTCAGAAAATCCTTATATAAAAAAGCCTTCTATCTTTTAAAAATTGTGACTATTCAGTTTGTCACTAAATAGTCGATTAATGCTCTTCGCTGAATAATTAAAAAAATTCTTGTTTTCCAGTTGAAGCAAGCTGTCTGTATTTACTGAAAAAAACTTTTATTACAAAAACCGGAGTTATCTGCATTATTAAAATCACATCAAAGACATTACGGTTTCAATTTCCTCAATACTTTTTGACTCCTTGAGCAATATAAGAATGTTCTCCAAAGTTTTTATATCCATAACTTCCATGACCTTCTCTTTTAATACAGCGCCTTCAGGCCCAAACCTCACATCGATTAATACCATAATCCCCTTACGCAAACCTTCCCTCTCTCCCTCTCTCTTCCCTTCCCTCTTCCCTTCTCTCTTCCCTTCTTTTTTCCCCTCTCTTTTCCCATCTTTTACTCCCTTTGCATAGTTAACTTTAAACAAAGGGGTCATCTCCAATGTTAATCCCATTTTGTTTTCACCTCCTTCTATTTTTTGTAGTTCTTCTCCTATTTTTGACTCTAATTCGTCCGGTAATTTAAGCAGTGCATCTATAAAAACAAATATCTTCTCGATTTTCTCTCTTTTACATTTTCTCGTCAACAACAGCCTTATCAGATTTACTTTAAACCTGTACAACCTCTCCTTATCCTGTCTCCCATTTATCATAGAAAGCCCTGCCAACACTACCAATGCAAAGGGATTAACCATCTTCTCAAGCTCCTCTTTTCTTTGATCCAATATCTTGTATGTCCTGTATTTATACATCAGCGTTGTCCTGTAAAAATCATACTAATATCTGTCAGGTTTGTATTCTTTATTATCATCTGTAAAAACAGAAATCGCAGTTATCTCTTTGTCGTATGTATCGAATATCCTGTAAAAATAGACGAACATCCTCTTTCCGAATTCCTCATCCCTGTACCCCTGTATTTCCACATGAATCAATACCCACCTTTCATCTCCGCTTTTTAAATACACCTTTGCAAGCTTATCTGCAAATCTCTTCGTTCCGTCCGTATCGGGAAATAACGCCGCGAACTCTTTGTCTAAAAACTCATATCCCCTATCGAAATCGATATCTTTATACAAATCAGGCATAAAGAAAGCTACAAAGTCCTCAAACAGCTCCTCAATGATCTCTTTCCATAAAGTGTCGTTATCGATCATAGTCTAATCCGATGTTTTATGTTATGCATAGGATTTCTTAATAATAACTTCTAAGTTTCCTCCCCCTTTGAAGGAAGAGAGGGAGTAAGAACCTGAGATTAGTAATTTCTCTTCGTTTATTATAATTTCTTTGTCATTATAATAACAAAATCTCACTACTATGATACCTTTAGTGTAAATCCGATGTTTTTGAAAACATATATCTCACGATTTCTGCGTTGTAAATGCGTAGGGGTGAATGAAATCTACCTTTATTATTATTTTGCCCTCAAATCCCTCGTGTCTCCTATAGGACCAGGGGACAACAGATATTACGGGAATCTGCTGTTTTTACAATCAGTCATATTGTCCGGCAACAGATACATTTCTTATTGCTTATAATAACTTACCATAAACCCTCAAAATCTTTGAAGATACTCAGACCATTTTCCTCCAACATAAGTATCTTTTAACTTTTTAAATATCAGGATGCTCCGGCCCTCAGCAAGCCCTTGAAAACAACGGCTTTACTATAGTACATAAATGAACCTTTTACCGAAATCCTGAAGATGATTTTTTAAAAACTTTTATAGCAGCATCTTCAAAACTTTTAAAATACTCATTTCTCTCCTGAAATCACCATATATTCTCAATCGTGTCCAAACGTTTTGATAGAACTAGCGACAAAGCCTTGAAAATCAATACTTAACAGACAATTCTGACTGTTACCGACTTGAATCAGGCTTAGGTGAATCATCTCTAAGTACAGGACAAAAAAATTCATGAGAAATAGTATCATAAAGGCACTTGGTACTATCTGTATTGGTTATTTATACTGGATTGTTAACTTAAAAAGCCTTATAATATCTGATAAACAGAATGTCGCATAAAAATAAGCAAACTTTTTCCCATCTTGCAATAACAACTGCACAATATATTTTAGAAAAGGCGTCTCCCTTGTTCATGATATAATTTATCCTGCTGTTATTTGATTATAAACAACCATTAAGTAC
>JAREWP010000024.1 GCA_029001845.1 Candidatus Magnetocorallium paracelense | reverse complement strand
TGATTTTGTGTTTACTCCTAAACATGGAAGTTGGCTGAATATTGCAGAGATAGAATTAAATGTGCTCACAGGTCAGTGCCTGAGCAGAAGAATTGACAACATAGAAGATGTTAGGAAAGAAACAGCCGCTTGGCAGGAGTATCGCAATAAACATAAATCAGTTGTGAATTGGCAGTTCAGCACGGATGACGCAAGAATCAAACTATTGCGACTTTATCCGTCAATTGATGCTTGACATGACACTAGAGAATTTGTTCTTGCTTTGTCCCTTATCTTGTCAATCGAATTGCCCAACTTGGAGAGTTTGTCAATGTTTTTGGGTAATTGCTTTATTATTTCAACGAATGCAAAAGAAGGAGTTTTATATTGAAGTGACAAAAAGCAAATCACACTAAAGAAATCAAAAGCAAGGCAATCAATACTGTCGGTAAGAAAATGATATGCGTTCGTGTAGATGCCCTGATTTCTGTGTATTGTTTCAAGATACTTTACGAAGTCATCGTGGGTAAGCTCAGGGTAAACTGTCCTAAACGAACTAAAGACAGCACAACCTTCAATTATATCAATAGTTCTGACCCCATTTGAGACCGTTAATATTTCTTGAAAGTTAACCAATCTTTCCCTATAGTTGCTTAAATCGATTTCGCGAATAGAATTGCAATTTTTGATTGTAAATATAAGTTTAAATAAAAGCCTAAACAAATTCCACGAATATGAATATAAGAATTTCGTGCTTACAGAATGGCTGAAGTGAACAAACTCATGTGTAGTGGTGAGAATATGATCATTACATTTTTGCAAGTATCGCTGGTTTTCATTCGCTTTGGATTTTGCAAGTTCAATTTCATTATAAGTATAGTTATAAACTATGAGCCAACTGGCGTTGTTTACAAAACCTTCTTTTGAGAAGTAGTCAAACATTAAGATCAAACGTTATTTCCTAGTATAAAGTTACTTTTCAATTTCAATTAAATCGATATTATCGTCGATTTCTTTTGCCAGCTTCAGATAATAATCTATTTTTTCATCCGGTGTATTATTGGGAACTTGTAATTCGGTGCCATTTTTACTTTTTATTATAATAACCCCCTCGTTTTTTGATTTTAAATATGACAGCAAAGCGGGAATTAATCCAGTTAAAACACCAGTTACTCCAGAAACAATGATGGATGCAGGTTCCAAGTTAAACTTATCAAAACTAACTGATTCTGTATTTAGGTTAATTTTGATGTTTTCAGAAGATAATTTAGTTGCCAAAAGATTATAGAGTTCGTCGCAGCTAAACCCATTCACTATTAATTTAACTTCATTCATATTACCACCCGTGGATGTATTATTTGCATTGCACGAACGACTAACGCTAAAATCAGCGGTGCGAGGTACGAGCATCCGCTGGATTTTTTTGTTAGCAGCGAACTTCATACGCATATCTGCTCAACTCTCCTGGCAAGACTTCGCTGCTAATACTTCTTTCTGCCCCCTCTTTTTCCAGAGACCTTGGTCTCAGTAGCTTCTGACAGGTATTTAACATACGTACGAGGCAGAAATCCTTCAAGCAGTATTGGTCCAGATACTACACTCTTATCATTATTGTAGTAGAGTCGGAGACGGAATTGGTGGTGTGCAGACTGTGCCATCCCTATGTTAATTATGAATCGATCGACTTCACCTGTTTTGACATAATGCGAAATTGGCACCTCGACGTTGTAGTCACTCCCTTCTGTACGTAGCCAAGCGTTGTACTCCCATGTCGGAGGTGCAGGCACCCCAGCCAAATTCTGGTTATATAGTGAAATGTGGGCCTTTACTCCGACCGTGTGTCTCACCGTTTGTCCGCTAGCTGTTGGGGCGTCGTATTCCAGCTCACCAGTCACCAACACTATGGTTGAGTCAAATGGGCCAAGGGCGTTCTTGATTCTGCGCTTGAGTTCTTTTCCACTGATGGTCTCTTTGCGTCCATCCTTACTGTATAGAGTGTGACTTTCATAGCCCCCCCCGTACGTTGAACGTCCCGGTCGCAGTTGCTCAAGCGCATCCATGTCTGCACCCGCTGCTTTTAGCATTGGACGTAAATCAAGGTTAGTGGAACCGTCAAGCTCTTTGAGCCGCATCGAATGCGTCCACCCGTCACCATCCTCGCCTTGAAACCGTAAGCGAAACTCAACATTGCTGGCGGCACCCCAGCCGTCGTTCTTTATTAAAAGGTGACCGGCATTGCTTCGGTAAGCATCGGCTATGACGAGCAGAACCGGCCAAGGATCAGGACGACTTTCTACGACCTCAAGCACTGCGCGGTATAGGAATGATGTCTTCTCTGTGTTGTTTACTACTTTGACGTCAAGAGCCGGCAACTCACCTCGGAAAGCGGTCCAGTTGTAACTTAGTTCAGACAGGGTATCACCAGATGCAAGCGTCTTTAGGTAGGGGACGTCAGGGTGGATACGTACTTCGCCACCATCGCGCGACGTGCGGTACTTTATTTCACGGTCTGGTGTCCTACCCCACCAACTCCTCGATTCTGCTTCGACCCCGGACACAATTAGTTCCAGTTCACCCGGCATGCTCATAGGCTCTGCTGTGTAGCTAAACACCAAATTCGCAGGCAAGGCAGCAACACGTATAAGCGCTTCCTCCACCTCTGCGATCTTTTTTAGACGCAGGTCTTGCCATGGTGCCGCCCATGTAATTTCTGTTCCGCCGTCGTCCAACCCTCCATTTGCAACACCAACAACACTGCCTGTCGTATCAAGAATTGGAGCCCCGGAATGTCCACTCGTCAAGCTGCCTTCCAAACTCAGCACATGGACATCAACATCAGGGCTCTTCCGCTCGTTGACAGCAGAGAACAGTTGTGGGGGGAGTAATTCACGGAGAGGGCGCCTTGGTTGAGGGCGTAGTCTCAACTGTGAAGCGAGCTGCATCGAGAGACCCTTCGGATGGCCGATCGTACTTAGGTCCTTGCTCGGTACTTTTTTACTGATTGGGAGACCTATTGCAGGTTCTCTACTAATAATATCGGATCCCAATATTGCTACATCACGTTCGACGTCTGTCTGTATCACACGTAAGTTGGTGAACACAGGACCCTCGTCGGAGGGAATAGCTGAGATAGCCTTGCAACCGGCGACTCCGTGCAATGCGGTGACGATCCCTTGTATTCCCTCAGCCCGGAAACCTGTCTGGGCTCGCTCCCTTGGTTTCGCTGGGCACTCTGCGGCGAGTACCTGATAAACATGAGACGAAAGCACTGGACTTGCTTCTGCGTTGAAGGTAGAAATCAAAATCAAGACTAAAGATATAAATATGCGAATATTCATCTTCATCACTTACTCCTTTATTTGCAAATTCGGTTTACCCAGAGGCGCAACGCTTCTGGATCAGGGGCAGAAGCGGCAGCTCGTCGCACTTCCTCTTGTGTAGAACCACTCATCATTGCATTCAACCGATCGTTTGTCGCAGCTTGCAGTCGTGCGCATTCATCTGCTGGAAGGCTGAACAATACGCCGGACTTAAAGGAAGGAGTAGATACCTTGCCTGATACGGGAACTTCTTGATCCAAGAGTCGTTGAGCTATAGCCTTTTGGGAGAGCTCAGTGGCAGACCAGCGAGCAACTTGTTGCTCGATTGTAGGCTCGAGCCACTGATGGGTACGTACAACGATCCCAAAAGATGAACCGATCGTAATTCCCAATACGAGCGCCGCAATGGGTACAAGTCCTGAATCAATGCTCACTGCTGACTTGCGCTTTGCCACTGCGAACGTCGCTACGGCACCTGAGATAATTGCGAGCATGCTAGAAAGTACTGTACTTAAAACTGCAGATGCCGACAGACCCGTCAACCAGCCAACCCCAAATCCAATCGTCAAAGAGGATGCTATAACCTTCCACCATTTCGGTGTATTAGTTTGACTCTGACACATATTTATTAACTCCTATCTCCATATGAACTGAAAATAAAAAAAATCCACCGCTTGAAATGCGGCGCTACAGTCGCCAATGTGGCCGTTTTATTGAGGTTGCAGCTTTCGCATTGATCTTTGCGAACCATAGCATTCGTTGCTGTCGTATCCGAGCGGTCGCAACTGTATCTAAAACAGCTCCATCGAACTTTGAAACAAAGGCGAATTGATTGCCATATGCTCAGCTCTTCCTCTGCTAACGTAAACATCACCTGCTTTGTCAGGTGCATGTTTTTGTTAGCCGAAAAAAATATCAATAACCCAACTGATTCCACAAATCATTCTGATCAATAGAAGCACCTTGGAAAGAATAAGGAGTAATATTTCCAGCCTCTCCGTGTGGCCAGCTTTTTCTTTTGATAAAACACATTGCCTCAACATAAACTGTAACAGTCTTATTCGGTGGTATTGTCACTACATAGTCTCGTACAACCATTGCATGTTGAGCTGTAGAGGTGGGGTCAGCAACCTCAATAATTCTACCTCTCGGGATTATTTTAGAAACAGGCCAATCCCTCCTATTTCTTACTTCGATCTCTACTATTATTTTTTTGTCCATTTTCGTCTCCTATTCATATATCATCTAAATCGTCGGCATCAATTCTATGTCCATGTTTTGGTTCTTTTGTAATAGGGATTTCGTGTGATTCAAGCCGAACTGACAATATTTCTATATCTGCATCAGGTGAATAGGCTGAAGAATATAGGGTATTTTCATCGGTTGATTCCTGCAAACCAAGCGATGAAAAATTGTTTATAAAAAAAACATCACCTTCATTAATTTGTGACATGCTCTCAATTCCATTTATATATAGATTTAAATCTCTTATTATTACATGACCGCCAAGTCCTTTGAAGCGCTTGTTTTTTTCTTTAGGAATAAAGAATAATTCATTTAAAGCTTCAGTACTTGAAACAATTGTACCTATACATCTTGGCTCTTTATGATGATAAAGCATTGCTAAAAGATGTTGACTTTTAGAACTTCCTGACAAAGCATCCTTATCCACTTTGAGTTGCGATGTTTGGTTAACATTGACGTCGCCTTCTGGTGATGGGATATTTTTGACCTCTTTCTTTGCCCTTTGCTTGATCCAGCTTCCGACAGATTTCAATGCTATTATGCCACCTGCAACTGAACCTATCTCTTTCAAATAATGCAACCCAATGCTCATGCCTTCTTGTGCGCAGTTTACCATTTCATGCCAAGGTATGGAATTTATAGCCTGATAAATTACTTCAAATTCAATACTTCCAAACTTAACGTTAGAAATGATGCTATGCGGCTTAATTGGTCTGTCAAAGATAGTCTTCTTATCTAATAGCTCATAAGTTGCATCATTAAATGTAGATAGAACTAAATCTCTATAAAAAAACACCATATCGGGAGTGATACGATCATAAATAGGAATTTGCACCTGAAACGATCCAAGCATTGGTCGAACAACTCTATAAGGTTCCCTATGGCGCTCCATATATGCCTCCTATGTAAAAAATATTAAAACTTTTAAGCTAAAACGCTAGTGTAACCTGTTTTTCAGAGCGTAGCGGCGAAAAACGTGAGGTTGAAACTTTTGTTAAGAGAATTTCCATCTTGTATTCAGTATAATGCTACTAAAGTAGCTTTATGACTTATTAAGTTTGCTTTTCAAATGATCGATCAGTTCTTGAGTTTTGACTTTTTCTCCACTTTTATATTCCATGATCTTCTTTAGTGTAATTTCATAGTTATTTGACTTATGTTTTAAATTGCACTCTTTATAGTATTTCAATATAAAATCTCTAATCTCATAACCTTCGCTTCGGTTAATATAAAGTCTATCCAGTTTTACAGGAGGCTCATCTCCACCTACTCTCGTCCAGGATAATTCTGTGTTCTCTTTCAACCATTTTGTTACTTTCTGTTCGTCATTCATGAATTTATTCTCCGTTTCTTCCAGTTTTGTTTAATGCGAGAAAATCCTGACATCTAACAAGCTATTATCTGGACGGAATCGTCCAGATAATAGCAGTAAAAGTGGTATTATCTATAAAAGCAAAAAACATGCCAAAGAGTCAGAAGTCCATCGGGCTTTTCGCTTCTTTAGCTGTTTTGCTCGGTACACAATGCGTATAAATCATTGTTGTTCTCACATCGGCATGGCCCAGCATTGTCTGGATAGTCCGAATATCATAATTAGCCTGTAAAAGATGTGTGGCAAAACTGTGCCGAAAAGTATGCGATTTGACTCGCTTAGTGAGTTTTGCGCGTCTTACGGCTATTTTCAAAGCCTCCTGGGCCTTCGATTCATGCAAATGATATCGTCTGTATTCTTATTGAAATTTACGTCCCTAATCCCCTTATGCTTTGAGTGTTTTTCGGGAATAGTGCCTGATCTTGATTTCTGCTGCGAGTTTTTCTATAGCCTGGTCCCAAGCCGGTGATTTCGATTTTTCCAGACAGCGCCATTCGTTATAACGCTTTCCACCTGAAGATCCAAATGTGGAGAGAGGCTCTGCAATGGTCGTTGCCGACACGACTGCCGGCTCAATGTCTCCTGCTGTGTCATTTGTATTTCGTGCTTTGGGGGGTACGAACTCCGGAGAGTCAGGTGTTTTTTGTATGTTAATAGCTCCCGAAGGCGTAGGAGTTTTCATTTGTTGTGATTCGAAAAATAGAGAAATTGCATGCGCGGCCTGAGTACACTGCTGCCGGGTTTGTTTTTTGGACTTCAGCTTCTCGATGAATAAGCGAACCTGCTCCGATTTCTCCTCGGGAGGAGGATATTTTTCGCAAAAATCAAGAAAATATCGAAGCCATTTTCTGTAATAAATATGGGAGGACTCAGGGATTGCCCGTTGTCTTAACACATTATTGAATTGGCCTGAAATATATTCCGGAATCTGCAGCATGTACTTTAAAGTGATCTTCAATTATTTATGATAGCACAAAATACCGGAAAAGTAAATAGGATAAGAATTCTCGTATTTTTAGAATAAGTTTGCAAATTTTTAGAAGGGTGCTTCTAAAAATTTGCAGCGATATATTGCTTATTGCATGTATTTAAATTGTTTAAATTACACTTTTAGGTTGTGATATGCGTGGTGAGGTGAGGGTGATACTGTAGCCTTTAGAGTACCATGCCGCACCCCCTCACCCCAGCCCTCTCCCCCTTCAAAGGGGGAGAGGGAGTAAGAGAAAAATAACTCACACAGGGAGGCAAAGATACAAAGTTTTTTAATCTTTTCTCTGCGTTTTCGCCTCTTTCGCCTTTGCGTTATTTTTACAAAAAATTGTCGATATAGGTTCCCTAAGGGCCTGTTTTAATTGACGATTTTCGATTGACGATTTTTTGTAAATACCTTTAATACGATCTCTTTCGCCAATGTATTCACATGCGGCTCCCTCAGTATACTCATATGATCCCCCGGTAATATATGATTTACTGCTTTTCCTTTGGTATACCTCTTCCACTCCAGATCAGAGCTTTTAAATATCTCCGAAAGCCTGTTATCGTCTTTTACGGCAGGATGAATCTCCTCGGCTCTATACAGAGTTATATCTGCCTTTGCTTTACAATCCGGTGTATACTCTATCTCGTTATTGGCCTTAAATACCTGAATCAGTCCCTTCAGTTCCCTCATTCCTGTATCCGAAGGGAGCAATCCCTTTTCCTTCATTTGAGCGTACACTATCTCGATCTGTTTGTCCGGTTCATTACGAATCAAAGTATCATAGGATATATCGAGTTCCATACCCAGTTCCTCTCCTATTTGATTTGCAAATGCGAATAACCACATTGCATGATCCCAATCTTTACAATTTAGAAGTCTCATCCCGTGTGGCGGCAGAGCATCTATGAGAGCGAGAGCGGCGATTTCCTCTCCTTTACTTTCCATCCGGCAAACCATCTCAAAGGCTACGGCGCCTCCGAAGGAGTGTCCTCCCATGTAATAGGGTCCCTCCGGTTGGACTCTCTTTATGGCCTCGATATAATCGGCGGCCATCTCCTCTATGCTTCTGTATGGCTCCGATCTCCCGTCAAGCCCTTTGGTCTGAAGACCGTAGAGTACACAATTATCGCCAAGAGATTTTGCAAGACTTTGAAGGTAGAATAAATTACCTCCTACTCCGGGGACAAAGAAGAACGGGGTATTCTTTACTTCTTTGCTCAGGGAACACTCACATCTGAAATCATAGAGTGAGGTATTTTGATTCGATTTGTGGAAACGGATCGGTACGATCGGTGACCATGGTTGCTTCCTGTCGTCTCTGCGCACCGATTCTCCCATTCCCTCTATCGTGGGTGTCTGAAAGAGGGTTGTAACAGGTACATCTATTCCGAAACGGTCGTTTAACAGGGAGATTATCTTTAAAGCGAGCAGGGAATGGCCGCCAAGGTCGAAGAAATTGTCCTTTATGCCGATAGGTCTTCTGTCCAGAGCCTCCTCCCAGATGTTGACCAGTTCCCGGTCCACATCGTCTTTTGGAGGGATATACTCTCCTTTCGAAGGGAGCGGCTCTATGGCGGGAAGGGCCTTTCGGTCGAGTTTCCCTGTCGATGTAAGCGGAACTTTGTCTATTATTGCAATCGATGAGGGGATCATATATTCGGGCAGCCTCTCTTTCAGGTAACTTTTCAGTTCTTCGATATTTACTTTGCCTTCCGTTGTATGGTCTCTATTTTCGGTAATATAGGCGATAATCCGCCTATCCTGCTTTTTATCCTCCATTGCGATAACGACCGCTTTTTCGATAAATGGATGTTCCGACAGAATCGACTCTATCTCTCCCAACTCTATGCGAAGGCCCCTTATTTTTACCTGATAGTCCATTCGCCCGATAAATTCGATATTTCCATCGGGAAGATAACGTGCCAGATCGCCTGTTTTATACAATCTGCCACCCCCTTCCCCGGTAAAGGGATCCGGGATAAATCGTTCCGATGTAAGGTCAGGTCGACCAATATAGCCTTTGGAAAGACGCTTTCCTCCGATACAGAATTCTCCAGGTACGCCTATGGGGCATGAATTCAGATTTCTGTCTACAATGTAAGCCGTTGTTCCCGGTAAGGGGCGGCCTATAGGGATTCGATAGGGAGGAATTCTCTCCGATATGGCAGGTACTTCATAAACGGTGGTTCCGATAGTAGTCTCTGTGGGGCCGTAGATGTTCAGTACTCGCGCTGAGGACATAATGCTTTTTCGCCATAGATCGACCATCCCTGTAGTCATGATATCTCCACCTATACTCATGAGCCTGAGAGTCGCTTTTGGTGTCTCCTCCGGTGCATTTCGCCAGTAGTTTAAAAGTTGTTCCCAGTAGGCCGGGATCATGATTGCTATGGTTACTTTTTTATCCAAAGCGATTGCATTCAACTCAGAGGGGGTTGGCAACTCTGCATCGGGAATTACAATCGTCGCCATAGAGATCAGGGGGGGGAAGATTTCTTCTATCGATACGTCGAAGTTCAGAGATGTCATATGGAGTATTCGATCGTTGTCGGTCAGGGAGTAAAGAGTTTTGATCTCCTTACAGTAATTTGTCAGGGCCCTGTGGGAGATCGGGACGCCTTTGGGTCTCCCTGTGGAGCCTGAGGTGTATATGATATAGGCTGTTGAATCGGGATGTGTTATCGGTGTATGAAATGTTGTCGATGGTGTTCCTATTTTGTCTATATTCACCAAAGCGGTTTTATCGGGAATAATCGTTTCTATTATCGAGATATGAGATGTGTCGGTTACGATCCGCTTCAACCCTGTGTCTTCCATCATATAAGCGAGACGTTCCTTCGGGTAAGTGGGATCGAGGGGGACATATGTTCCTCCTGATTTTAATATCGCCATGATTGCAACAATCGCATTGGCGCCTCTTTGTAAGGCCATGCCTACAGGGGTCTCCGGAAGTACTCCCAAGGCTCGGAGGTGACCGGCCAGGTTGTCGGCCTGTCGGTTTATTTCCCCATATGTAATAGTCTTGTCGACCGTTATAACGGCAGGGCGATCGGGAGAGTGTTTCGCAAGTTTTTCGAAGATTTCGTGGACAAGTATCTCTTCATTATATGCAGGTATGGCAGGGTTCCACTCTATAAGTATCTGTTGTCTCTCTTCCTTTGTAAGGAGGGCTATTGCCGGGATTTTTTGGTAAGGATTCGCCAGTATCTCTTCAATCACATTTCGGAGATGGCCGGCCATACGAATTATGCTGTCTTTATCGAATATGTCTTTATTGTATTCAATGACACCTAATAAGCCTTTGCCCCTTTCTGTGTCCTGCTCGATAAACGAAAGGGTCAGGTCGAATATCTCTGTTACCTTTTCCATCTCCACCGGGCGGATCTTCAGCCCGGGAAGTTTGAATTCTCCAAGAGGTGCGTTATGCAGGGCGAACATGACCTGAAAAAGGGGGTTGTGGGATTGGCTCCTTTCCGGTTGCAAAGCTTCGACCAGTTTTTCAAAAGGGAGATCCTGATGGGCGTATGCGTCCAGACAGGTCTGTTTTACTCTGCCAAGAATCTCTGTAAAACTCGGATTTCCTGAGAGATTATTTCTGAATACAAGCGTATTTACGAAAAAACCGATCAGCGGTTCTATCTCTTTAACGTTTCGATTTGCAATGGGAGATCCGAGACATATGTCTTCCTGATCGGAATAACGATACAGCAGGACAGAGAACGCCGCCATAAGGGTCATAAACAGACTGGTTCCCGCCTGCCCGGAAAGTTTGTTCAGACGATTCAATATCGTGCTCTCCAGGAAAAACCACTCTATGCCGCCTCTATAGGTCTGGATTGGAGGGCGAGGTCTGTCTGTGGGGAGTTCTATTACAGGTGATATCCCTGTCAGTTTGTTTTTCCAGTAGTTGAGTTGTCTGTCCAGTTCTTTTCCGCTCAGCCGGTTTCGCTGCCAAATAGCGAAATCGGCGTATTGCAGAGGGAGCTTTGGCAGCGGGGAGCCGACTCCCATGGAGAATGCCTTGTAAAGATCGAATATCTCCCGGTTTAGTATTCCCATGGACCAACCGTCCGAGACGATATGGTGCATGGTCATAAGGAGAATATGCTCTTCATTGCTCAGGTGAAGAAGGGTTGTTCTGAGTAAGGGGCCCTTTGATAAGTCAAAGGGGGTGAGGGCCTCTTTCCGGGTCCATCGTTTTACTTCATCTCCTCTCTCTTCCTCGGACAGGCCGGTCAGGTCAATAACAGGCAGGGGGATTCTCAGGGAGTCCCATATGATCTGGATCGGGTCACCTGCCTTTTGAGCAAAAGTTGTCCTCAGTACTTCATGTCGTCTTACGATCTCGTTCGTGGTTTGTTCAAGGGCGGTAATATGGAGATTGCCTGTCAGTCGAAGCGCCATTGGCACATTGTAGTTAGAGTTCGGGCCGTCGAACCGATCGAGAAACCAGAGCCTTTCCTGGGCGAATGAGAGGGGGATGTCTCCGATTTCTCTATTGGCAGACGCGACAGGCGGGATTTGGGCGAGCCCGGTTTTACCTGTTATCGCTTCTATCTCCCTTGCCAGGACTTCAATGGTTGGAAATTCGAAGATATATCTTACAGGTATCTCGATAGAGAATTCCTCTCTAATCTCCGATATGATCCTGGTGGCCAGGAGGGAGTGGCCCCCAAGACTGAAAAAATTGTCATGTATGCCGATCTCTTCAACCCCCAGAGTCTTGAACCAGATATCGGCCAAGGTCTCTTCCACAGACGTACGGGGTGATACATAAGCCTCTTTCGTCCCGAGTATCTCCGGTATGGGAAGGGAGTTGCGATCGATTTTCCCTGTGGGCGTAAGGGGCATCTCGTCCACTACTACATAGGAAACCGGAACCATAAAGTCCGGTAAGACCTCTTTTAAAGATCTTTTCAAATCCTCTGTTAATCGCGGGATCCATTTGGACAGGACCGGATGGTTGCCGAATCTGTCCGGAGGTTTGATATCTGCTGATTTCATAGCTGCTGCAGAAGGAATGCAGACGTATTCCTCAGTTGAATCTCTCTTTACCAGCACTACATCCATATATTCGGGCCCTCTGTCGGACCACGAGATGTCTGCAATATATGAGTCGGCCTCACAGATCCTGTAAACCTCCTCCGGATCGATTCCGGCTTTATTCGTATTCACTCTCTTCCTCAGTTCCGTTACATGATCGGGCCCGTCCTGACCGTATACGATCCTCTCCGAGGCCACATCTTCCATCACTCTGCCGTTAACCAGGTTTTTTATACAAATACAGGCATCACGATTTCCCTTCACGATTTCCCTGATCTCTCCGACAGACAGACCCTCTCCGTCGATCGTATGGGAAACATTTCCTGTTTCCCCTGTTTGACTGATATGAAGTATTGCGGTATAACGAAACTTCGTCATCTCGTTCCATGCACCGCCCCTCTGAAGGCGTATCCGGACATGAGAGATTTCTTCCATTCTCTCCTTCAGGGCGGTAAAGAGGGAGGGATCGACAAAGAGTTCCCTTTCACCGACGATCCTTCCCCCTATACGGTTCTTCAACTCCTTTACACTCTCTCCGGGACCGGCCCTGTATATCTCTACCGAGGTATGAAAGGCCCTCATCAATCGGTAATTACGAAGGTCCGCAAGGATTATGAATCCTCCCGGCTTTACGGCCCGAACACTCCCTTGGATTACCTTTACCAGATAATCCATATCGGGAAAATACTGAACTACCGAACTCAGTATCACTGCGTCCAGTGAGTTTTCTTTCACCTGATCCAGCTCATGGGCCATTCGTTTTGCAAGTTCTACATGGGAGAAGGTCTCTCCATGATCGCTTATCTGTCTCCTTATATAATCTAAAGAGACCTCCGATATATCCCACCCCTCATAGGACTCGCAATGGGGAGCGATCTTCAAAAGGAGCATTCCCGTTCCGCAGCCCGCTTCGAGAACCCGTTGCGGTTTCAACTCCAGCACCTGAGAGATAATATCATTGGCCCATTCACGCATCTCCTCCACGGCAATGGGGCTTCCGTCGTAACTGCTGTTCCAGCCCGTTATATTGAACAGGGGGTCTTCGATCTCTCTCTCTCCTGTATAGACATGGTCGTTGAATATCTCCTCCCAGTCTGATACCTGATCCGACGAGAGCAGCGCCCCCTCCTGCTCGGATATTTTGTATTGCGGATCGAGAGTGATGTAGGCAGTCAGTCTTTTGTCTCCGGGCCTGTCTTCCCGAACCGTCACGGTCGTATCCTTTACTGCCGGCGAAAGGAGAATTCGAGCCTCTGTCTCCCCCGGTTCGATTCGATATCCCCTGATTTTTACCTGTCTGTCTGTTCGACCGAGGAACTCTATATTACTGTCAGAAAGATATCGCACAAGGTCTCCGGTGCGATAAAGTCGGGAACCCGGTTTTTTATCAAAGGGGTTCGGGATGAATTTCTCCGCCGTTAAGTCGGGTTTGTTCAGATATCCCCGGGCCGTTCCGTCTCCGCCGATACAGAGCTCTCCCGCGATTCCCACAGGTACGGGGTTTAATCTTTTGTCCAGAACATAGGCGGTTGTATTGCTTATGGGGCGACCGATGGGAATGGTGTCTCCCGCTCCGGAGACCTCATACCGGGTGGCGAAGGTGGTGCCCTCTGTTGGACCGTACATGTGAAGAAGTCTTTCGGGCGGACCCTTTTCCATTACCGATTTCACACGACTTACATCCACCGCTTCGCCCCCAAAGAGGACGTTCCTGATTCCCCTGAATATGTCGGGAATCTCGTCGGACATACGGTTGAACAGGGCCGTTGTCAGAAAGAGAGAGGTTACGCCTTTACTCTCTAAAATATCTCTGTAAGTGCGGGGATCCAGGGCCTCTTCCTTTGACAATATAACCAGAGCGCCGCCGTGCAAAAGGGCGCCCCATATTTCGAAGGTGGCGGCGTCAAAGGATATGTTGGAGGCGTGGATGATCCTCTCCTTTTGAGTAAGCTCGATATAGTCCGTGTTAAACAGGAGACGCAGCACCCCTCTGTGTGGGATTTCAATCCCCTTGGGGGGTCCCGTTGAGCCCGAGGTGTAGTTGATATAGGCTGTGTTGTCCGGACAGACAGGGGAATGAGGATTCTCCCGGCTTTCCGGGGAGATCGATTCGCCGCCTGTGTAACTGTCAGTGTAAATGAAAGGGGGGGCGAATTCATCGTCTTCCCAATCGGACTCAAAGGCGTCGTCGCCTCTCTCCTTAATAATCACGGCGGGAACTGCGTCGCGAATCATCTCTTTTCGACGCCTCCGCGGATGGGAGGGGTCTATGGGGAAGTAAACACCCCCGGCCTTCAGGATCCCCAACAGAGCGACAATCAGTTCCGGAGAACGCTCCATCGATACGCCGACCACGGTTTCGGATTTCACCCCCAGGCCGATCAGGTGATGAGCCAGTCGGTTCGCCATTTCATTGAGTTCCCCGTAGGTCATGGTTTGATCGCCATATATGAGGGCCGTCCCCTCAGGCCTCTTTTCCGCGCAACTCTCGAATATCTCATGCATGCACCTGGCCGGATAGGAGGACTCCCCAGGATTCCACTCCAGGACGATCCTCTCCTTTTCGGCTTCACTCATCACAGAGTAGTTCCACAGGTCGATTCCCGGATTTTCACAAATATTTTCCAACAGGTTTTTGTAGTGCTCCGCCATTCGCCTTATTCTCTCTCTGTCAAAGAGATCGGTGTTATACACAATCATGCCCTGAAGAGCATTGTCCACTTCAAAAAAATGACACTCCATATCAAAGCGCACCATGATTTCCGCACCGCCTGCCGGGGTCAGCGTAAGCCCTTCCAGAGAGATCGACTCCATGGGCGCATTCTGCAGAGCGAACATGACCTGCACAAGAGGGTTTCGACTCGTGTCCCGTTCCGGTCGGAGTTCCTCCACTATATGCTCAAAGGGGATATCCTGGTTCGAGTAGGCCTCCAGGGTAATATCTTTGATCCGACCGAGCACCTCCCGAAAGGTCGGAGCGCCCCTAAGGTCTCCCCTCATTACCAGGGTGTTTACAAAAAAGCCGATCAGAGGCTCAATCTCCTTTCTGGTGCGATTCGCTATGGGAGAGCCCACTACAATATCCTCCCGCCCTGTATACCGGGACATGAGCACCATAAAGCCCGACAAAAGGGTCATAAACAGACTCCCGCCCGCATCAAAACTCAACTCTTTCAATCTCTCCGTCACTCTCTCCGAAATACTCAGGGGCTCTGCTGCCCCGCGATATGTGGCGATTGCAGGTCTCGCTCTGTCGGCAGGGAGTTCGAGTAGGGGAAGCGCCTTAAGCTGATTCTTCCAGTAATCGAGCTGACTTTCCAATACTTTACCGCCGAGCCGATTCCTCTGCCACAGGGCGAAGTCGGCGTACTGGATGGAAAGTTCGGCCAGGGGAGATTCTTCGCCTCTGGAAAAGGCCCTGTAAAGGATCGATATCTCTCTGTTCATCACACCCATGGACCATCCGTCGGAAACGATGTGATGCAGGGTCAGAAGGAGTATATGTTTGTCTTCGGAAAGTCTTAAAAGAGTCGCTCTCACCAGGGGCGCTCTTTCCAAATCAAAGAGCTTTTCCGACTCTTCCGATATGAGTCTCTTTGCCTCTTCCCACCTCGACTCTTCCGGCAGATCACAAAGATCGATGACAGGCATTTCAACGGTAAGGGTCGGGTCCGCTGTCTGAACCGGCCCGCCCTCTCTTGAAAAAAAGGACGTTCGGAGGATCTCGTGGCGGCGAACCACTTCCCGGATGCTCCTCTCCAGGGCGATCCGGTCCAAAGAACCGATAATCTCCATGGCCCAGGGCATGTTGTAAAAGGCGTTCTCAGGGAAAAGGTGATAGAGGAACCAGAGTCTCTCCTGAGCAAAGGAAAGAGGCAAAGGCGCGGACCTGTCCGGAATGTATATCTTTTCCGTCTTTTCTCTATTGGCCGCCTGCTTCGATATCATTCCGCCAAGACCCGCTATTGTGGGCGCCTCAAAAAGGCTTCTAAGGGGCAGGTTCAGATTGAATGCAGAACTTATCCGGGACATAACCTGAGTGGCCTGGAGAGAATGGCCGCCTAAAGTAAAAAAGTTGTCGTATATACCGATCCCGTCGATCTCAAGAATCTCGGACCAGATAGAGGTTAACGATCGTTCTACAGGCGTAGAAGGCGCCACGTAGGCTTCTTCTTGTCCGCTCTTTGCGCCCTCCGGGTCCGGGAGTGCGTTACGGTCTATCTTCCCTGTCGGCGTAAGGGGAATATGATCAACGATCACAAAATCATAGGGCATCATATATCCCGGTACTCGTTCACTCAAATAATCTCGCAACTCATTTATCGTCTCTTCAGGCCTCTCTCTCAGCTCTTCGCTTTTCACAGTCACATAGGCCACCAAACGTTTATCCCCTGCCTGAGATTCTTTTACAATGACTATGACATCTTTTACAACCGGTTTTTCAGCCAATAGCACCTCGATCTCTCCGGGCTCAATACGAAATCCTCTGATCTTTACCTGATGATCCTTACGCCCCATAAACTCAATGTTTCCGTCAGGCAGGTATCTGGCCATATCTCCTGTTCTGTAAAGTCGGGACCCCGGTGTGCCAAAGGGATCGGGAATAAATCGCTCGGCTGTCAGATCGGGGCGGTTATGATACCCCCGGGCCAGTCCGTCCCCTCCTGTATAGAGTTCCCCCGGTACGCCTGGCGGAACGATGTTAAGTGTGTTGTCTAATATATAAACCGTTGTATTGGCTACAGGCTTTCCTATGGATACGCTCTTCCCCGCCTCTTCAGGAGATTCCATGGGATAGCAGGTAGTGAGGGTGGTATTCTCGGTGGGACCGTATGCATTTATTACTTTCAGATGGTTCGATTTTTTTAGTATCTCCCTTGCATGATCGGAAGAAAGGACATCTCCGCCCGCCAGTAATTGTCTGACATGCCTGAGGTTATGTTCTTGTTCTTTAACCATCTGGCGGAAGAGACCCGTTGTGAGTAGCAGAGTCGTGACGCCCTCTTTTCTTATAAATTCTCCCAACTCCTCGACAGAAGGAATGTCCTCAGGAAAGATGACCAATCTGCTATGGTTTAAAAGGGCCCCCCAAAGTTCAAAAGTGGATGCATCGAACGATACAGAGGCGAACATAAGGAGCGTCTCTTCCGGTCCGAAGTCCGCATAATTGGTCTCCCTTACCAGACGGACAACCCCCCGATGCGTTACAGTGACGCCCTTTGGCTGACCTGTGGACCCTGAAGTGTACATGATATAGGCAGCGGACAGGGGAGAGGTGTGAGTGGAGAGCGATTCATTTTGTCTGAATGGGGATTGAATGATCTGAGGCTGTTCGCTGTCCAGGTTTCGTAGGATAAGAGATTCCGAAATGAAGTCGAGTTTGAGATGGAGGTCTTTATGGGTTACGATCAGGTTTATCCCTGAATCCTCTATCATGAAGGAGAGGCGTTTTTTCGGGTAGGTCGGGGATAGGGGGACATAGGCGCCGCCTGCCTTCAGAATAGCCAATATGGCGATTACCATTTGAATGGACCGGTCCATAAAGAGACCCGCCGGCGTTCCCGGTTTCAGTCCATTGGCCCGGAGACAGCGGACCAGTTGGTTCGCCCTTTCGTTCAGGTCATTGTAGGTCAGGGTCTCTCCTTTACAGGTTAGCGCCACTTTATCGGGGCTGTTGTTCACCACCGATTCAAAGAGTTCATGGATCGTGACATCGGGATAGGCCGTTGCTGTGTCATTCATCTCGACTACCAGTCTGTGCCTCTCCGACTCGCTCAGCATTTTTAATTCCGAGAGATGTTTATCGGGATTTTCAACCATGTCCTCTATCAGATTTCTGAAATGGCCCGCCATGCGATGGATGGTATTGCCGGTAAAGAGGTCTCTGTTATAGACGATCATTCCCCTGATACAACCCTTTTCTTCTCTGAGATGAAACTCCATATCGAATCGTACCGTTACATTGCCCAAAGGCAATGGCTCAAGATGAAGACCGCTGAGTTTTTGCCCCGCAGTTCGGGTGTCCTGAAGAACAAAACTCACCTGAACCAGGGGATTCCTGCTCATATCTCGCACAGGCTGAAGATCTTCCACCAATCTCTCGAATGGCGTATCCTGATTGGCGTATGCATCGAGGGCTGTCCTTTTTACACGATTCAGCAATTCTCGGACCGTCGGGTTCCCTGTAAGGTCCATTCGTAATACCAATGTATTTACAAAAAATCCTATGAGAGGCGCTATCTCCCTTCTGGTGCGATTGGCTATGGGAGAGCCTGTGACAATGTCGTCCTGACCGGTATAACGGGAGAGGAGTATTCCGAATCCTGCAAGCAAAGTCATAAAGAGTGTAGCCCCTGTCTCATTCCCGACTCTCTTTAAGGCCTCTGTCGGTTGTTTGGGTATTTCCAGGGATTCGACTGCGCCATTATAAGTGACTTTCGACGGTCTCGGTCGATCCGTTGCCATATCGAGTGTAGGCAGATTCGCCAGTTGCTTTTTCCAGTATGCAGACTGCTTCTCCATAATCTCGCCGGTCAACCGGTCGCGCTGCCACAGAGCGTAATCTGCATATTGAATCGGGAGATCCGGTAATGGAGACGTCTGCCCCTTGGAGTAGGCTTCATAGAGTGCGGACAGCTCGTTGTGTAATATTTGTATAGACCACTCGTCGGACACTATATGGTGCATAACGACAATCAGTACATGCTCTTCATGGCTGATTGTCAGCAAAGTAACCCTGAGCACGGGACCGATCGTCAAATCGAATCGTTCTCCCGCCTCCCTATCGATGATTCTTTGTATCTCCTCTTCCACTCCATCCTGATGTGTATAGTCGATGTTCTGTATACTAAAAAAAGGCTTTATCTCAGGGTGAATCGTCTGAAAGGGATTTCCCTTATCGTCTGTAGTAAAAGTTGTCCTGAGCACCTCATGTCGCCGAAGGATCTCATGGAAACACCGCTTCAATATTTCAGTATCCAAGGCCCCCTGAATGCGGTACGCCTCTGTCACATTGTAGCCTTGAGAGGCTTCTTCGAATCGATCCAAAAACCAGAGGCGCTGCTGTGCAAAGGATAAAAGGGGGGCGCCCTTTTCGGAACGGGGCCTGATTGTGTCGGAGGATTTCCCTGAGATACTTTTCCCCTTAAGCCTCTCTTCCAACAACTTCTTCTTTTCCAATGAGAGCTTCGATAACCTTTTATCCAACTGATCTCTTTTGTTCATTTATATAAACTCCTTACCACAACATTGCAACCGTTGCAGGGGTTCAAAATCTTGAACCCCTACGGCTTTTCTTTTACTCCCTCTCCCCCTTTGAAGGGGGAGAGGGCCGGGGTGAGGGGGTGCGGTTAGGTACTCGATAGGGTAACGCTTCTCCACCGTCACCCCTCACCTTAAATCCTCTCCCCTCAAGGGGAGAGGAGACTGAAAGGGAATTTCTTCGAAATTCCTTGTTAAATCAGCATCCTTCCGCAGACTTCAAAATGGCGTCCGAACAATGTAGGGGCAGACCTGCGTGTCTGCCCCTGACGTGGGCGAATGGAGCCCGGCGGGGTGAACGGTTACCCCGTGAGCGAACACAACCACAGGGAGCGTACATGCCACCGGAAGACGAACACATAGGTTCGCCCCTACGGGTTTTTTCCCTGCAAACCTGTATATAAAAAAATTCCTATGTGTCCCCATATGCGCCGGTTCAGGTTTGTAACCTGAACCTTATGTTAAAAAATAAATGATAGGAATTTGCTTTTAGCAAGCTTAAGAGAAGAATAATCACAGAGAGGTTAAATTATTGAGATGCAAGGTTCATCATAACCTGGCCGGCCGTCATCAAAAGGCTCCCTGACAACGGAGTAATCATAAAGATGCTCGTCAAGCCGGAGGTATTGATCAGGAGGAGCTCTGGAAGGTTTTTCAGACCAAAGGCCGAGATGATTAAGGATTTTGTGCATCAGGAAATCTTGATCAATAAAGGAAATTATTTTCATCTCGCCATTACAGCGAATGCACAAAAGAGGGTCAACCTCCCATACCTTCTTGATACACTCTCTCCAGGTTTTAGAGGGAACAGGCTTTGGCCGGTAGTCGGAAAGTCAATAATTTCAACATTGTTATCCGCTTCATTAACGGGTTCATCACCGGGTCTGAGGATACCCTGCTTCAGTCTCATCCCTTTTGATTTGTTAGAATACCGGCCGTAGTATCTAATCATTTGAAAAGATTTCTCAGGGATATGTTGTGTAATAGCGGCAATGAACTCTTCGGCGGTATATACCTCAAAATTCTTCTTGTTGTTGCCCTGTGTCATCTTCGAATGATAAATAACCGTGCCTGTCTTGGTGTTATATGTCAACTTCTCAATGGAGAAGGTATTTCGGATAATATACTGTCCTATGTTTTCCCTGCCCTGCTCATCGTCTCTTTTTACTCTGACACCGTTATGCACTGAAAATCCGGAGTGTCTCCAACTCATAAGAAGATTAATAATCTCATCAGTGATCTTTTCCTCTCTCCTGAGCATCTTAAAGACTTCGGCCCTGAATAACTCTTCAAGAGGTTTAGTATCGACATCAGGCATAACATAGAAAGTACCGTTGCCGTTAAAAAGTCCGTTAGAAACAATGCAGTGTAGATGTGGATGAAATCTGTCAGGAGAATCGCCGAAGGTCTGAATACACATAACCACTCCGGGGACTCCCTCTTTTAGTCCGATAAGGTTAAGAAGAAAGACAAGGAGACTGTCATAAGCACAGCGGCATAGTTTAGTAAGAAGCTGTCTGTCGTGTTTGAAGTATACCCTGAGCATTATGGGAATAGTGAATACATACTGTCTGTGAGGGATAGGATACAGGATGGTGTCTTTCAGGAGTTGTCCAAACTGTATCACTTTCTTGGCATGGCAGCTCGGGCAAAACCATCTTGCATGGCAAGAAAATGCCAGAATAAATTCATGGCCGCAGTCCCGGCATTTCACTCTTGTAAAGCCCTCCTTAAGGTCTCCGCACTTAAGATAATCTCTGACTACTTCACTGATGACAGGCCTGAAAAATCCATAATGCTTTTCAAACTTCTCTTCATAATTTCGTTCAAAGCTGTCGAGCCTGTCAATTATCAGTTTCCACAAAGGAGATGACTCAGGGTTTCTTGGATGATAGATGATATACGTCAGCACTTTTTAACATATTGTACTGTTTTTAGATATCTATATGGATAGAAGTGTATACTATAGATGACTATAAAGATAAAAAAGAGCCTCTTATTGTTAAAACTCCGTTTTGTCGGGCGTGGTTAGTTATTTCAAGAGCTATTGTAAGATTGCGTATGTAATTAATAGCATACAATAGAAGCAGGCTTGAAAGTCAAGAAGGAAGTAAACTATAATTTACTATGATAAAAACAGGCCGGTTTCTAAAAGAAAAGAGAACATCAAAGGGCTACTCCTATAGAGAAATGGGTAAATTGGCGGGTGTATCCCATCAGCATATCAAAGATATAGAGGACGGTAAGAAGGAGCCAACCTCTAACTGCTTTTTTTAGGTTAAACAACTCGTACAGATTTGAACAAGGAATTTATAATGAGCAATTCTGTTTTTGAAAAGTTTAAAAGAAAACCACAAATTTCAGGTTTGACAGGGAAGGAATCCGCCTTGTTTTTTCAAATATTGGCAGATGAAGAAGGCGCATACCTGGTGACTGTTGATGATAAAGGCAATGAGATCAATGCCGACTATCGTCAATACCACGGTTCTACAAGGGATGTACTCTTAGCCATTGAAAAGGCAAAAGAAAAAAGCAGTTTGTTTATTGATTGGCAGAGGTCAAATGCAAAGTTGTATCTGACTGAGAATGATACCCTCTTCAGGCATTTACGGTACACGGACCAACTCATTGATTCAGGATTTGAGCCGGTCCAATTCATTGACAATGAGGGCTGTCTGATTCTTTCCATTGATAAAGAGGACAACGGTAATCTCACGGGAAAAATCCTTCTTTCAACCTCGGAAGGGGAAACCGGTGATTTCACTCTTTTAAGCGATAATTATGCCCTCTCAGACCACGCTATATACAGAATCAACGGGTTAAACAGCAATCTGAGGGATCTGTTTCTCTTTGAAACCGTCTTTTTCAATGAGGATATTGAGAGATATCTCTCTCTTTTTTATTCTCATTTTGGAAACGTATTTCTCCGTTACCAGGACTTTCGTTATGAGGAGGGGGCCCCTGTCAGATCTCAAACCGCCTTGATATTTGAGCAAGTAGATGATGAACAGTCTCTGTATATGAGGGTCGGCAGAGTTGTCGAAGGTTTTGACGTTGATTTTTTTGAACGTTATGAAATCAGCAGGATCGCGGTAGTGGATGTTGCCGAGCAGGTTATTCAAGTGAGCCCCGTAGTTGAGGAGGAGGCTTTTTCCTGCTTTTCAGAGGTTCAGACCCTTTTAAACAAACATAAGCGCGCTTTAAAAGATGAGGAAAAGAGCGACTTTTTAATAGAAGATAACCTTTTTATTATAGAGACAACTCTGGCACAACGCTTTATTTATGATGAGTTGTCTCAACTGATCACCCGTTATTCATTGTTGGGTGCTGATAAATTAAAGTCCTATAAAATTCGGGCTGTTACCCCGAAACTCAATCTGTCTCTAAACCATGGTATCGATTTTCTGGAAGGTGATGCAGATTTGGAGATTGAGGGAGAAATCTTTTCCCTCTTCGAGGCATTGAAGCTTTATCGTAAAAAGTCGTATATTCCATTAACGGATGGTACCCATGCCCTTGTAAATCAATCTTATATCGATAAACTGGAGAGGCTTTTTAGAAAAAAACAGGAGAAGGTCGAGATATCTTTTTTTGATTTGCCTATTGTAGAGGAATTAATTGATGAAAAAACGGCGTCCAAAGGGTTTGTGCAATCGCGTGCCGTATTCCGGGGCTTTAATGAACTCCACCGCAAAAAAGTTCAACTCCCCAAAATTAACGCTACCCTCAGACCCTATCAGGAACAAGGCTATAAATGGCTGAACTATTTACATACCCATGTATTGGGCGGATGTCTGGCCGATGATATGGGATTGGGAAAGACTTTGCAGGCCATTGCCATCCTCTCCGGGGTCTATCCAAAACAAGGGCTCTCCTCTTTGATTGTTATGCCCAAGAGCCTGATCTTTAATTGGCAGAGTGAGCTGAACCGTTTTAATCCTGAACTGAATTACTATGTATATTACGATAAGGATCGAAATCTCGATGAAGCCAAAAAACAGAACCTCATATTAACTACATACGGCATCATCCGTAGCGAAATAGAGCAGTTTAAAGAGGAGCCGTTTTATTACATCATTTTGGATGAGTCTCAAAGCATCAAGAACATCCACTCAAAGGTCTCCAGGGCAGTCATGCTTCTCAACGCGAAACATCGTCTCGCTCTGAGCGGAACACCGATTGAAAACAACTTGAGCGAACTTTACGGACTTTTTCGTTTCTTATTACCAAACATGTTCGGTTCGGTTGATGAGTTTACCAGACGTTACCTAAATCCCATCCAGAAATTCAGTGACAAAACGGTTACCCGGGAGTTGAGGAAAAAGATATATCCTTTTGTCTTAAGGCGACTAAAAAAGGATGTATTGAAAGATCTGCCCGATAAAGTGGAAAAAACCTTGTATGTGGAAATGAGCCCAAAGCAGAAGACTCTCTATCATCAGCGCCGTATATTTTACCAGGAAAACCTGAAGCACCATATTGCGGCCAACGGGATTGAGAAGTCTCAGTTTCTTATCTTCCAGGCTTTTAACGAACTGCGTCAGATCGCCTCCATTCCCGAATCAAAAAGCGGAGGTATTATTAAGTCTCCGAAACGTGAGGTACTGATGGAGCATATACTGGAATCTACCGCGAACGGTCATAAGGTGTTGGTATTTGGTAATTTTCTCAGTATTATCGAGCATGTGGGGGAGGATATGATCCGGTCGGGAATCGACTATCTGGTAATGACCGGTGCTACCAGAGAGAGAGGACCATTGGTAGAGCGTTTTCAAAAAGATCCCGCGTGCCGTGTTTTCCTGATGACATTGAAAACCGGCGGATTGGGATTAAATCTGACCAGTGCCGATACTATTTTTATATTTGATCCGTGGTGGAACCTGGCAGCAGAGAATCAGGCGATTGACAGGGCCCATCGTATTGGTCAGGATAAAACGGTCTTCAGTTACAAATTGATCAGCAGAGAGACCATTGAAGAGAAGATCCTCCTGTTACAGGAGAAAAAGAGAGAGCTCTTTGAAGATATCATCTCCAGTGATTCCGCTTCCATTAAGTCTTTTAAGGAAGAGGATATCGATTTTGTTTTTAACTAAGGGCCTGAGTCAAAATAAATTACATATCAGGTGCTCGGATTTAGGTTGGATTTGGACGATTTGATTGAACAAAAACGTAGGAATAGCAGTGCTATTTTGAGGCTTGTGTGATTGAATATCGTTCAAAGGCAGCCTGAAGATGAGATGCAAAATGTGTAGTTTATTTTGACTCAGATCCTAAACCCGGGTAGCATAGAGGTCACCAAAAGATGGATAAGTCAAATTCTTCTTCCAAAAATCAGCTTTTAGATGACATTAACAGGGGATACACAAAAGCGATCCTCTTAAAACTCTACTCCAGATGGTTTCATGGTCTTCTGAAAGAATATCCCGGAATCTTCGGGAAATTTGGGCTATCCCTTCCACAAGGGAAAAAAATCCCGCCAAAGACCTTCTTAATTGCGCTCTTATATACTGTTTTCGTGGAAAAAGAGCTTTTTATAGCTCTTTGGGAGAAATTTCCACCTCACCTGAGAGCGGTTTTTCTATTGCTGGTGTGGCGGAAAAGAATGATTTCCGAAGATCAGTTAAAGGAGAAATTTAATATAGATTTACAGGATAATATAAAAGCTTTTAATCCGGAGGATTGTATTAAAGGTGAGTTTCTTATATTTGGTTTTCACAAGTTTCATCGGTATGACTACAGAGATAGAAAACGGTATAATTTTACGTTACACTTATCGGAGCTCATCAGAAAGGCCGTGAAGCCTCACATGGATCCTCCCTATGAGTACCATCTCCATCCTGTGGATATGCAGCCAGGGGATTTAAAGGTCTATGAGAACCAGAGCACTGTATTACAGGAACTCCCCCTTTATATGGCCTATATAGAGCAGGGACATTTAAAACTTTCCAAGACAGGAAAACCTCTGAAGATTTCCCTGACAGAACTGAAAAAATATCATATGACCAATGAATTCTATGAAGTTTCAGGTTTTCAGTTTTTAAGGACCGAACTGATGCTGGGCTTGATAACTTCTAAAAAATTCCCTGCAACGGGAGAGCCGACGGACCTTCTGAAAATGGTAATGAACAGTTATCGTACGGAACCCCTCTATTCCAGTCTCATAAATCTGTTACCACATCTCAAAGGTCGAACCTCTATCAATGTTTCTTATTATGAAGTCGATATGAAAGCTACCGTCTGGCAGAGCTTTTTGAAAGTATTGCCTGTGAATCAATGGATCGAATTCTCCAATATTTCACAGTATGCCAGAGCGCGGGATATCTCACTCCAATGTGTGCCTTTCTATATAGCTAACAGATATCTGTACTATACGATTCAGAGAGATAAAGATGGTTGGAGATGGGACACAAAGGTCTACATTGATCCTTCCATTTATGATGAAGCGATTGAGATCCCCCTGTTGGCCGGAAGCTTTTTTCTCTTTGCTGCTTTCGGTCTTGTGGATATTGCCTATGAAAAACCTGTTAACCGCCATTTACATCAAAAAGGCAAAGAGTATCTGTCTCCCTTTGACGGTTTGCGATATGTTCGTCTTACTGACCTCGGCGCCTTTCTGACCGGCAAAGTTAAGATGTATACGCCTCCTGAGACAGGTCGTGAAAAAGCTGCCTTTATATTGGATGAAAAACGCTTACTTATGACCATGAAAGGGGAGGATAAATTAAAAACCCTTATTATTGAGAAGATAGCCCGTCCTCTGCCGGGAAATCGTTTTAAGATGGATTATGAATCCTTTTTAAAAGAGTGCTCCAACAAGAAAGAGGTGCAGGAAAAGATCGATCTATTCAGGGCTCATGTCGAGAAGAATCCGCCTCCTCTGTGGGAGGAGTTTTTTGTAAAGGTTCTGGAACGGGTCAATCCATTGTCTAAAAAGAGCGGTATATCCCTATATAAACTGCATGGTGATATGGAACTGCTCAACCTTTTGGCAACGGACGAGATTTTGAAAAAATACATTCTGAAAGCTGAAAATTATCATGTGGCAATAGAGGACAAGGCCTATGCCAAGATTAAGAAACGTCTTGAATCTTTCGGATATCTGTTGAAATCCTGACCCGACAAGCCGGAACCAAAGAATGATAATGAATGATAATGATAGGAATTTGCTTTTAGCAAGCTTAATGTGAGGGCAGGGATAGTAGAGATACCTGAGGAATACAGGTGGAGCAGGCTGGGATATCATATACAATATACAGAGTTGTAATAGAGATGATTTTCTCTCTACTGATTTCGGGATTAGTGAGTATGGAGAAATGGGTGAGGAGGAGAGGATAAGGAGTTATCGAGAGTGTGTATATGAGAAGGGAGGCATCGTGAGCGAAAAGGGAAAAGTGATCGATGAAGGAATACCGGAAAAAGAGAGAGATAAGGATTACAGGTTGAGTGCAACGGATCGATTGAGATACAGAACAAGATATTTCAGTGACAGTGGTATTATCGGGACAAAAGGATTTGTGAATCAGTATTACCGGGAATTTAAGAGTTATTTTAATTCAAAGAGAGAAAAGAGACCGAGAAAGATAGCGGGATTCAATGACATCTATTCTATGAAATATCTGATTAAAGATATATAGTGTGTGCAAAAACAATTGACATGCATATCATTCTTATCATAGTATAATCACTATAGAAGGAGACGGGGACAGGCAAACTATTAGCATTATTTATGTTTTAAAACTATCTAAACCATGTGATTACTATACTGTTACTACCTGATAATTATATTATAACCGAGTAAAACATGGTTTTGTCAGGTAATTTTTGTTGGTTTCTCAAATAATTATCAGGTAATATTCTTCTGTGAAGAAAGTAAAAAAGGTGACATGCAACTTTGTCTTATCTCCCGGTATTAAAGAGGCATTAGAAAAAGCAGCCCAAAAAGAAAGACGATCAAAGTCTTCACTACTTGAAAATATAATAGTGGATTATCTTGATAGAGAGGGAATACATTGGTCAAATGGAATAGCAGAAGACACTCAAAAAGATTCTTAAATTATGGTTATGTGTTCTATTAACAAATAAATTTATAAAGCTCCAAGCTTAAAAGTATTTTTTTATCTAAGCTTATTTTTTCTGCTATTCCATATATAGAGATTACAATAAAGGATAGACGTGTAATATGTCATCATTACCTTAGATTAAAGGATACGTAGGTAACGACTGTGTTGATTTCTATAGACCTGTCTATTGTTATTGCATGAGTATAATTGGAATATGAGAATATATTTTGATAACTGTTGTTTTAATCGACCTTTTGACGATCAATCTCAACTTAGAATAAAGCTGGAATCAGAAGCAAAATTAAGAATACAGGAGGAAATACAATTAGACCGATTACAATTAGCATGGTCTTATATTCTGGACTTAGAAAATAATATTAATCCATATGACGAACGAAAGAAACAAATAGATAAATGGAAAATATACGCTAAGGCGGATGTTCAGGAGAGTTCAAAGATAATCGGAAAGAGCCGACTATTGATAAGCAAAGGTTTACGGAAATTGGACGCTTTACACATTGCCTGTGCAATTGAGTCTAAATGTGATTATTTTCTCACGACGGATGATAAGATACTAAACAAAGTTGGTTTAATTACAGAAATAAAAATTATAGATCCATTCGGCTTCATAAAGGAGGCTAAAATATGATGACTAATACAGAAATAAAAGTAAAAGGGCTCCAAGTATTAACAAAATCTCTTGGATTAGTTGAAGCGGAGCGGTTTGTAGCGTTGATCCAGCAGGAACCTTTTGATTATACGAAATGGCGAGATGGATTATTTGAGGATATGACAATAGAAGAAATAAGCCAAAAGGCAATGGCTTTAAGAAAAAGCAAATCGGACATAAGTATTGAGAATGATCAGAAATGAGTCTACAGATTCAAGCAGATTAATAAGCCGGAATTGATAGTAGTCCTCTTTGCTAACCTGGGGTAGTCAGGAGTTGTGTTGACAGTTTGTGACCTGTTTTCTACGAAAACAGGTCACGGTGCATGAGAAACAGTTTCCACCAATTGCCGTTGCGGAGAAATATCTCCTTTAGTTTAACGTTGCCGCTGACATACTCCATATGGTATTTTGTCATAAACAGATTTGTAATAGAAAGATAAAGTCCGCCGAAGGAGTTAACTTGATACAAAGTTTTCTCCTCAAGTCCTTGGCCTGTACGCCATAACAGTCGCGTCTCATTCATTAAGAAGTGTGACGGCGTCTTTAGCGAAATATGTGAGTATAATATCTGCGCCTGCCCTTTTTATCGATGTGAGCACCTCCATCATAACTTTATTGTAGTCAACCCACCCCATTTTAGCTGCTGCATGGACCATGGAATACTCGCCTGACACATTATATGCCGCTACCGGCAGATTAAAATTTTCTCTCACATCCGAAATTATGTCCAGATAAGAAAGAGCGGGTTTCACCATTACTATATCGGCCCCCTCCTCAACATCGAGAGAGACCTCTTTCAAAGCCTCGCGTCTGTTGGCGGGGTCCATCTGATATGTTTTCCTGTCACCAAATTGCGGCGTAGATTCGGCGGCTTCTCTAAATGGTCCATAAAAGGCGGAAGAGAATTTTGCTGCATAACTCATTATCGGTATTTCCTGAAAACCGTTACTGTCAAGGGCTTTTCTTATGGCTGAAACCCTCCCGTCCATCATATCGGAAGGGGCCACCATATCGGCCCCTGCCTTTGCATGGGATACAGCTTCCTTTGAAAGCAGCTCCAATGTGGGATCGTTCAGGATGTTACCGTCCTTGACAATACCGCAATGACCGTGGCTCATGTATTCACAGAGACATACGTCGGTTATTATGTATAATTCCGGGACAGAGTCCTTTAAGGCTCTCACAGCTTCCTGGATTATTCCTTTGTCAGAGTAGGCTTCGCTTGCCGCGTCATCTTTATGATCCGGGATCCCGAACAAAATAACAGCCGGTATGCCAAGGGAGTAAACCTCTTTTGCGGTTTTTTCCAATTCGTCGACCGATTCCTGAAAACAACCGGGCATTGAAGAGATCGGCTTTTTTATTCCTCTGCCACAAGTAACAAAGAGAGGATATATAAAATCATCGGGTGTAACAGTCGTCTCTCTGACCATTTTCCTGATAACGGCGCTACTCCTGATTCTCCTGGGTCTTTTAACGGGATACATTTTTATCTCCTTTCTTAATTAATTTGTAACTACATAGGTGTTTGGGCTGAAGCACAAAATTAAATATTTTCAGTTGCCGGGCTAATTAAAGGTTGTAAAATTTTCCGGATACTCTTATCTTGCCTGATGGTCCTCAGCTTTCAGTTCATCTGCCTGAGTCGTTTCATTTATTTAATGTCTTTGACGGGCTTCATTAGTATGTAGCCGCAGGCTTCAGCCTGCGCTCGGGTTCTTGCTTTCTGTTCACATTTTTTCCCTCAGATATTTACCGGTATGAGACATTTGATTTTTACTGATTTCCTCCGGAGTTCCCGTGGCTATGACAGAACCGCCGTTGTCTCCACCCTCTGGTCCCAGATCGATTATATAATCCGACGATTTTATAACATCAAGGTTATGTTCAATGACTATGACGGTGTTACCCATATCAACGAGTCTGTGCAATATCGTAAGCAACCTGTCTACATCTATGAAGTGTAAACCCGTTGTCGGTTCATCAAGTATATAAAGTGTGCTGCCTGTGGACTTTTTTGTTATCTCCCTCGAAAGCCTCAGCCTCTGAGCCTCTCCTCCGGACAGCGTGTTGGCTGACTGGCCGAGCTGAATATATCCCAGTCCCACTTCCTGAAGAAAGCCTAATTTTTCCCTTAACCGCTTTATGGGAAGGAAGAATTCTACAGCTTCCGCCACTGTCATTGACAACACTTCGGCAATATTTTTCCCCTTGTACTTCATTTGCAGAGTTTCCCTGTTGAATCTCCTTCCGTTGCAACGATCGCAGATCACATATGCAGGCGGCAGAAAGTGCATCTCATACTTTTTATGACCTGCTCCCTTGCACTCTTCGCATCTGCCCCCTTGTACATTAAAACTGAATCTGGACGGGCCGTACCCCCTGGCTCTTGACATTGGAAGAGCTGCAAAAAGGTCTCTGATTATAGTCAAAAGACCTGTGTAAGTTGCAGGATTGGACCGGGGGGTTTTGCCTATGGGGGATTGGTCTACGCATATTATTCTGTCTATCGCCTCTACTCCCGTTATTTCACTATGCCTTCCGGCGCGGTATCCGCTTTTATACAACCTGTTCATAATTACCTTAAAAAGAATATCTCTGACCAGAGTACTCTTACCGGAACCTGAAACCCCGGTTACGGAGAGAAACACTCCAACCGGAATGTTCACTGTAATTCTCTTGAGATTGTGTTCTGCTGCGTCTTTAATGACTATAAACTTATTGGAATGTCTCCGAGACAAATTTGTCTCCATTTTCACACTCTTTGCAAGGAATCGACCTGTAATGGAATTGACGTTGCGAGATATCTCCAATGGATTGCCCATTGCAACGACTGTTCCTCCGTCTCTTCCCGCCCCCGGCCCCATGTCGATTACAATATCGGACGACCTGATAGTATCCTCATCGTGTTCTACGACAATCACGCTGTTTCCCGAGTCTCTTATTCCTCTCAGACTGTCTATCAGTCTCCCGCAGTCTCTGGGATGGAGACCGATGCTGGGTTCGTCGAGGACATATAGAACGCCTGAAAGGGAAGCGCCCATCTGAGTAGCGAGCCTTATCCTCTGCGCTTCTCCGCCCGAGAGCGTAGATGCAGGCCTGTCAAGGGTAAGGTATTCAAGTCCGACCTTAATAAGGAAGCTGAGTTTGTCGTCTATTTCTCTTAAAATCCTCTCTGATACAACAGCGTCTTTCTCACCAAGATTGAGCGATTTAAGAAACAGAGCCGCTTTCTTTATCGAAAAACCTGTGAATTCGCCGATATTAATGTCCTCAATTTTAATACTCAACGCCTCTTCCCTGAGTCTGGAACCTCCGCATTTTCCGCAGGGAATTAAAATATCGTGACCTTCTTCATCTTCCTCACAGATATTTTCGTAACCAAGCCCTTTGCAATTAAGGCAGGCTCCTACACGGCTGTTGAAGGAAAATAACATTGGAATCGGATCGGGCATTCCGACGCCACAGTCGGGGCAAGTCATTGTTCTGCTTAAAACCAGATCCTTTCCGTCATTTATGAGGTTAAATATAACGACATTTCCGAATCTCAAAGCATTGTCTATGGCGTTTTTGAGTTTTCTCTTTATTCCCGGTTTTATGATCAATCTGTCTATAACGATCTCTATTGTATGTCTTTTATAGCGGCTGAGAACGATATCCTCGGTAATATCGACCATCTCTCCGTCTATCCTTGCCCGTACAAAGCCCTCTCTTCTCATAGAGAGTAACTCTTTCTTGTATTGTCCCTTTCTCTCCTTGACAATCGGTGAAAGCACCTGTATTCTGACTCCCTCGGGCAGGGATAGAATGTTGTTTAAAATATCGTCGGAGTTCCTGGAAACGATAGGTTTGGAGCAGATGTGGCAAAAAGGTTTACCGATTCTTGTATAGAGGACTCTAAGATAATCGTATATCTCGGTAATCGTTCCGACTGTGGATCTGGGACTTTTTGAGACTGTTTTTTGCTCTATTGCAATAGAGGGGGAGAGACCGGTAATAAAGTCCACTTCAGGTTTATTTATATCTCCAAGGAACTGCCTGGCATAGGCCGAAAGGCTCTCTACGTAACGTCTCCTGCCTTCGGCATGCAAGGTGTCTATAGCAAGAGACGATTTGCCGGAGCCCGATGGCCCGGTAATTACAATTAATTTGTTTCTCGGAATATCTATAGATATATCCTTGAGATTATGCTCTCTTGCTCCGACTATCTTTATATAATCCTGCACTGTATGGAGGCTGTATTTGGGAGGCAATGGCCTCGTAGAATTTGTAGAACATCAATTTCAGTTCAACTGAAACCGGAATATAATACGGTTGACAGTTTACGGTTAACGGTTTACAGTATGAAAGCAATAAGCGCAAACCGTAAACCATACCGATGGTTGTTGAGCTTCAATTCCACAGATGGCAGGAAATCAGTCTGCCCTGTGCTTCAATCAGGTCGGGAGTCGCTTTATCGCAGTTGTCTTTTTTCTTCCTGCACCTGGGATGAAAGGGACAGCCCGGCGGGATATTTAGCGGACTCGGTGCGTCGGAAGAAGAGTCATGTTCCTGAAAGGGTCTTTCCTTTTTCTCTCCCCTTGGTATTGCCGGTATAGAATCTATCAATAGCTCGGTGTAAGGATGCATCGGTTTGTCGAACAGCGAGTTCGTATCGGCCATTTCAACGATCTTTCCCAGATACATAACTGCGATTTCGTCACTGAAATAGCGAACTACCTCAAGGTCGTGGCTGATAAAGAGAAATGCCAGAGATTGCTTCTCTTTCAAATCCTTCAATAAATTCAGAATCTGGGCCTGGATCGATACATCGAGAGAAGACAACGGTTCATCTGCAATAATTACTTCCGGAGAGAGGGCGAGCGCTCTGGCTATGCAAATTCTCTGTCTCTGGCCGCCGCTGAATTCGTGGGGATAGCGATACATAACATCCCGATCCAGGCCGACCTGATCAAGCAGCGCCGCCGCGAACTCTTTCTGTTGTTTGCCGGGTACGGTTTTATGTATTTTCAGAGGCTCCGTTAATGTCTCCAATATCCTCATTCTGGGATTTAACGATGCAAAGGGATCCTGAAAAACAATCTGAACCGAACGTCTGTACTTTTTCAATTCTTCTCCTTTTAGAGAGAATATGTCTTTCCCCTTAAAGAATACCTCGCCCCCTTCAGGATCGATAAGTCTGAGTATAAGCCTGGCTACAGTAGATTTTCCGCAACCGCTTTCTCCGACAAGAGCAAAGACCCTGTCTTTTTTTATGGAGAATGTTACCCCGTCGACAGCTTTTAATACCTTTTTTTTGCCGAATAAACCCTCTTTAACAGGGAAACCCTTCTTTAAATCTTTTATAGTCAACAAATCCATTTTATTTGATCGCTTTTGATACATCTCACAAGGTGATCCTCGGATATCGATCTTAACTCCGGCTCCATCTCCGTACATCTGATGTCAGCGTAAGAACATCTGTTGGAGAATTTGCACCCCTTTGGAAGATTTTCCGGCCTTGGAACGGTTCCGGGTACAGGTTTCAAAGGCGCTGATTTTTCTCTCGGAAGCGACTCCAAAAGTCCTATCGTATAAGGGTGCTTCGGGTCCTTGAATAATAACTCTGCAGATGTAAGTTCCATGATTCGTCCTGCATACATAATGGCTACTCTTTGAGCGTTTTCCGAGATTATTCCCAGATCATGAGTGATCAGTAAGAGAGACATGTTCTTTTCGTCCTTAATGCCTCTCAAAAGGTGAAGTATCTGGGACTGAATCGTTACGTCCAGTGCTGTCGTCGGCTCATCTGCTATAAGTAAGGCAGGATCGCAGGCAATGGCCATGGCTATCATAATCCTCTGTCTCATGCCACCTGATAGTTGATGGGGGTAATCGTTGAATCTGATATCAGGCGACGGTATTCTTACTGACCTTAAAAGCTCGACACTTCTTTCCTTCGCTTCGCTGCGATTCATATTCCTGTGTGTTTTTAAAACCTCTGCGATTTGATAACCAACGGTCAATACAGGATTCAGCGATGTCATAGGCTCTTGAAATATCATCGATATCCTGTTCCCTTTTATTTTGCGTTTCTCCTTTGCCGACAGATCTTTTAAATTACGACCTTCGAAAATTATATCACCCTCGTAATATATGTTGCGGGGGAGAATATCCATAATTGAATAGGCTGTCATGGATTTGCCGCAACCGCTCTCTCCCACAAGCCCGAAAACTTCTGACTCCTTTATTTTGATATCAAGATTCTTTACAAGGTTAACCCCCTTCTCTCTTTCCGGGGATCGATTGCTTTCAGTCTTTAAATAGACGTTCAGGTTACTAATGGATATAACAGACATAACTCTCAACCATACCGAGGTCAGCTCATTTCGAATGCGTCCTCTATGTGCTCGATACTCTTATCCTTATTCTGAAGATTAATACTAATAACATCGAATCTTACGGAAGGGAGCTCTTTAAATTTTGAAAGATAGAGGGAGGCGTTTTTTATGATTTTCTCTCTTTTTTTATAGTTAACTGCCTCAAAGGGTTTACCGAATCTATCGCTTTTTCTTGTCTTTACTTCAACAAATACTATCTTCTCTCCGTCTCTTGCTACTATATCTATTTCGCCTGCAGGTGTTTTGTAGTTTTTTGACAGGATTTTGTACCCCTTTTGCACGAGGTATCTTCCGGCCAGCCACTCGCCGTATTTCCCGGTGATTTTATTATTCATTTGACATGGTCTATATGTGGCGTCTGGCCAGTTCGAAAAGACCGTAGAGTTTCAGGTCAATGTATGTATCGTCCCTTTCAAGGGCATAGAGACTTTCATAAAATCCTTCAATCTTAACTTTTATAACCTCTATTTCCTCGGCGTGATCGAGATTCTGACTGCCTTGGAGAACAGCGTTTCTTGCGATAAAGACATTGAGAACTTCGTTTGAGGCGCCTGCAGAGAGAGGACCGACAGCTATCTCTTCAATATCTTCGGAAAAATAGCCGGTTTCCTCCTGTAACTCCCTCCTCGCCACCTCGATAAGAGGTTCGTTTTTATCATTAAGTCCTGCGGGAAACTCTATGACAAAACGCTCGACAGGTGGTCTGAACTGCTTTATGAGTATTGTTTCTCCATTATCGGTAAAGGGGACAATGCCGACAATGCCGTTACAGGTAATTCTTTTGACAGATTCCCAGGTAATTCTTTTTTTTGCTAAGTTGATATAAGTCGTCTGAAGGGTTTCGAGGTACTTACCTTTCCAAAAAGTTTCTCTGTCAATTATTTCAGGCAGCATAATAATAGATTATTCCATTTGTTTTTTAAGGTATAAAAATTATAACAATATAGCAGTTGTTAAAACAAACTAATAAGGATAAAGATTATGGATACAGCGAAAAATAGTTCATAGGAAATTATCCATAAGAACACAACTTTTTGAGAAACTTATCTTTTTTACTTTTTAACATTATTAATATCCTGATTTTTGAAATACTGACAACAAACCCGTCCACTTCACTTGATACTACCGAACTTGTGATCAACTCCCCGTTTCTTTACATGATTTCAAAGCATTTCACTATCTCTCCTGAGTACTCAAAGGTTCGTCGCGGCTTCTCAAATTTCATGAAAAACTCCATGTTATTGGGATACATGCACTCTTTGCTAGTCTATCACTTCATTCACTAAAAAATGCAAAGATGCAAAGTCGATAAATTGACTCCCGGAGATCATATTACAATAATTTGACTGTATATGTATAGGTTGTATTTAAAGTCAGCAATATTTCTCTTAGGTCTGGCACACCTTCGTTAAGCGTAAGAATTTTGATCATTACAAATTCTTACGCTTATCGTGTTATACTTAACTGATTGATCACGTTTAATTTCTATGCGACTATTAATATTGATCCATGTATAGAAATCCGAATCTTCATTAAAATACAAAAATATTCAGGAGGGAATAATGGCTGATCTCGATGGTGTAAAGGATGCAAAAAATTTTTGCACAGATATCCCCATGAAAAATGAGGCATTTTTTTTGAAAGGTTCCAATTCGCTTGATTGGGGGATGAAAAATCGTTTGTCCAACATCTTTAGTCCAAAGAGCGGAAAAACATTAATGCTGGCAATAGATCACGGGTACTTCCAGGGACCTACAACCGGATTGGAGCGTGTGGATTTAAATATTGTCCCGCTTCTGCCTTACTGTGACACCCTTATGCTCACACGAGGAATTCTTCGTACTACGATTCCTCCAAGCTTTACAAAAGGCGTGGTTTTGAGAGCGAGCGGAGGTCCCAGCATTTTAAAAGAGCTTTCCAATGAACAACTGGCAATGGATATGGAAGATGCGTTAAGGCTTAATGCATCCGCCCTTGCCGTGCAAGTGTTTATTGGCGGCGAGTTTGAAACTCAGTCAATACACAACATGACAAGGCTTATCGATGCAGGTAATCGTTACGGCGTAGCCACGCTTGCAGTCACTGCCGTGGGTAAAGATATGAAGCGTGACGCCAGATATTTCAGACTTGCGTGCAGAATCTGCGCCGAGCTGGGAGCCACATATGTAAAAACATACTATGTGCCTGAGGGGTTTGAAACAGTGACGTCCTCATGCCCTGTACCGATAGTTATGGCAGGCGGTAAAAAGATACCTGAACTCGATGCTCTTACAATGGCTTATAATGCCGTACAGGAAGGTGCGGCAGGCGTTGATATGGGGAGAAACATATTTCAGGCGGACTCTCCTGTAGCAATGATTAAAACAGTAAGTAAAGTAGTTCACGAGAATTTAAAACCGGATCATGCTCTTGATATGTATGAGACCCTGAAAAACGAGGAAAACGATTAGTTTGGATAGTTGTGTGATTTTGTCAAAGGTTAGGAGGACTATTGATTGACTCCGGGGCAGAGTCTGCCTGTCCCGGAATTTCTGTTTTTTCAGATTAACCTTGTGTAATAAAAAGCATTTAGCAGTCAGCCATCAGCCTTTTCTTTGCTGTTCAAAACTCTTTCACCCTTAAGGTGACGCTTATTAATTGGCACAATATCGGTATTTTCCTTAGCTGAAGGCTGACTGCTGATACCTGACTACTGTTTTTAAAGGTTAATTGCTTATAAGAAAAGACTCTGTATTATCTCGGTTTTTAAGTTGCAGGATTATCTCCCTGGCTTTTTCCTCGGAACTGTATTTGCCTATGAGAACCTTAAAAACTTTACTCTTTTGATAGTTTGCTTCTTTTAAAAAGGCGTCATAACCTTTCCTTTTAAGCTTATTGATCATATCGTCGGCATTGCTTCTGTTACTGAATGAGCCTGTCTGTACGGAGAACGTTTTTGATTCCGCCTCCATGGATATGACTACCTTCGCTCTTGGGGGCGATTTTTTTTGTTTCACAGGAGTATTGTTTTTTTTACTTTTATTTGGCGATTGTGACTTTTTAGTCGCCTCAATGCGTGGCGCTCCAAGGGTTTGATCGGTCGGGAAATCAGGTGAAAAGTTTTGCCGGTTCGTTTCCGGTACATCGAAGATTTCTTCCCTTATTATTTCAGTCTCATATACAGAAGCAACCCTCCGGTCTTCCATCTCATCTTTCCGGATGTTATCTTTCTCAGATGTTACATATATCCAAACAGCGATGAAAATTAGAAGAACAGCGACAATACTGCCGATAAATTTTATTTCTTCAACTTTTTTAAAATTTAATCTGGTTTTTTTCTTCACAGCTCCCATGATATCGCCGTTAAAGTCTTCTGCATAGATATCTTCAGGGACGGATTGCGTTTTGTCAGCCTCTATCGCTTCCATAATATCAGTCTTTAAAGCCTCTTCATCTTCATGGAGAATCTCTTCCTGTGTGCTTTCATGTTCAGCTTCTTCGGTTATATCTTCTTCAGGTTTTTTAACAGAGGAGTCACTTTCCTTCAGGTTGGATAATTCCACTGGAGCGGTTTTATTTAAAGTGTGCTCCTCTGTCTTCAGTGCAGGTTGAGTTTTGTCCAGATCGTTGTCTTGAGGAGGAGCATCAGGGATGATTAAAAGATTTATTCTTGAGATGAAATCTTCACTGTCAAAGGGAACTCTAATAACGTCGGCTACGCCATATGTGGATTTATACTTTTTTATTAAAACATAATCTGATTCCGATTCAACGAACATCACAACCGGAGTGTTGAGTAAGCTTTCCATTGAACGGATTTTTTTGACAATCTCCAATCCACTTGTGTCATTAACGATTACCTTGATAATGATAAGAGAGGGGACGATTTTCGAGACCAGTTCCAAGGTGTCGCTCTTATTCAGAGCAAAGTTGATGGAGAAGCCTTCTCTTTTCAGAAGATCACTCATCTCCTGGGCATTCTTTGCATCGTCGTCTACGATGAGTATTTTCCCTCTGTTATTTTCCATTGAAACCATTGTTTCCTGTTTATTACAGGTTATGTGAGAAATTGAGATAATATTAACACAGGGATTATAAATATTTCAAAATTGTTGTAAGCTCGCAGACAGAATGTGTAATATAGAGATAAGCTTTTTACAGAGATGTTTTGTCATGGCTAAAAATATACTTTCTCCTTCAGAGGCCCCTGTTTTTTTTCGCAAACTCGCTCTGTTGTATTCAAGCGGAATACCTGTTATCGAAGGTTTAAAACAATTACGCGACTTTAGCGAATCAAAGGATATTCGTGTCGCATTAAACAAGGTACGTATAAGGGTTCAAAAGGGAGATTTCTTTACTGACGCCATGACAGCCGAAGGTATGCTTACCGGATTTCAGTCAGGGGTGATGAGGATAGGCGAAGAATCGGGGAATCTGGACAGGGTGCTGAGTGCTTTTGCAGATGAAGCGGAAAGGGAGATTGCATTCAGGAGAGGGATTGTCAGCAGAGCAATATATCCTCTGTTGTTACTTACAGCCTCTTTTTTGTTTCCTCCTGTTTATTATTTTATCGTATATCGCGATTTTGGCGCCTATTTCCTAAGAGCTTTTTTACCATTAATAATTGCACTGTCAACAGTGTTTGTTTTATTTCGTCTGCATAAGTTTTTTAGACGTAAGGCGGCCTTTTGTGTTGATTATGACGGACTGTTGTTAAGAATTCCTTTAACAGGCTCAATAATCAATACAGTCGATTGGGTGCGTTTTTGTCGTTCCTTTGTCCTCGGATATGGTGCGGGGATGGACATTAAAGAGGTCATTAAACTTTCGGGAAATACAATGAAAAATTGTTTTCTTAAAAATGAAGTGACAGGTATTGTCGCATATATAGACAAGGGGAATTCGCTCGCAGCAAGCATTTCAAAAGTGAGGCAGGCGCCTGGCATCATGTTTGAAATGCTATCGACAGGTGAAGTGAGCGGCTCTTTGGATTCTACCTTACGTAAAGCAGCGGATATACTGGAGGACCAGACAAATTACAAAATAAAACTCCTTACTGAGATTTTTTTCGTGCTTTCTTTCTTACTTGTCGCAGGGTTTATCGGTTATCAATATATCGAAACATTTATGAGTTATTTTCATCATATTTCCGACTTCTAATTGTCTGTTTGCCGAACAAGTGGTTGTGAGTGCTTCCTTTTTCGTAATAGTTCACAGGGGTCGGAGATCGGAGGCCGGTTTTATATGACAGAGCCTTTCTCCAATTAAAAAACCGGATTTATGAGTAATAATAACCTGTCAGACAATGGATGAAGAAGTTATAACAGTAACTGGGAGCCTCTGATCCCTGACCCCGTGAACTGTTGCCCTTTTTTCAATTTAGCAATTACCGGACAACTCATTGTGTCTTGTGTTTGTCATCTGCCATAATTTTTTTAGTGTCCGATTCTTTTAAAGCCGCCTTACCTGTATCGACCATATACATGATATCCTCTTCTGACGGTTCCTTTCTCATTTCTATGTTTGCTATTACGCCATTATTGACCATTCTCTCTATAAAGATGTCATATTTTTGGCACCATTTCCTGCCTGTCTCAATATCCCTTTGTTTCTCGTAGGCAGATATATTTTCCTTCTCCTCTTCCGTTGCAACCATTCTGACCAGCCTTGTTGTCAGCCCTTTGTTTTCATCTAACTTCACTAATATGCGATACCCTTCCCACTCCGTATCGAGATGAAGAATCTCACCATTGTCCAGTGCGCTTAAAAAATCTCTGTCCCGCTCGACGACCGAGTATCCCATTGACTCCAGATTACACTTAATTTCCAATATCGTTTCCCTTCTTTCAGCTTCCTCAGTGGCTTTTCGAATAAAAAGGTATGTATCTTCCAGCAGCCGATTGTAGTCATCTGTATTTATAATCCTCATGTCAAGCATAGAAATCATAAGATTCTTTAATCTTTCATGTCCTTCATGTCTGACGATGTTATTTAACAGTTCCTGAATAGTTCTTCTGTAGAGAGATGTTTTTGCAATATCCTTTTTTAGTCTGCCATATTTTAGTTTGATCTCGTCTTTTACCAATGTGAGTCTCTCTTTATGAGTCTCTCTTTCAATATCCTGTATAAGCGGTTTCCAATCCTGATGCACTATATTGTCAAGAGCTTTGGCGGATTCCGAAAACTTTCTGATTTCTGAAATCAGTTGTATTCTTTCTCTCTCTTCTGATGATATATATTTTTCCTCCTCAATACTTTGAGCATCAAAGAGTGTTGTCAATCCCCATGAAATAGAAAAATTATGCAATTTGCTTTTAATATGCTCAAGACCTGTTAATTTATCGCTCAGGTTTTTGCACTGTGACAAAGAGGCCAGTTCGCTTGTTAAACTCTCTCCTATATCTCTATTTTCCAATGATCGGATGTTCTCTTCTGTTTGTTTTATAAAGCGAGAGATTTCCTCCTCTTTCTCTTTCTGTTCTATTTTCAAAAGCTCAATTTTTTCCCTAAAAAAAGAATGCTGCTCATTAAATCTTTTCAGATGTCTCTCTATCTCTTTTTTGTTGTCCTCATTTTCCAGGCGTGTGATGATCGCTTCCAGAGAACCATGATCTGCAAGTAATGTCTCTCTATACGATTCATCGAGTTTTGATATCTCCGGACTGCTTTCTGCCATGAGTTTTTTTATTCCATTGCAGAGCATCTCTCTGAACTCACTTATCTTATTTTCCCGACAGCTACGGTAAAGTTCAAAAAGATCGACACCAAGTCCCAGAATGGAGGGGACGAAGGATTCAGGGTTTTCTATTGAAAAAGTTGTAAATACTACTGAGCTCATAAATTATTAACTAAAAAAAGCACTTAGCTGTCAGCCATCAGCTATCAGCTCTTTAATTGCAACACGTTATGGTTCAAAACAGGTTCACCCATAAGGTGAAGCTTATTATTGGCATAACATCAGTACTTTCCATGGCTGAAGGCTGACCGCTGATAGCTGACTGCTAAATGCTTTTTTTAATTTATTGAAGCGCCATGATGATCAGCATGTTTCCCAATGTATGACTCTATTACTTTTTTTGCAATCGGTGCAGCAGCGGAGCCTCCATGGCCTCCGTGCTCGACAAATACACTTACTGCTATTTTCGGATCTTGAGCCGGGGCGTAAGATATAAACCAGGCATGATCTCTGAACTTTTTCTTTTGTAACTCGCTTTTTATCCTTCCTCTTATGACTTGGGCGGTACCTGTTTTACCTGAAATTTCAGTGATCCTGCTTCTTATTGATCTTGCCGTGCCTCCCGGGCCATTTACAACCCCGTGCATTGCGTCCTGAATTTTTATAAAAGACTCAGAACTTACCGGAATCTTTGTTCCTTTTTTATTGTCAACGTTGTCCTTTAATAGTGTCGGCCGGTAATAGTACCCTCCGTTTGAAAGAATGGTAGTCATTATGGCGGCCTGCATCGGTGTCATAGATACATACCCCTGACCGATTGCAGCTATTACTGTTTCTCCAAGGAACCATGGTTTGTCCATTATTTTTCTTTTCCATTGAGTTGATGGGATTACTCCTTGTCTTTCTCTGGAAATACCGAGGCCGGATTTTTTCCCAAGGCCAAAAAGTTCGGCATACTTCTTTATTTTATTAATTCCCAATTTTCGCCCGACTTCGTAATAATAGAGATCACAGGATTCCACAATCGATTTTTTAAATGATACCGGACCGTGACTTTTCCAACAACCGAATGAATGACTGCCCAAACGCATTTCTCCATCACAGTAAACATTAAACTCAGGTGTGATCACTCCCTCTTCAAAACCTGCCACAGCTACCAGCGTCTTAAAGATTGAGCCTGGAGGATAGGCGCCCTGAAGGGCTCTGTTAAGAAGAGGGTACTCTTTATCTTTGTTCAGTCGGTTCCATGTATCGGTGTCTATCCCAAGTATAAAATCATTGGGATTGAATGAGGGGAGGCTCACCAGGGCCAGTATCTCACCGTTCTCGGGGCTTATGGCGACAAGAGAACCTGTTTTGCCCTGAAAAGATTCTTCTGCTATCTTTTGGAGAGCTATGTCTATGGTAAGGGTAAGGTCATTTCCTTTGTTGGGCGGTATGTATCGCAGCACTTTTAATTGCCTCCCCAGAGCGTCTACTTCGACGATTTTTTTGCCGGGCGTGCCCCTGACGACTCCGTCGTAGAGCGCCTCGATACCTGTTTGGCCAACAAATGTCTCAGGTGTAATATCTTCCAGTTTTATCTGATTTTCATTCGGTTTTCCGAGATATCCCAATATATGAGCGCCTATGTGCTCATGTACATACTGTCTTGTAATATTTGTCTCAATAATGAGTCCGGGAAAGTCAGATCTCCTGGCCTCAATGACAGCAACATCTTTAAATGACAATCCCTCTTTAAGTGGTATAGGTTGAAAGAGATTCCCTGCGCTTTTTTGGATTTTTGAGGCCAATGGTTCAAAATCGATGTTTAGCAAGTCGGCAAGTCCCGATATATCGATATCTTCGGACAACGGCAAAAAAGAGACGGAAAAATAGTGCTTGTTCTTTACTATCGGAAACCCGTTGCGGTCATAAATAATACCGCGCGGGGCCGGGAGTCTCACTACTTTAACCCGGTTTGAAAGAGATGTTGTTCTGTAGTTTTTTCCTTTAACGATTTGAAGCTGATAGAGGCGCAAAGTAAAAACTATAAATATAGCGATTACTCCGGTTATGCATATCTTTAAAAATTTGTCAAAGTATTTCTTCTCCATATTTGTATTTAACGAATCCAAAAACGACAGCGCTATTTATAATAGCCTGGAAAATGGATGTTTTTAGTGTATATGTTACCTCAAAGGGGTGGTTGCCAAAAATAACCACAGAAAAAAAGATAATAAAACCGTCCGTCACAGTCATAAGGAAACCGAATATGGGGAAAAAAATACTTGTCCAGTTAAATATTCCGGATTTCGCCGAAATTGTCAGAATCGAGATGACAGTTTTAGAAAGAATATTCGGCCCTATTAATATAAACGATATGCTATCCATTAACATACCGATCAAAGAGGCGCAGATAAGTGATCTGAAAGGAGTCGAATGGAAGCTGACATAATAGACTATCAGTATCGTAAGATTGAGTTTTAGTCCATAGAGAATTGTTTGAGAATCGATAACGATAAATAATAGAGTAAAAAAAACAAGAACAGGTAATTTGATTTTCCCATTTGTCTTTGTCATAGTATATTCAATACATTGACCGGCTGACTGCCGGGAGGCGGCCTGAAAATACTTTTCTAGTTGTGGCCGACTATTATGGCTTCTTCAATTGTCAGGGGGTTGCTGAAAGGTTCTACCTCGATTGTTTGAAAAAGACTTGTTGTTGATTTCTCAACAGACATAATCTTTCCCACAGGAATGCCCGAGGGAAAAATTTCATCAAGACCCGATGTTATCAGAATTTCTCCTAAAGAGACTTCAACATTGTTCGGTATGTACTTGAGAGCGGTTGCAACTGAACCGGTGCCGGAAAGTATCCCCTCTATCCTGCTTTCGCTAAGTCTCACGGCGGCGGAAGAGTTTATGTCCGTAAGCAGCAAGGTCATTGAATGGTTCCTGTAAACTGAAAATATCTTTCCCACAAGCCCGTTTATTGTTCTTACAGCCATATCTTTTTCCACACCATCAATCTTTCCTTTATCCAGTGTTATCAGTTGCGACCATGCACCGGGACCTTTTGCAATGACTTTTGCATTCGTTATGTAATTAGAAGTGTTATATCGAAAAGAGATGAAATTCCGTAATCTTCTGTTTTCCTCCAGAGCTTCGTTAACTTGCTGCTCTCTGATCTTTAATTTAATAAGTTCTTCTTTTAATTGCGCGTTTTCGCTGTTTAACAAAAAAATGGCTACAAAGGGTTTTTTAATATAATATTTAAGAGAAGAAAAGGCTTCGTTGATGTAAAAGAGAGGGTAACTTATATAAAAGTGCGTATTAAAAGGCCCCTTAACACTTTCGTAAGTCATGAGAAAAACAGGGATGGTTATAAAGAAAAGATAGAGAGACAATCTTTTCCTAAGCATTAACTGACGGCAACTCTTTTTAACAGGTCCAGGTCTTCCAACATCTTTCCTACTCCGTTTACAACTGCTGTCAGAGGGTCTTCCGGAACGACTACAGGGAGTTTTGTCTCATGTCTGATCAGTTTATCCAGTCCTCTAAGTAACGCTCCGCCTCCGGCAAGCACAATTCCGTTATCTACTATATCGGATGCAAGCTCCGGAGGTGTATTTTCCAGGGAATCTTTTACTGCATTCATAATAATACTTACAGGTTCCTGAAGTGTCTCTCTGATTTCGCCTTCGTTAATAGTAACGGTTTTGGGAATACCTGATACCAAATCACGGCCGTTGACCTCAATGGTTTTTTCTGTTTTTTCCACTTCAAAGGCCGATCCCACTTCAATCTTGATTTGCTCAGCCGTTCTGTCTCCGATCATAAAATTATATTTATTTTTTACATATGACATTATATTTTCATCCATCTTATCGCCGCCTACTCTGACTACTTTACTGTAAACAACGCCGTCCATGGAAATTACCGCAACGTCGGTAGTACCTCCGCCTATATCGACAATCATGTTTCCATAGGGTTCTCCCACAGGTAGACCAACTCCCACTGCTGCAGCCATCGGCTCCTCTATCAGATAAACTTCTCTTGCGCCGGAATTATGTGCTGCTTCTTTGACAGCCCTCTGTTCCACCAGGGTGATGGAAGAGGGAACTCCGATGATTACTCTTGGTGAAACAAAGCTGCTTCTGTTTAAAGCTTTTTTTATGAAGTAGCCCAAAAGTTCGCCTGCTGCGTCGAAATCAGCGATTACCCCGTCTTTCATAGGCCTTATCGTTGCAATGTTTGAGGGGGTTTTACCCAACATTCTCTTTGCCTCGGTGCCGGCAGCTATGAGTTTCTTGTTGTCCGTTCGCATAACGACGACAGAAGGTTCGTTACAGACAATTCCTTTTCCTCTTGCGTAGACCAAGGTATTGGCTGTACCCAGGTCTATTGCCAGATCGTTTGAAAAGAATCCTAAAAGTTTGCTAAAAATCATTCATACCACCTTTTCTTCCGTTGCTTCTATCACTATGGTTCCGGCTATTTCATCGCCGATCCTCATTTTTTCTTCATTACCCATCATAATAATCACTTCTATTATAATAATAGCGGCAAGAAAAATCCAGCCTATAAGAGGAATCGCCCATAAGAGTAAGGAAAAAAAAACAGTAATGTTTCTCAATATTGAGTCTTTAATAGGTGACGATTTGCCTTCCTCTTTTATTGAAAGCACTTTCAGGCCCAATAACCTCTTTCCTATGCTTCTTCTGTCAAAAAAACTGTCTCCTGCAAGCAGATAGAGAGCTCCGATATAAAAACCGATCTTTGGGATTACCTCGACAACAGCAATGACAAGCAAAAAGTCCAAACCTTTTGCTACGATTCTTGTCAGGACAGTTGCATAGTTTTGTTCATTCGACATTGTAGATAGTAACAAAAGGGTATTTTGATTTTCAAGTTATTTAAAAAGAGTTCGTTTAAAATAATCGGGCTCTACATATAATACCTCAGGAAGGGCCTCCAGTCTCTCTATTAAAAGGTGCTGTGTTTTGCTGTCCGGTATTTTTACAAGAAAGAGGTTTATTGTCTCGTATTCTCTTATGACCTCAGAGCCTGCATCACGGATATAATTTTCTGCCTGCTCCCTTTCCATGTCGTTTCTAAATCTCACCAATAGCCCGGGATTACTCCTCGGTGGAACTTCTCCGTTTATGTCAATCGAGGAATTTTCAATTTCAAATTTCTTCTTTTCCGTTATCTCTCTAAGATGTTCTGCGTTCCGTACTATATGGGGAGTCAAAAAGACAAGGAGATTTATTTTTTCATGAGATTTTCCCTTATCTTTAAATAACCAGCCTAACAAAGGAATATCTCCCAATAAAGGTACTTTTGTAATCGTCTCTTCTTCCCTTTCCTGCATCAGACCGCTTATGACCACATTTTGATTGTCTTTAATCACAATCGAGGTTTTTGTCGATCGTTTTGTCGTGGTCGGTCCTACACTTATCAGTATCTCTGGATTCGATTCTTGTTTTAGTGACGAAATTTCCTGATAAATGTCAAGCTTGATGTAATCGCCTTCCGTAATTTGGGGAGTTATTCTGAGGGTGATCCCTACGTCGTGCCTTTCTACATTACTGAAAACCGAAACTGTTCGTGAAGGATCGGATTCTCTTTTTGTGATAAAAGGAACATTTTCTCCTACAATGATTTCAGCTTCTTCATTGTCTGAGGTGAGTATTTGCGGAGTGGAAAGGATATTAACGATACCCCTGAATTCATTAAGGTTAAACAGGGCCGAGTAGCCGGGGATGCTGATGGATGAAGTGACGATATCGCCACTTTCGTCTAATGTTGTATACTCGATATCAAAAAAGTTGCTCAGTCCTCCAACTGAAACGCCGCTCATACCGTAAACAATAGACATCATATCGCTGGTGCTTACCTCTCCGAAACCACCAACGAAAACAGGCTCACTGTCATTCCTTGCAACTGCTCTCCATTTTGCTCCCAAGGCTTGGAGTCCGTCTATGGAAGCTTCAACGATCATTGCCTCTACAAAAACCTGTCTTCTCCTTTTGTCGAGTTTCCTGATTACTTCGACGATGTTTCTGTAGTCTGCCGGAGACGCTTCTATTATGATTGAATTCGTGGCGACATCGGGAGTTATAACTATATTTCGAGGCTGTCCCAAGGTGTCTTTTCCGTTTTTTGTTTTCGAACTTTTACGTTTCGACTTGGAGTTGTTTACGATAGAGTTCAGCACATCCGCCAACTCTGCTGCATCGGCATTCTCAAGGAAATAGACATTAATGCCGCCCTGTGCTTCAGGCGATGGTATATCGAGCATGCTTATAAGTCTTTTCATTGAATCCTTCTCTCTGCCTGTTCCGAAGAGGATCAATGCGTTTAATCTGGTATCGGTGATAACTTTTGTTTTCTTTGGTGTCGTTGTTTTTGAGCCTTTTCTTTTTATCGAGGGTTGTTGAGATGTTTCACTTAATATTCCGGCCACTGATTCGGCGTCTGCGTATTTGAGGTAAATTATTTCCGGAAGGTCAACCGTCGAAGGACGATCGATGTTTTTTATAATAGACAGGATATTCCTGAGATTAGGCCCGGAGTCCATAATTAACAATATGTTGCCGGGACTAAACTCCGAGATATAGCCGTCTTTAGAGATAACCGGTTTTAAAAAAGATATCGCCTCGCTTGAGGACAGGTGTGTCAACTTGATAAGTCTGGCTATATACTCTTCGTTAACTATTTTCTTTTCGAATTCAGAAAATCTTATGCCTTTACCCTTTACATCCGTTACAGGGATAATTTTGTAAGTGTCAGTACCCGATGGCACGACTGTAAAGCCTTTTAGCTCCAGCACGGAAGTGAAAAGCCTGTAAGCGTCCTCGGTTTTTAGTTTAGATGGTGCGATTATTGTGACTTTACCATGAAGCTTTTCGTCGAAAATAAAATTTTTCCCTGTAATCTCGCTGACGAATTTCGTTACGATAGGGATGTCAACATCTATAAAATTAAATGTGATGCTGCCGTTTAGATGCATTTCTCCGGCAGGTGCTTTGCTTTCCGCGCCGGAAAAGGGCGGACTTAGCAGTATCCCCAGGAGAATTATACAGGCTATTATTTTTTTCATACCAAACACTATTTTACTTTATTTGATATGTAAGAGTCATCTTTTTCCCTCTTCTCAGGATATTGAGATTAATTTTTGAAGCTCCTCTAAGGGCGGAAAAGGCTTTTAAAGCCAGTTCAGGGTCATTTATATCATAATCATTGATTTTTAAAAGCACATCTCTGTTTTTTAATCCTAAATTATCGTATATCCCTCCTCTTTTTACTTCTTTAAGTACATAACCCTTTTGTTCTCCTTTGACATATCGCGGATACAATCTGGAGTCTGTCATCAATTGTTGAGGGTTTTCGATTGCTTCATGAAGTTTCCTCTTATCTATAATGTAGGAGTTTTTTGATGCAGCTCTGATATAGCCGGAACGCCTTTTACCGCTCCTTACGCGTTTTTTTGTCTCTGGTCTTAAAGCCGCCGCCTCGTTCAGATCCATTAACCGGATCTCAAAGAGTTGTTGTCCATTTATTACAGCTTTTGAAGGGAAAACCTTTTCGAGTTTCCCTAAATTATAAACGAAGTCGCCTGTTTTGAATATCTCCTGCTTTCCTTCGGAATTTCTAAAAACAGCGAATCCGGCGCCATCATCATCGGATATTGTGCCTGAAAGTGTGAATTCAGAGATATTTACACTTGTTTGATCCATATCCTCTCCCATATTGTGAAAGGATACGGCCTTATTTGTTTTTACACCAAAAGGATTGTTTTGTAAAATATCTGAATAGTTCGTTATTTCAATTTTTTTTTGTGTCTTTGAGGCAAAATTAATTAATTTTTTTTGCTCGTTTTTAGTACTGTAGCGGGTAAATAAGATATGATCTCGAATTAAAAGCATAGTGGATGTAATAAATAGTATTGTCACGATACAGTTCAGTGCTATAGAGATTTTTTTATTAAATACCCAGTGCATAATTGACATTTTATCTTGTATTCATTTAATTTAATATACACATACATCGGGGCGTAGCGCAGTCTGGTTAGCGCACCTGCCTTGGGAGCAGGGGGCCGGAGGTTCAAATCCTCTCGCCCCGACCAAAATTCTTTTCAACAGCGCGCCTGTAGCTCAGCAGGATAGAGCAGCTGCCTTCTAAGCAGCGGGCCGGGGGTTCGAGTCCCTCCAGGCGTGCCATATTTAATCTGCTTTTCGTACGATTTAACAAATAAGCAACTATTTAAATTGATGATTTTCTATTGACGATTTAAGGAGTGTCAATTCTATGTCATTAACTTAAGGAGCAAAGCACCATCCGCCTTCATCGGCTAAACTCGAAGGCTCCGCTTCGCTGCGCCTTCTCAAACATGACCCGCTTCTGTCGGAAGGTGCTTCACCCTTTAAGTTAATGGTATTGATTGTTAATTAATAATTTTTTTTATGCTGACGTTTTTCTTTGCAAATAACGGTGAAGTTCCGACTTCAGGCGTTTATTGTCTCTTTTATGTTCCTCCAGAGAGATATGACATTTTTTTACGCTATCGTCCATTTTCCGTAACCGTTTACACAAGATATAAGCCAATTTTTTGAATATTTTAAGACTTATCGGATCCGAATCATCGGAGATTATTTTTTTCTCGAATTCAAGCAAGAGAACATCTTCCTCTGCTCTGGCCGTTGCTGAACGAACAGGCTCATCCAAAACAGCCATCTCGCCAAAGCACTCTCCCTTTGAAAGGACAGAGATAATCAAATTTCTGCCATCTTCGGTGCATTGTTTTATTATCCCTATTTTGCCTTCTAGGATCACATATAACCTGTCGCCTTCATCCCCTTCCAGGAATACTAATTCACCTTCTCTGTATTTTCTGCACTTCCCGGTATTCAGCAGCCTTACAAGTTCGTCTTTTGTCAGAAGATCAAAGAAAGGGACTTTTTTGATTTCACTGAATGTTTCCTGTAATCTGTTTTTTGTAACAGTTACATCTCTGACAGCATCATTAACGGCTTTTTCAAGTTTTTTTATTTCAATCGGATAATCAAGGATTGAATTTATACCGATATTATATATTGATTTCATCTCATCTACTGAAAGATCGATTGATGCCAAGAGAATAATTTTTACATTATTAAGAAGTGAACAGTCAATTTGACTAAGGGTTTCATGGTCAAGAATCAAAAGGTTAACGTTATCGTCTTTAATCTTTTTTTCTACAATAACCGGGTTTGTTGTCGATGATATATATATGGGGTTCAGCATTTTAAGAGCTCCGGTGATTGTGTCTTTAAGGTCCAGCCTGCTTACGGCAACCATAAATTTAAATTTTTCTCTCATCTTTGACCCAATGTGCGCTTCACTTTTATAGCTAAAGCGGCGATTTTTTTTCTGTCCCTCCGATATTACTACAGAATACCACAAGAAATATTCCCATTACAATCTTTTGAGGTTTTGAGGCGGATTGCTATTACATAACCCGGCGCAGCGGTCACAGAGGAAAATTTAAAAAAAAAGCAGTCAACGAACTAATGAAAAATAATTCTCTCTGTGTCCTTTGCGCCCTCTGCGTTAAAATAATACCCAAAAAGTTCCACATCCCTTTCGGTTGACCTGGTTTTTTTTAATATCAACATCGACAATTTTTTGTCGATCCAGATGCCCTAAGGGCCTAAAAATGTTTTTCCACAGTCTTGCATGTTAAAATAGCTTTTTAGACCTATTAGTCAACTTTTTCAGGGACTGTCCGGAGCAAGGAGGTTGTATGGTCAGGGTAAAAATTTGCGGAATAACAAATATCGACGATGCAATGGCTGCCGTTACCAGTGGCGCCGATGCTCTTGGTTTTGTTTTTTTTAAAAAGAGTCCCAGAGCTGTTCCAATTGAAACGGCAAAAGAGATCGTAAGAATGCTCCCCCCTTTTATTACCACAGTGGGAGTCTTTGTTAATGAGAACCCTGAAGAGGTTGAAAATATAGTTGAAACAACAGGGATTGAATTTGTACAGCTTCACGGCGATGAACCTCCGGAAGCATGCAGAAGGTGGAGAAAGGTCATTAAAGCTGTCAGGCTAAAGGACAATCTTGATATTAATGACCTTAAACAATATGATGTCTCAGCCTATCTGCTCGATACATATACGGCGACGCACTATGGTGGAAGCGGTGTCACATTCGACTGGAATCTCGCTTTAGAAGCTGCTGCTGCCGGGAATATAATACTTTCAGGAGGCTTGAGTCCTGACAATATCGAAAAAGCTGTTGTTAAAGTAAGACCCTTTGCTGTAGATGTGAGCTCGGGCGTGGAGAAATATAGAGGGAAAAAAGACCATGAAAAGATCAAAATCTTTATAGAGCGCGCCAAGGAAATATGCTTACGAACTCCCTCCTGATCTCCGATCATTGTCAAAAAGTTTGGCTTTATTCTACTTTTACTGAAACATAATCATAGTATAGTGTTTCGTTTAGCAGTGCATCCATCGTTGTGTCAACTGCAAAGTAGAACATATGCGTACCTGCAACAGGGCTCGTTAAATGGAAAAACTCGGCCATGTCAAGATTGAATAGGGCGCCCTGATAAGCCGGTCGGAATAGGGTTTCCAGGTTTTCCCAGTTAAAAGAGCTCTCGTCTATGTAGTACCAGTTTCCGTCAGGCGTGCTCCGGGCAAGCCACCAGTCGGCGTTTGTTCCTTCATAACTTCCGGTATCGAGTCCCAATGAAATGGAAATCATTTCTCCCGCATTTATTGTTACAGGTCCATCTGAGCCATTTGCCTTTATGTCGGGTTCAACGGGATTTGCTTCTACGACTTCAGAACTTGTTTCAATATCGAGTAATATGCTCTCCGACCCCACAGTTACTTCTTTTTCTATATCTCCGCCAAGGGAAGTCCCGGAAAATGTCACGAATCCGATACTTTGAGATGTTACAGGTACGGCATAACCACCGCTGTCCGCAGTTACTGCGTAGTAAGTTCCGGTATCAGGTGTGACAGTCACTCCCGGTTCGCCTTCGCCGGGATCGTACTGAGAATTACTGTTACTATCGGTCCAGACCGTACCTACAATAAAATTATTATAATGATCCTGAAATGAAGTAAACGCCTCGCAATAGTTTTCGGTTACTACCAGCGGGCCCACTGACGTTGTATTGTCGTTTTCCTGTACAACCGCTTTTCCTACATTGTAAAAATTTTGGCCAATGGACATTAGATTTACTCTGTGGCCTCTGCCTGTCTGCATGCCGCTGTCTCCGTACCCCCAGTCTATATTAAATCCTGCATGTCCGTATATCGGGTTTTTGGCGTATGAATAGACATTACCTCCACAGGATCTGTAGCTGAAACCTTCATCTGTAATAAGATCGAACTGGCCGTCATGGTTTTGGGCGTCCGTAGAGATCAGGAATTCTGAATGGCCCTTTGCTGCGTAATACAGCCTTCGGTCAAATGCCGCCGGAGGCGCAGGATCGTATGATGCAAATTCATTTTGAAGCACTGTAATATCTACATCAAAGAAGTCAATGGCAAAATCGATATCCGAATCGCCTGTATCGGATAACCAGATTCCTTCGGCGGCAGGATCGGAACGAGCACGATTCATTAACCACATCATCTGTTGTTCATTTCCGTCAGGGTGTTGGTTGTCTGAGGTTTTATGATACACCCACTCCTGCGATGGCGTGGATTGACGCAGGGGCAAGGCTTTTTTCTCCCCCTTTGTTTCAACTTCAATAAAAGGCGGGTCAGGTTCCGGAAAACCGTGGTTACTATTTGAATTATCAGCTAAGACCGGTGTTAAAAAACAAAAGAGAATTATAACCAGCAAAAATGAAAATGTCTTTCGGTTCATGATTTTCCTCCCTAAATTTAAAATGTTCGGGATAAATCCGCGGTAAAAAGTTCGCCAAAGTCCGCTCTACCTGAACTCTGCAAGGTCTTTCAGGAGTGTATCCTCTCCCATGATTTCTTTTGCCTCTCCTACAGTATAAAAAGAGCCGGTTATTATAAAAAGGTCTCCTTTTTTGTTCATTTTTTCCGCTGCTTCCAGTGCTTCGGAGGTGCTGTTTGTTGCTATACAGGAAATGTGAGGGTTTATTTTCCCGGCTATAGACATTAGGTTGCCGGGTTTTTCGGCTCTTGAAAAGTTAGGTTTCGTAAAAATAATCAGATCCGCCTCTTTTGCTATAGCGCCAACCATCGATGGGATATCTTTGTCCGCCATAATCCCGGTAATGAATATGGCTCTTGATATTTTAAGAGTCTTTACGTACTGTTTCCTGACTGTGTCCACAAGGCGATTTATGGCTTCATAGTTGTGGGCGCCGTCGATTAATATTTTCATTCCTTTATATTCGGTCAGTTCGAGTCTTCCGGGCCATTTAAATTTTTTCAAAGCAGCAACTGTAGCGCCCGGGATATTGTTTGTTCGCAATGTTCTCTTTTCAGCCAACACTTCAAAAGCTTTTATGGCGGAGGCCGCGTTTTCGATCTGATGAATACCGGGCAAGGGTAATTCGAGTTCGTTAAATCTATTCTTGCCGGAATAGTTAAATACACTCCCATGTATACCTGAGTCGATGATCTCTGTAGTGAAATCTTTGTTATAAATATAGATTTCAGCGTTCTCCTTTTCTGCTGTGTCTGACAAAATAGCCGTAATTCCGTTTTTTTGTGTAGCAATAATCAAAGGGGTGTTTTTTTTGATTATTCCTGCTTTTTCAAAGGCGATTTCTTTTAAGGTATTGCCCAGGTACTCTTTATGATCCTCGCTAATCGGGGTTATAAGTGTAAGTTCGGGTATAAGGATATTGGTTGCGTCAAACCTGCCGCCCATTCCGGTCTCAAAAACCGCCCACTTGGCACCCGACTTTTTAAAGTAATAAATTGCAAGGGCCGTTACCATTTCGAAATAGGTTGGAGATAATCCTTTTATGGCATCTGTTTTCTTTTTAATCTCAGTCGTTAAAGAAGTGACCTCGTCCTTGCTTATTTCGACTGAATTGATTCTGATTCTTTCTGTAAATCTCACCATATGGGGAGACGTAAAAAGGCCGGTTACATGTCCGTCTTCTTTTAGCAGGGAGTGGATCATGGCGGCTGTGGAACCCTTTCCGTTCGTTCCGGCAATATGAATGGATTTGAATGAATCCTGAGGATTGTCGAGTACATGCAAAATGGCTTTCATATTATCGAGCCCCAGCTTTATACCATGTTTTTGAAGGTTATATAAATAGTTTATTGCGTCATTGTATTTCATGATGAGATCATCCGGAATTTGAAGGCCGGCCGGTCGCTCTGAACCTTTATGCTTTCATCAGCATCTTTAGTATTCTGGTTAGAGTGTCCTTCATTTCTTTTCTGGCAGTCACCATGTCGATAAGACCGTGGTTCAGTAAAAATTCAGCTTGCTGAAAGTTGTCGGGGAGTTGTTGATTAGTTGTCTGCCGTATTACTCGCGAGCCTGCAAAACCTATAAGGCTCTTTGGTTCAGCGATTATAATATCGCCAAGCATGGCGAAACTTGCACTGACCCCTCCGAATGTAGGATCAGTGAGTACCGAGATGTAGGGGATCGCTTTGTCCTTTAACATGCCTATGGCCGCTGAAGCTTTCGCCATTTGCATTAATGAAAAGATTCCTTCCTGCATTCTGGCCCCTCCGGAAGAAGTGAAAATAACGAGAGGCAGAGATTCATTGTTTGATTTTTCAATAATTCGTACAATTTTTTCACCTACAGCAGACCCCATACTCCCGCCCATAAAGGAGAAATCCATAACGGCAACAGCTACAAGAATTTTATTGATATTACCTGTACCGGTTAAAACGGCCTCTTTCAAATCGCTGCCTTCGTAACTCTGACGAATACGTTCTTTATAGGCAATCGTATCCCTAAATTTTAGAGGATCTCCGGCTGTCAGGAATTTATCCAGCTCTTTAAAGCTGCCATTGTCCATGGTCAGAGACAATCTCTCCCTGGCTTTTATCCTGAAGTGGTAGTTACACTTAGGGCATACTTTGAGGTTTTTTTCAAATTCCTTCCGGTAGATAATCTCTTTACAGCTTGAACACTTCACCCACAGCCCTTCCGGTATTTTAACTTTTTTAACTGAAGAATCGTTTTTTGTTTTTTTAAACCAAGCCATATTCGTCTAGGGAAATCAAATCGCCTTTCTCAGGGCCCGGATGTATTCGCTCAGCCCTTCTCTGTCTTCGATTATTTTTTTAACAATCGAGCTTCCAACTATTACACCGTCTGCAATATCTGAGACAAGCGATGCCTCCTCAGGTGTTTTTACCCCGAAACCTATTGCAACAGGCTTTTTTGAAAGGTTCTTAATTAACGCGATCATGTCTTTCATCGGTTGGTCTATCTCTATTCTCGATCCTGTAATGCCGGTGACAGATACATAGTATACAAATCCGCCTGTATTGTTAGCAACGAGTTTTATTCTGTCCTCCGTTGATGTCGGAGCGAGGAGAAAAATTATATCAAGCCCTTTTTTACAGGCTGTTCGTATAAAAGGACGCTCTTCATCGGGAGGAAGATCGGGGATTATTATACCGTCTATTCCGATCTCAATGGCATTGTCAATGAATTTTGCTCCGCCATACTTAAAAACAGGATTGAAATATGTCATCAATACTATGGGAATACTCGTCTTCTCGCGCAGACCGGCGACAGTGTCCATAACACTTTTTAATGTCACATTGTTTTTTAGAGCTCTTTCTGACGCTCTCTGAATAGTCGGTCCGTCTGCAAGGGGGTCTGTGAAAGGCACACCCAATTCTATAATGTCGGCGCCCTGTTCTTCAAGCTCGATCACAAGCTCGCGGGTAATCTCCAAAGAAGGATCTCCGGCCATTATGTATGGTATAAAGGCTTTTTTCCCTTCCGATTGTATACGTTCAAATGTTTTGGTTATAGCTGATCGATTCATTATTTTCACCTGTAATAATTTTAGTCGTTCACAATGGTCAGGAGGGGTGAGGTCAAATACCTCATCAGTTTCTGAACTCCCCCTGGCCGAGGTTTAGTTTATTCTATTGCACTCAACAAAAGTAAGTAATAAGTTAAGTAATAAAACATTATAGCAACGAACCGTAGGACAGGCGTCCCGCCTGTACTTTCTGTATGCGGAATCGCAAACTACCGCTAATGGAGCCGGCTCGTTATACTGAAACGGACAGGCGGGACGCCTGTCTTACGTACCGAAATTTCTCTATTAGGTAGTCCTAAAGAGAAAAGTCCGTCAGAAGGACGTTAACTTGATAATTCCGGTTGCCTTCCTGTATGACATTTACTATTATATGTTAATCCTACAGGAATTTCCATTCTTTTCACTGAGATTTAAATAAAATTTTATATGAGGGCTCTGAAGCATTATCTGTGTTTTAATGGTTTATAGTTGGTCCGAAAAAAAGTATTTAGCGGTCAGCTATCAGCAGTCAGCTAAAAAATTTAAAAATTTAATAAAGAAAAATCAATGGATTTTGTTTTGGCGTATTGCATGCGCAATCAGCTATTGTCAGTAAAAATTTTACTGTTTATTAATTTTTTGTAAATAAGTGTTGACAATCTTCATGAGTAAGGTTTATAATTTCAAACCTTTCGGGGAAAACGACATTCTGAAGGAGTGTATAAAACATGAGTCACGCCTGGAGACCTCTTTTTGTCATAATTGCTGTAGTGATAATCATATTTACAGCCAGAATTATTATCGTTCCTTCCGACTTCGAAGCTACAAACGGTGATTACAAATATCAATGGCACCGTGTCAGCAGTGAACAGGATTGGAAGGATTTTCCGGTCAAGCACAAGGGCAGGGAGTTTTGCGAACAGTGCCACGACGAAATGACAGCCACAGTAAAAGGTTCGGGACACACCAATGTTCAATGCGAGAGCTGTCACGTTCAATTCAATCCCGATAAGAAAGGTCATCCCATTGATTTGAAGGAAGATTTTGATTATCTTTTGGAGATAGGAATCGACAGATCCAGGGCGCTGTGTAAAAGGTGCCATACGAAACTCGTTTACAGACCTATCCCCAAAATCTATATTAAAAACAGAGAGAGTTATGAAGATATGAAACTCGTCGATCCTACAGAACACAATCCCGGGATCGAATGCATTGAATGTCATGATGTTCACAGGACGGAATTTAAATAGGAGGCTAAGTTAGAAAACAATGGCACTTACAAGAAGAGAGTTGCTGAAAAAAGGTCTGTTATCAATTTGCGGCACACTTATACCTCTGAGCGCATTTGAACTGCTAAAGCCTGACGCAATGGCCTCGTTGATTCATCCTTACAGCAAAAAAAAGAGATGGGCCTTTACGGTGGATACAACCAAGTGCATGGGGTGCGGTATGTGCGTTAAAGCATGCAAGCTTGAAAACGAGATACCCTTTGAAGCCGAAGTACAGAGAACGTGGGTAGAAAGATATGTACAAACAAAAAAAGGAGAGGTTATCATCGATTCTCCAAGGGGCGCGAGATACGGTTTTACCAAAAACGATCCTCAAGGTAAAAATATCCCTGAGGAAGAAATTACAAAAGGTTTTTTCGTTCCCAAGCTTTGTAATCACTGCGAAAAACCCTCCTGCGTTCAGGTATGCCCTGTGGGAGCAACGTATAAAACCGAAGATGGCGTTGTCCTGGTGGACAGAAAATGGTGTATAGGTTGTGGTTACTGTATAAACAACTGCCCTTATTTCGCAAGATTTTTTCATCCTGTTCATAATGTGGCGGAAAAATGCACCTGGTGTTATCACAGAATCAATAAAGGCATGAATACAGCCTGTGCCGATTCCTGTGCATTTGGCGTACGAAAGATTGGCAGACTGAACGATTCGGAAAGCGAAGTGCATAAAATAATAACAACAAAAAGAGTGGCTGTTCTGAAGCCTGAATTCGGTAATGAGCCGCATGTCTTTTATATCGGTTTAGATCATATTGTGAGGTGAGAAGATGACTGAAGGTCATGTACATGGCGAACTTTGGACTATTAAAGAACTGTTTACCTATCCAAACGAATATATTTACTGGACTGTCCATATAGCAGTTTATCCTTATATAACCGGCCTTGTAGCGGGAGCATTTGTACTTTCCTCTCTCTACCATGTACTGGGAAAAGAGGAACTCAGACCTGTTGCTAAATTTTCTCTGATTTTTTCTTTTGCTCTTCTCCTTATAGCTCCGACTCCGCTTTTGTTTCATTTAACACAACCCTTCAGGGGGTACCATACGATTTTAACACCACACTTTTACTCCGCCATTGCAGCTTTTAATCTTGTTTATTTATCATATATGGCGATTGTCGCAGCGGAGATATGGTTTGCTTTCAGGAAGTTCATCGTAGAGCAGTCGGAGTCGCAAACCGGTTTTAAAAGACTGATATATAAAGTACTGACTCTTGGCAGTACAGATGTCAGTGAAAAGGCCCTTCATTTGGACGAAAAGATGATAAAGATACTCGCGGCCATTGGTATTCCGGCAGCAGCGCTCCTCCACGGCTATGTAGGTTTTATTTTCGGTTCCGTTAAAACGGTACCTCTTTGGAAAACCCCGTTAATGCCCTTCATATTTCTTATGTCGGCAGTTATATCAGGTATCGCTGTTTGTATTTTTACATATATCATAGGCATGAAGTTCGCGAAAAAATTTATTTGCACCGCTACCATTCGCAGCATGTGTAATGCTCTTGTTTTTTTCCTTGTTATTGCTTTTTTGCTCGAGATCATAGATATCGTCTTTCACGCCTACACTGCTGAAGAGTTTTGGGGCATATTGAGTCAGGTTTTGTTTGACAGGTTTGCTGTTAAGATTATTGTAATCCAATGGGGGCTTGGTATGATTTTACCACTCATCCTGCTGATCCTTCCCAGAGTTGATACTTTAAGAGCTTTTATTGCAGCCAGCCTTGTGCTTATGGGCGTATTTATGATGCGATGGGATGTAGTTATCGGAGGACAGTCGATGTCAAGGAGCTTTGCCGGATTTATGGAATATAATCTTCCTATTATTCCTAACAGTGTCGAAGCCTTTAAAGAGGGATTGGTTGCAGTAATTATTCTGCTCTCTGCTCCTTTTATAATCCTGTATTTCATGAATAAGATATTTCCTGTGTTTTCAGAGGTTTTTAATGAGGACGACTGTCGTATTCTGACGGAAGAGGAAAAGAAAGTTCATTAAGACAAACAGTTTTACTTTTTCCCGATAACCACAAAGTTAAGTAAATCAGTTGATAGGAGATCATGCCCGTTACAACAGGAACAAACTACTCATTAAATTATATTTAAAAGGTGCTAATAATGATAAAGACAGACAATAAAAAGGGATCAATCCTCGAAGTATTATTTTTGCTGTTTTTTACTTTCTTTTGTAGTTGTTCAGCTTTTGCAGAATCAGACGATATGCCTCAATTCTTTGTTCCTTCCCCTCCTTTTTCTGAGGATATTTATCCCTGCTCTATGTGCCATGAAGGAATGGAAACGAATACAACTCCCAGACAACTGGAGTGGCCCCATGACTGGATAAAATTAAAACATTCCGAGAGACAGAGATGGTGTCTCGACTGTCATGATGCTGAAAACCGCGATCAACTTAGGCTTGCTAACGGAGATCACGTTTCATTTAAGGAATCATATAAACTCTGTGGGCAATGCCACGGCACCATATTCAGAGACTGGAAGGTGGGGGTTCATGGAAAGAGAACAGGCGAATGGAACGGGAAAAAACAATACAGGTTGTGCGTTCATTGTCATTATCCTCATAATCCGAAATACAAAGACCTGAAGCCTTTACCTCCACCGGCGAAACCTGATGAGATAACAGGCGTCAAGACCGAACTGATTATGATTAAGGACAATGTACCGATGTGGGCGGAATGGGCTGAAAAGAATAAGATAGAGGGTTTTAAAACCAAGGACACGGAATCTGGCGGACAGAAACTGTCAGTGCCGGTTATATCTGAAAAAAAGGAAAAGAGAGAGAAAGGCAATGAACATTAATCGGAGGAGTTTTTTAAAGGGTACGGCTGCCGGTCTTGCTGCAATAGGATTACCTGTCAGTAAGAGTCATGCATCGTTTTGGGAGAGCTTCTTTCAAAAACACTACAGAGAAATGACTGACAATGAAAAGGACGAAGTTGTAAAAAGGCTCGAGGTGGAATACTCGGCAAAATACGGAAAGAACTTCGATGTTGCTACTACCAAACCAATCGACGGCGCTTTGTTTGGTTACGGTCTTGACCTTTCCAGGTGCATTGGATGCAGGAGATGTGTTTACGCCTGTACTGCGGAAAATAATCAATCCAGAGATCCTCAAATACATTACATAAGTGTTTTGCGTTTTAAGCAGGGCGAGAAGTGGGTTAATGATTTAGAGGGTTCCGATAAATATTATGACCCCGAAACCGTACCTGAAGAAGGTCATTTTTACATGCCTGTACAATGCCAACAATGCGAAAATCCTCCATGTGTAAAAGTTTGCCCAACTCAGGCAACATGGAAGGATCCGGACGGAATCATTGTCGTCGATTATAATTGGTGCATCGGATGCAGATATTGTATGGCCGCCTGCCCTTACGGCGCAAGAAAATTCAATTGGGGTGAACCTTATTTGCCTGAAAATGAAATCAATTCCCAAACGCATTATTTAGGTAATCGACCCAGACTAAAAGGCTGTGTCGAAAAATGTACTTTCTGCGTGCAGCGTACAAGGCTCGGTAAATATCCGGCATGTGTAGAGATTTGCCCGGTGGGCGCCAGAAAATTTGGCGATCTGAACGATCCCGCCAGCGAAATAAGATATTGTATCGAAAAGAAGCGCGTATTCAGACTTAAAGAAGACCTCAATACGTTACCTAAGTTTTACTATTTCTTTGCCACATAAATTTCGTCTAATCGGAGAGGTATAGATATATGATTCAGATGATAAGAAATTTTACTTCATTAACCACAACCCTGACAAAGGGCCCGCCGCTTTACTTCGGATGGATACTTTTTTTGCTTATGCTTGTAATTATCGGTGCAAATACCTACATGGAGCAGTTTAACGACGGATTAATTGTTACTGCCATGCGAGATCAGGTTTCATGGGGTTTTTATATTGCTAACTTCACCTTTCTCGTAGGAGTAGCCGCTGCTGCCGTTCTTCTTGTTATACCGGCATATCTGTATAATTTTAAACCAATAAAAGAAATCGTTCTTTTTGGAGAAATGCTTGCTGTTTCCGCAATCCTGATGTGCCTTCTTTTTGTTACCGTAGATCTGGGCAGACCATTAGTCGGATGGCATATCCTGCCTTTGATAGGAAAAATGAATTTTCCCTCCTCGCTTCTTGCCTGGGATGTGATCGTCTTAAACGGATATCTAATGATAAATCTTACCGTAGTTTTATACGTTCTGCACAGGCTTTCAATCGGAAAAGAGTACAAAATGTCCATTATGTGGCCAATTATTATTATTTCCATTCCCTGGGCTCTCAGTATTCATACGGTTACGGCTTTTCTTTATAACGGTCTCTCCTCCAGACCATTTTGGAACGCATCTATCGTAGCACCAAGATTTATCGCTTCCGCCCTCTGTTCCGGCCCTGCTTTGATGATTCTGATTTTTCAGGTTCTAAGAAAAGTCTCTAAAGTAGAGATTACAGACAGGGCGATTTTTAAGATAGCAGAGCTTATTGCGTACTGTATGGGCGTAAACCTCTTTCTTTTGGGTGCGGAGCTCTTTAAAGAGTTTTATTCCGGAAGCGTCCATCTTGCCCCAATGCAGTACCTCTTTTTCGGTCTTCATCACCATAACACCCTTGTGCCTTTTATGTGGACATCATTGATATTTAACAGTACAGCCTTTTTTCTCTTTCTTACTACCAGAACCAGACATAATTTTTTTGCACTGAATATAGCTTGTCTGTTAATTATTGCCGGCGTGTATCTGGAAAAAGGAATGGGCCTTGTAATTCCCGGCTTCATACCGGGTACTTTGGGTGAAATCTACGAATACCTGCCCAGCCGGGCCGAGTTATTGATTTCACTAGGAGTTTGGGCTTTTGGCGCCCTCTTTTTCACCCTTTTTGTGAAATTTGCACTCCCAATATACACAGGAGAAAAAAGGTTTACAAAGTAAGTAAGCCGAAAGAATAATTTGGTATAATCAGTGAAGGAGAATGAAGATCCTTCGCTTCCAGGGCGTCTGATTCGTATTAGTCAGATAGGTCTAAATCTGGTAGTAGCTACATTTACCGGTCTTGCCATAGGTTACTTTCTCGACAGCTTTTTACAAACGACTCCATGGTTAACGCTGTTTTTTTTAATTGCAGGAATTCTTTCAGGCTTCACCGGTATAATAAGGACAATTAAAAAAGAGATGAACTGAACGTTGTTAAAAGCTGCTTTCATCCAGTCCGTTATTTTACTTCTCATATCCTCTATTTTATCTTTCTTTTTCTTATCCCTGGAAATTTCTGTCGCTATCATTACCGGAGGTATTATTGCGCTTGCGAACCTGAAGGGACTTTCATGGGGTGTGAATGAATTCGTAGCAGAGGAAGGAGGTAAAATTAAATTAGTATTTTTCAGCTTTCTAAGAATTGCTGCTGTTTTTGCGGTTTTAATCTTCCTTATATATTATAAACTAATTAATGCCTTTGGTTTGCTATTTGGACTTACCATTGTTTTTATTATGATAGTAAAGGAGGGTTTTTCTTCAGGACAGAGAGACAGCAAAGCAACTGACCTGTAGTTTGCAGTAACTAATTACTCCTCAACTTCCCCAGTCCCCGATTCAGGCAGATTCAATTTTATTACATGCCCCCGTTCGCCGGGTATACCGATTTTCTTACCATCCATTGTTATTATGATGCCGCCGGCGTTTCCGATTTTCATAAAAAATTTTTTCTTAGCTCGCCACTGTTTGGTTTGACCTTCTTTCATTAGTGCAGAATCTATTTTGTTGCCATCCATTTTTACAAAAACCCATGTCTCTTCAATTGCCGTTATGTCAAGAATGTGATTATTGGAGCTGTCTTCTTCTGTATCATCTAAGCTTGTCATGTTATCGTTATTAGTGTTTGCAAGTGTAGGGTCTGCGATGTTTGGCAGCTTTTCTTTTATGGGATCGGTTAAAGCTATGTTTTCACTTAAGGGAGATTCCGCAGTTATATTCGGCCGGCTCGTTGAGTTAATGTTTTTAATTTTTTCATCATTGGTGTTGGTGCTCTCTTCGTTTAAGGCGATATCAGGAGGTATTGGTTTTGTATTATTAATATTGTTATCTGTTTCTGCCAAGGTGCTTTCAATCACATTATTCTCTAAATTCCCTGTTATCACCATTGTTTCAACATTCAGATTTGTTTCACTTGGCGCCGGTGGGAGGACGGAATTTGTATTATTTGATGATGCGAGTGGTGCAGGTGTGTTACGTTCATTGCTTTGCGCGGAGTTTTCAATTTTCGATGTTACATGAAGGAGTTTCTGAGAGACCTGATAAATGATTAAAATCGTTGTCAAAAATATTAAAAGAAGTATAAGTTTAGGAAGAAAAGGATTTTTTTGTGCAATAATATAGGATGATTTTCTTTTGCGAGGATGTTGTCGGGTATATTCTTTGTAAAGGGATAACGCTTCATCAGGATCTAAAGAGAGGGCGTTCATATACTGATTTATGTAACCGTAAACAAAGACTTCACTGGGAATTTTTTCGAACTCCTCATTTTCGATTGCCTGTAAATGTTCAATACTTATTTTTGTTTCAATTGAGATATTCTCAAGTGAGTAATTGAGATGTTTTCTTTGTTCTTTTAAGTATTCACCTATCAAAACGTTTTCCCTTAGAATCTTTATTATTATGGTACTGTATGTAGTTAAAAAGTAACAAAGATACTTTGCTTGTATATTATAATAAATATTCTCATTACAAGCAAGATTTGCTTAAATAATAGTCGATATTTTATAATTTCTGATTAAATAATTATCCACATCGGAGGTTTTAATTTTGAGAAAAGATATACATCCCGATTACAAAGAAGTAAAAGTTACCTGCGCCTGTGGCGAAATTTTTGAAACGAGATCTACAAAGCCCGAAATCAAACTGGATATATGTTCTAAGTGTCATCCATTTTTTACAGGCAAACAAAAGATTCTCGATGCTGAAGGGAGAGTCGAAAAGTTTAAGAAGAAGTACGCAAAGACACTTGCTTAAAGTGAATTTATTAGTATGCTGGATAAACTTCAAAGCATTGAAAATAAGTATACAGTTCTAACTGACAAACTTTCTGACCCTGAAATTGTATCCTCTTACGATTTACTCCATAAGTATGCCAAAGAAAGAGCCGATTTAGAGCCTTTGATTACTAAAATATCGGAATACAGGAAACTTCTTGACGACATAGAAGGCGCTGAATCGATTCTCAAGGAAGGCGATAAGGACCTCAAAGAGCTTGCAAAGGAAGAGCTTGATACATTGAGAGCCGGCGTGCCTGTTGTTGAGCACGATCTTAAGATGATGCTGATTCCGAAGGACCCGCGAGACGACAGAAATGTGGTCATTGAGATACGGGCAGGAACCGGAGGTGAAGAGGCTGCGCTTTTTGTATCCGATCTCTTTAAAATGTATTCCAAATATGCGGAATTAATGCGCTGGACAGTAGAAATACTTGATTCCAGCCCCACCGGGCTGGGTGGTTATAAAGAGATCATCGCCAATATTTCCGGTAAAGGCGCTTATAGTAAACTGAAATATGAAAGGGGGGTTCACAGGGTTCAAAGAGTTCCCGTCACAGAAACATCCGGCAGAGTTCATACTTCGGCGTCTACCGTAGCCGTTCTTCCGGAGGCTGAAGAATTTGATTTAAAGATAGCTGAGAGTGATTTAAGAATAGATACATATTGCTCCTCCGGTCCGGGCGGTCAAGGTGTAAATACCACTTATTCAGCCGTTAGAATCGTGCATGTTCCTACAGGACTGATTGTTCAGTGTCAGGACGAACGTTCTCAGATTAAAAATAAAGCAAAGGCAATGAAAGTTCTTCGCTCAAGGCTTTACGATTTAGAGATAGAAAAACTTGAAAAGGAACGTTCCGATAACAGAAAGACTCAAGTAGGCAGCGGGGACAGGAGCGAAAGAATAAGAACTTATAATTTTCCTCAAAACAGAGTTTCCGATCATAGAATCGGTTTAACTCTTCATAAGCTCGAACAGGTTCTCGAAGGCGACCTGAATGAGATCATTGATAATCTCACCACTCATTTTCAGGCTGAAAAGATTAAGAAGCTGCAATAATGAAGTTTTGTTTTCCTCTGCCTGAGAACCTTTCAAACAGTGTATGACAAACTTCAGCTAACAAGAGACACCACACTGTTTACGGCTGTAACCTCTTTACCTGTCATGTGAAAAGACCTAAAATAGAAACCTAAAAAAGCAGTCAGCTATCAGCTTTCAGTCTATACACCTAAGCAGTTACAAAAATTATATAAAATCGAGATATCTTTGCTTTATTTGAGACCGAATTCAGAGAATATTAATTCAATAATGGAAGCCTCGAATGAGATATTGTCAAAGGGTGGAATTCTGGCTTATCCAACAGAGACTTTCTATGCTCTTGGTGCTAAATACGACAGTAATAGGGGGTTGAGAAGATTGGCGTCACTAAAAAAGAGACCACCTGATAAGCCATTCCCTCTTATTATAGGAAATAGGGAAATGTTGTCCTTAATTACAGGCTCATTAAGTGACAAACTCCTTCTTTTAACAGACAAATTTTGGCCGGGCCCTCTTACTATCTTATTTCCTGCGTTAGAACCCGATGCCTGCCCTGAAATAAGCAGAGACGGTAAGATCGCCGTCAGGATGCCCGGAGACTCTTTTGCCCTGGAATTGGCAAGATGTATTTCTTATCCAATTACTGCGACAAGCGCTAATCTTTCCGGAATGCCACCATCTGAAGATGCTGAGACAGTCAGGGAGTTTTTCCATAACTCTGTGGATGCAATTATAGACTGTGGCGCTACTGAAGGGGGAAAGCCCTCTACTATAATCGATGTTATTGATGGGGAGCCGGTAGTTATTAGAGAGGGGCGGGTAAGAATTATATAAGAGGAAATTTTTTCCGCTTGTTTCCTAGGGATTTGTCAACAATAGGAAGGCCTGAATTCATACAAGATAAGGTATCATCCGGAAATTCCCAAGGCGGAAATCCTGCTTTTTAAAAAACTCTATTCTTTATACTCCTTTTTTTGTGTTATAAAAAAGCATACATCATCATTGCCGGCACGGAACCTGCAAGAATATGTTTTAAAAGGAGGTGTCCAACAATGATACATAATGTAAAAAGATTAGTAGCAAACACAGTAACATCTATGGAACTGGTTTATAAGATAGTAAAGGGAATCGATTATAAAACTCTTAATCACTACATCCTTAAGATCAACCAGCTACATGATATAGAAGGCGTTTTATATGTATTATCCAGATGTCTTAAGGATATTCTTGATTACAGGCTTTTTGGTTTCGCATTAAAAGATGGAGACAATATTGATGTGTGGATAGATCCAATGCTTTATAATTTATCTCTGGTTAAAAATATAGAGGCGGATTTCAATAGTCAAAAAACTGACTTCAATGTTCACTATTTTGAGAAAGAGATCGTAAGGCATAGTCAAAATTCTGACATCGCTGATAATGAGGATATTCTCTCCTACAGAGTGCTGGATAAGAAGTATATGGCAAGACTCTATATACTGCCTGGCAAAAGGATGTTCGGTTATCATGATGAAATTATGAATATACTGGCAAAGACAACGGGAATTACGCTTGAGAATACCATAAATCTGAAAAAACTGGAAGACGCTGCTACTCTGGACCCGCTGACAGGTTGTTATAACAGAAGGGCTTTAAACAGTTATATCGATCACGATATTGCAAAGGTACAGAGGCATGGAGGAGAGCTTTCCGTCGTTATGTTTGACATAGATCATTTTAAGAAAATTAATGATACATACGGGCACAAAGCCGGTGATATCGTTCTACAGGAGGTTGCCGGGATGGTTCTTTCATCTATAAGACAGTCTGATTATTTGGCGCGCTATGGAGGAGAGGAATTTGTACTTGTTCTGCCTGATACTAAATTATCCAGAGCAGTAGAACTGGCTGAAAGACTCAGATCCGGGCTGGAGAAATTGCAGATCGAAGCAGGCGAGCATACAATTCATGTTACTTCCAGTTTTGGAGTTACGAGATTAAAAAAAGGAGTTGACAAGGAGAGATTAATCCAGGAAGCCGATGAGTTTCTTTATAAAGCCAAGGCCGGTGGAAGGAATAATGTAAAACATGGCTTAATCAATGAACAGGTTACTTCATTCGGTTTTTTTGAAGAAGGGGGTATCGCTTTACCACACCTAAGAGAAGCCGCCGGAGCAAATGAATCGACTCTGCTCAATTAGTCGCCTGTAAAAAAAAAGTCGGGGTAGTCACGAGTTGTGTTGGCAGATTGTGACTACCTCAACTTCCTCATTATCCTGCTTTCTCAAGGCTCCGGGATTGTTTCCTTTTATCTCCGGAGCCTCTGCTTTTACTATACCTGTACCTTTGAGGAATAAAGGATTTGCCTCAAGAGAGAGGGGTTGCCTGGTGTATTTTGGCTCATAACTTATGGGTTCTGGCCGGCTTCATGGCTGAAAAGCCGGAAGCTGAATATCAAAAAGCAGTGTAGCTTCAACAGATTTTAAAGTCAATACACATGATCGATAATATAATTTCGTCGTTCTCTTGCATTAATAAGAAAAATTTATTCACATTTAACAGAGGCGAGCCATTAAAAACGATATTGTCAGCCACGCTGATGAATTATAGCGGAAAATACGCCGTGAAATCCTAATTATGGGACGGGGCCTATATAGTGAAGATCTAACGGGCAGGTGATAAATGGAGTTGAAATATACAACCCGTTTTTATAAGTTATTTTTGCGCAGACCCTAAGGAAAGTATTGATGTTATGCCAATAATAAGCTTCACCTGACAGGTGAATGGTTTTGAACCATAAAGTATTGCAATTAAAAGCTGACAGATGATGGCTGACAGCTAAATGCTTTTTTTAGGTTCATATTTTGCCTGTGTACTCATGAGGAAGAGAACCGTAAAAAAAGCGATAACTGCAAAGAGCATGGTCGATGCGGCGGAACCGTAACCTGTTTCCTGAAAATCCACGAGATATCGACGCGCAAACATGGACATAGACATTGTATCTTCACTGTTCGATGTAAGGACATAAATAAGATCGAACACCCTCATGGCGTCAAGAGTCCTGAAAATCACAGCGACAATGACAGCGGGCTTTATCAAGGGCAGAGTAACTCTGAAAAATACTCTCACCGGATGGATCCCGTCTATTTTTGCAACCTCATAACACTCAGTTGGCAACATCTGCAAAGCAGAGAGAATGAGTAATGTTATAAAGGGGGTAGTCTTCCACACATCTGTGAATATAACCGCTGCCATGGGAAAATCGGGAGTCGCTGTCCATGCTACCGGCTCGGCTATGATTCCCAGCATTATCAAAAGATCGTTGATGACCCCGTACTGATCGTTATACATCCAAGCCCACATCTGGGCGGAGACAATTGTCGGTATCGCCCAGGGGACCATAACAGCCGCTCTCAGAAAGCCGCGACCATGAAAATGCGTATGGAGGACCAACGCAATAATCAAACCAAGAATGGTTTCAAATAATACGGACACAACCGTAAATATAACCGTATTCCATACGGACCTCCACCAGACCTTGTCAACAAGTAAACCGGTCCACTCTCCGTCATAAAAAGAGAGATAATTGCCAAAACCAATAAAATTTGCATCCCATGCATTTGAAAATTCGGCGTCTGTAAGACTCAGCCATATACTGTGCATCAGGGGCCAGCCGGCTGTAAAAAAAAGAACGAACAGAGCAGGTAAGAGAAATAACCACGCCCGCAGAAAGGGCTTTAAAACCATAAGTTCACCCCTTTACCATTTTTCATTTTGGCTTATTCTCTTCAGTTTTTTTTCCAGTTCCCTGAGAATCGCTTTCGGCTCTTTTTTACCGGACAGCACTCTGTGTACGGAGTTGTAGAATTCACTGCTGACTCTGTTATATCTTTTTCCGGTAACCATTGAGGGGCGGGCGACAACACTGGAAAATGCCCGGTGCAGGTCACTGAAAAAGGGATTGGCTGCAAGGACATCCTTATCCTGATAGAGCGAGGTGATTGTCGGATTGAATGCGCCTTTTATTGCCCGTCTCTTTTGTTCCTCCGAACTTGTCAGATATGCAATCAACCGGGCGGCGATTTCTTTATGTTCCGAATATTTAGAAATGGCAAGCTGCCAACCGCCCAAAGCACCTGTATGGAATCCGTCCCTTCCGCCCTTTGGGAGTGCTGCAATACCGATCTTTCCTTTAACCGGACTTGTCTCACTCTGTGCAAGGGCCCAGGCATAGGGCCAGTTGCGCATGAAAACGGCATTTCCCGACTGGAAGATACTGCGAGCTTCTTCCTCTGTATAATTTAATACGCCTGAAGGAGAGATTGTACCTATCCATTTCGCCGCCGCAGCGATCGACTTTGCAGCTTTCGAATTATTAATGGTAATGCTCCCGTTCTCAGCCACAATAGTCCCTCCGCCGTAACTGTATATCCACTCAAGGGCGTTACAGGTCAAGCCCTCATATGCACGTCCCTGCCATACAAAGCCCCAGATATTTTTATTCCCCGATTTCCGTTCAGCCTCCCGGATATCTCGGGCTGTCCTTTCCAGCTCTTCCCAGGTTGTCGGAACAGGCCGGTTGTATTTTTTCAACAGGTCGCTTCGATAGTAGAGAATACCGACGTCAGTAAACCAGGGCGCGGCGACAAGACGGTCCTTTACACGATTCGCCTCGATAATGGAAGGAAAGTGTTGCTGCAGGATGTCCTTTTCAATATATTTCGAAATATCTTCAAAATGAGCGCCAAGCATACCGGGCCAAACGATATCGATCTGTAATATATCGATATCAGGACTCTTCACGGAAAGCAGTTGCCGGTACAGGGCAAACCTCTCTGTTGATGAGTTCGGCGTTGAAACGACCTTTACCCTGTGCTCTGTCATTGCAGCCCACGCTTCAACGCCGCTTCTACAAATCTCTAGCTCCCTCCCGACAGCACCGCAGGAGATGGAAATTTCGACTCCTTCCAAATGGTTGGCATAACCAAAGAGAGAAAAAAAGAGAATACCTGAACAGATTATTTTTCGAAAAACTTTATCCATTCTAAATGTTCGAAACGAAAATTTCACCGATTTATCAATTGAGACCGGCCTTCCATCTTACATTCCCACTACAATTATATCTTTTCCTTTCATTTTTTCACTCTCCCAGTAGATTCGATCTTCCCACAATATCGTCTTTCTGGTTTCAAATATAATCAAATACCCCTTATCCAGATCCAGCCTGCCCAAATACCCTGCGATTTGCTCCAGTCCGTCTTCTCTTGTATAACTGTCTTTGTACAACTTTAATTCTATTACATGACGTTCCTCTCCGTATTCTATCATCAGGTCGCATCGGCCGTTGCCGGCAGCCATTTCTCTTTCCACCCGCCCTCCGGCATTTATAATCCTCTGCAAAAAAGCCATCAACAACAGTTGTCTGCCGGTCTCTTTAAAACTATACTTTTCCAACCACGCTTCCGAATTACGTCTGTAAAATCTCTGAAAAGCTTTTAACAGAGCTTCTATATCCAATTTGCCTTCCTTTATATACCACTGTGGCTCTACCATTTCCTGTGGGAGCATTTCATGGAATCCAAAACTCAATACTCGCGGTACGATCTCCCGATATATGGGGTTTGCAAACCTTACAGGCGCATTTGGCGCTATTAGCCCCAAGTCTCTTGTATAAGCAATCGCGTCATTTAAATTGTCGAAATCCGGCACATTGCCTGCAATAACAGCCTCTGCCACTGCTTTGACTGATGGTTCCCTTAATTTATCGATAAGACTGTCCAGGTGAGTATCCCTGCGCTGAATCAGCTCTTCCCTTGCCTGAGTAACTTCTTTTAAAGTAATGATTTTGGTGTGATCGTTGTCAAGCAGCCTGGCGACTATTTGATTGGCCAATGCATTAGTAAGCCACGGCTGGCCTTGAGTCAAACGGAATATCTCATCTGTTGCCTCTTTGTCAAATACCTGCCCTGTATATTGAGTATGTTCATTCAGGAGCGTTTCGACTTCGTCAAAGGTGAAACCCGTCATAAAAAGAGAGTCTGTTTTTATATTAAAGGGAGAGCCTCCGCCCGGACCGTCTCTTTCGGTTCCTGTACGAATTTTATAATCACGAACATCTCTTAAACCTACAAGGGCAAGGGATTGAGGAAAGCCGGTCGGCCGTGTTTCAAACCCTGCTCTTAACTGTCTCAACAGGATGAGAAACATATCGTCCATCAGAGAGTCTGCTTCGTCTATAAACAGGACGATAGGCTTTGGATTTTTTATTGACCAGATTTCAAGATAACCCTTCAAACCATGCTCTACGGTACGATCCGTTACCCGATCCGGCCTTTCCGACTCCGGCAGAAACATCCTGGCCTGTTGATAAACAGAGCCCGCTGCAATACGCATTGCATCGTGTTGGTCCAATCCGCTGGCGGCAGGCTGGATATTAACCTGTAATGTCGTATACTTTCCTTCACTATTTAATTTATCCATTAAGGCGTAAAGATAGGTCGTCTTACCGGTCTGCCTGGGGGCGTGGATTATAAAGTAACTCCGTCCCTCTATAAGTTCATAAATACCTTTGAGCCTTGTGAGAGGGTTTACCATATAATGAATATCCGATTGACAGGGGCCGGCGGTATTAAAAAACTTTTTCATCTTTCCTCATTGAATATCTTGGTTTTCTGCTTTAGTATAGCATTATCAAAATGCCTATTGATAATCGGTATGATTTTCTCTTCACTCACAGGTAACTCCTTGTCGTCTCCGATTTAATTTCCTCCATTAAAATAACGCCTTCGGCGGATGTCTTTAAATGTAGCTGCAGCCTTCAGCCTGCGCCCGGGTTCGGCTGACCAACGGTTCGCGCAGGCTAAAGCCTGCGGCTACATTTTTTGTTTATGGCTCGCAAACTCGCATAGAAAAAATAAAAATTCCTTGCGATCAAGCTTTGAGCGAAATTTTGAGAAGGGTGTCAATCGTTTGTCCCTTATTTTTGATAACAGCAGCTCAATTGGGATGGATAAACAGATAAAATGCAATAAATAGTTGACTTTCATTTTAATTTTTGATACACTTATAGTCTTTTTAAAAGCAAATTCTTGTTATTATTTTCCAGGCGTAAATTCAAGTAGACCATACCCGGTTTCACAGTACGATGCACTTACGCGAAAATCCCCTTTTCAGAGGAGAAACAGGAGTGTGGCGGCATTAACTTTTCTAAAAACATCAATACATAAACCAAATCAATCGAGGGGGGATAAAAATGCCTTCAAACACTCAATCGAAACCAAGTTATGACACTCTTTTTGGTTCTCAGGACTATTATACGATAGATCCGGCGCGTTCTTTTACTTCACCCGCAGCGTATCTCAATGATATGTTACGGCAAGTCGACAAGTTTATTGAATTAGGACCCGGCGCCATATCACTTAATCGCAGACGACCCGATATAAAAAGTCTTAATACCGGTGGCAATGAAGCCAATGAAATGGTTTCAAAATTAACTCTCGTCAACAAAAACATTCTTGATGCATTCAGATTAACAGAAGGCTCATTTCAAAACATAAAATATCCTTTAAGCTTTCCCTACAATCAATCACTAACTGAAATTACAACTTATCTGGCCCAAAACAATCTAAGTTTGATAAAGCTTCGGAAAGAGTTGGTTTTTGATAAAAGCATAGATATGACAGCGCCTGAGGCGTTGGGGATATCAAAAGAGCAGTGGATAATAATTTCCGATAGCAAAGCCCTTAACAAAACCGGTACTGAACTGGTTGAATGGTATGGATTTGAAAACAGCCAAACAATCAAAACAAACCAAGAAGTCGTAGAGTCGCTTACCAATGTGAGCGCATTCCTTTTACATTCCAACATAAATCACAACCAACTCCGGGAGCTTCTGTTTGAGGACTTAAGCGCTGAAGAGCTTAAGGATGAGTTGAACAAGGGATTTTACATAAATCCTTCAGAAGATACTAAGGAAAAGCCGATAGGCATTGATCTAAACCATGATCCTTCAAAAGACACTTTGACAAATTTAACCGTTGAGAGACTTTCCCGCATCAACCGTTTTATACGTTTGGCTAATCATCTGGACTGGTCATTCACTGATCTGGACTGGGCCTTGCAAACGATTTATGCAGTAGTTAATAATGAGCTGCCGAATAAAAAAGAACTTAATAAGAAAGACTGGATTAATGATAAGTCCATCCCATATCTTGTCTGGATGATAACTCTCAAAGATGAAAAAAACCTTACCATCAACCAATGCTGCGCCCTAATCGGCACACTCAAAGATTTCGGGAAAAAGAGCGGCCAAACATTCTTTGAGCAGATTTTTGACAACCTGGATGTAAAAAATCCGCCTCAATGGAAAAACTCAAAAGGCGGATACAGGCTTAAATGGGAGTTTCCGTCAAATAATAATAACCCACAAAACGGCAAAAATGAGCAGATTACAAATGCACTGGAGGCTGCGTTACAGGTAAGCAGGAACAATCTTGTGAGAATAGCGTCTCTTCTTCCATATACAGTATTTGTTGCAAATTCACAAAATATTTGGGTCCAAACGAGAGATAAAGAATTTGGAAAAAATCCAATTATTACTACTCCCAACTCTTCTAACATTACCTGTTTATACAGTGTTGGCAATACACTCTATATAGGAACTACAAAAGGGCTGCTTTGGTACAAAGAAGATGGTGGTGAATTTACTCAGGAATATCTTCCTGAGTATCTCCTATAAGAAAATATCACATGTATAAACAGCACCGACAACACTGTCTATATTGGAACCCAATCAAAAGGACTTTGGCGCAAAGACGATAACGGTAAATTTATTTATCAAGCACTGAATAAACAAAAAAAAAAACGGTCACATCATTTGTTTGAACACCAACGGTGATACCGTATATGTGGCGGTAGCTTATTTAGGCACTCACCGAGGTTATAGTAGTTTAAGTCTATGGTCCATAGAAAATGGATGCAGTCCAAATAAGAAATATTTGGTCTCACAATCCAAATTTAGTGAAATTAACAGTATAAACAGCACCTGTAATACCGTTTATGCAGGTACGGATAATGGCCTTTGGTTTCAAGAAACAGGAAAACATTGGACTCCTTCTGTGGGATCTAATAGAAAACCACATACATATATAAAGACTATTTGTATAAGTGATTTTGCCCTAACCCAACAAAACCTTGCCGTCTTATATAGATTGAGCATGCTTCCCAGGTTGACAGGGATGAGTATCAATGAGGCCCTGGTTGCCGCTGGCCTTGAAGATATAACCAAATCTCTGATCAGCACAAAAGGAGCCATGGCGAAAACCGCTTTGGAAAAATTGATCGATTTCTCAAAGTGGATAAAAAACGCCCCTTTTTCATTGTATCAGCTACAGTTTATCACGACAGGAACAAGCGACGACCCCGCAATAGGGAATTCAATTATAGGGGAAGACGCCATAAAAAACTTTAGCAATGAGCTCGATATAGCAGTCGACAGAACATTATTAACGAAGCATGATTTGTTTAATGATATAAAAAGTAAACTTCAGCAGGAGTTCACCATTTTTGTGAATGCTCAGAAAACAACAAACAAATTCAAAAAAGGAGATAGAGAGCAGGTTCTTTCAAAAGCAATAAACTATATCCGGGAAATATCAGACGAAATTGATAAAAACTTAAAGAAAAACAATTATATTAGTGCTGATTCCATAATAGAAAAGAAAGCGAAGGCAACTGATTGTGAAGCTTTAATAATAAGTTCCATTGTGACTGTTATTAATAATAAGCATTGTCCTCTTAAAGTTTTAGACCTGACAAAAAACAGCGAAAGTTGCAAAACCTTTGCCGAAAACCTAAAAGACAATGTCTGCTCAACCATTAATCGCACATACGATCTGCAACAAACAACCTTCCTCCACCATCTTGCCGCCTTATATCATACTACGCCTCAATTGGCGATAGTATTAAAAGAGTGGGGATGCTTACGCCTTGAACCTCAAACCTTTAGCGAGGAAAACCTTCAAAGATTGCAGCAGGCTGCGGAACTGTTTACTGTTTTAAAGCTTTCACATACAGAGGTTGAACATTTTAAAGATGATTATCAACCGGAGAGGACTAAGCCCGCTTTTTCATTAAACAGCATAAAAACCATCTGTCGGTTAAAAGAGATCGTTCAAAAATACCAAGATACTCAAAATCAATTCCTAAGCATTCTTGATGATAAAGGCAAAAGTCTGCCCGTTGAGAAACTCGCAAAATTAACGGGATGGGATTCCGGTCAAATAAAATACCTGGACAGCAAACTGCTACCGTCTGACGATAAACAATATACCACAAACAATATCGCCCTTATGCAGCGTTATTTCGACATTGCCGGGCAATTGGAGATTGATGTCGGTAAATAAAGGTACGTGGAGCCAACCTATAGGGAAGCACGCACCAACTTCAGGAAGTGTCACTTGTATATATGTTAACGCTGATGTTGTTTATGTAGCAATTAATAATATTCTTCATATTAGGAGGAATGAAACGTGGCAAAAACATACTCTACCCAATGAGTCTCAAATTACATGTATATGTTGTGCACTTATTGACCTTGTTTTTATAGGATCCATTAATGGGCTTTACTTCATTATTAATAATAATCCCCCCTTAGCAGTAACACAATCTTTATTCAAAACGTATATTACTTGTTTATTCAACGATGGCGACCTTGTCTTTGTTGGCACAAAAGAAAATGGACTATTACGTTGCGAATGGGAAAGCGAAAACATATGGGCATTTCCTAATTCCAAACTCACCCCCCCTCACAAAGAGTTAAATCATATTACTTGCTTAGACGGCTATAGCAACTCCGTTTACGTGGGAACACACAATGCCGGTCTGTGGATACTAAGAGATAAGGGAGCAACCTGGACACAAGTGCCTGGAATATCAAGCAAATCGGATATTCAGTTTATTTACAACAACGATACGACCATATATGTGGGAACTAAAGGTGAAGGCCTTTGGTCTCAACCCCTTTACGAGATTCCGCCAAACCGGCAATTGCTTGATTGTTGGGACACTGTCAAACAACGCATCTATGACATACGTCACGGTCTGAACATTGAAGGCAAAAGAGACATTTTACCGCTTTTTTCACCTCCCATTAATCCCATGGAACTTGTTGAACAGGCCGCTTCGGGTCAGGGCGTTTCGGAAACACAGGGTTATTCCGATATGGAGATACCCTATTACAGGTTTACCGTAATGATCGAAAAGGCCAAAGAGATCACCCAAACCGTTATACAGCTCGGTCAATCGTTGTTGGCTGCGTTGGAGAAAAAAGACGCCGAACAGTTGGCCATGTTGTATAACACCAATCAACAGCACATACTGGAATTGAATAAATCTATTAAAAAAGCGCAACTCAGCGCCGCAAAACACACCATTGCATCCTTACAAGCCGGTCTGAATGGCGCGCAAAACCGCTTGAACCACTATACCAGGCTTATTAAAAACGACCTTACACCCGGAGAAAAGGCGGAACTGAATCTGAGTAACAAAGCCATTACAGTGCAATCTAAGATTGAAGATGTCGAAATAGCTGCGGCTGTCTTGTTTTTAATGCCAAATATTTTCGGTTTATCAGACGGTGGAATGAATTTCGGCCAGTCCGTTCAACAAGGCGCAAGCGCCGCCCAAAGCGCAGGCAGTCTCCATGGCATGCGATCCGGTCTGGCTGGAACAAAGGCATCTTTCCAGCGCCGCGGTCAGGATTGGCTGTTACAGGAAACAATGGCCCGCGATGACATTCAACAAATCCAATACCGGATACTCTCGGCCCAATACCAGGAAAACCAGGCCGAGCAGGAGATAACGCTTTTAGATAAAAACATGGAACAAACAAAAAACATAGAGGGATTTTATAAAAGGAAATTCACCAATGTTCAGTTGTACCGGTGGTATGCCGGTAAGGTGTCGGCCCTCTATTTTCAAGCCTATCATTTGGCGTACGAGACAGCCGTACAGGCGGAGAATGCATGGCGCTTTGAACGTATGGGCCGTGTTGAAGAGGCGCCAACCACGGGTTTTATCAAGCCCGGCATTTGGGACGGTCTGCATCAGGGCTTGCTTGCCGGCAGTGCGCTTATGCTCGATCTTCAACGCATGGGAAAACTCTTTTACGAGCAAAACGAACACCGTCTGGAGATTGAGAAGACAATCTCTCTTGCTCAATTAGATCCTATGGCCTTGGTTGATTTAAAGTCCAAAGGGAGCTGTGTTTTTGATATTGTCGAAAAAGACTTTGCCTTTGACTTTCCGGGCCATTATTGCAGACAGATCAAGAGCCTTTCGATAACATTACCAATGGTTTTGGGACCCTATCAAAACATTCACGCCACATTGACGCAGTTGTCAAACAGGATTATTGTTTCAGATGACGGCTCAGGAGAAAAGGCAGTTAAGCACTTACTTAAACCTTCTGATTACCGGACAGCCGGCCCGGCGCTAAAGGTCGACGTCAGACCCAATAACCAACAAGTCGCCATATCAAAAGGCGTAAACGATTCAGGCCTTTTCGAGCTGAATTTTCATGATGAAAGGTATTTGCCCTTTGAAGGCACCGGCGCGGCATCCGTTTGGGCCCTTGACATACCTTTTGCAGAAAATGCGATAGATTTTGACGCACTTACGGACGTTATTATTCAGATGAAATACACGGCGCTTTCAGGAAGTTTAGCGTACAAAAAAGCAGTTGAAGACAATCGGGGAGATTATGCCGGAAAACATATGATCTCTCTTGCCCAGGAATATCCGGGAGAATGGAACGGGTTTATGAACCAGACAAACTCCGAACCAATGAAAATATCTATTAATCCGCAAAGTTTACGGAGGAACCAGAAGGATTATGAGATTACGAAGTTGTCGTTGATCGGGCATGGCGATGGCGCACAACTATCAATGAAATCATTGACTTTGATTATACAGACAGATGGAGATACTGCGATTTCATTTTCAAATTGGAATCCTGTGCATAATACAAAAACAGGTGTTTGGACAATTGCAACCGGGGATGTTCCTAAAGGTGGAATTGCGCTAGCCATTACTCCTGAAAAGTTGACGCTGGAAGTAAAAAACAGTGAGAAAATGCCGAAAAGTCTTAAGAACCTTATTCTTCTTATTGATTTTAGTTGCAAGGAAGCGAAATAATTGTGAATTAATATCTGTCTAATTAATAACTCAAAATTAAAAAATCTATCCATTAATAATTATTAATTGACAATTGTCAATGAGTCTAATTATTACCGGTGAATTGATAATTATCAATGAAAAAACCTTATCCATAAAAAATTTAGCCATTAACAATTAACAGTTGACAATTCACAATTAAAAAACAATCATCTCCGATAACTCAAAAAACCGATCAAAATCAAAAATAAACGTGATCTCTCCTTCCCTACCAAAAGGTGGCGGAACCGTGCAGGGGATGGGCGAAACCTTTGTGCCTCACGAATTCAGCGGCGCAGCGGAGCTGTCAATCCCAATCCCGGCAACGCCGTGCCGTGGATTCGAGCCTCGACTTGGCATCGATTTCAGTTCTGGTGACGGAAACTCCGAGTTTGGCATGGGCTTTTCCCTTTCAGTACCGGATATATCGCGCCGCATATCAAAGGGTGTTCCCAGATATGACTGCAACGACACCTTTATATTATCCGGTGCGGATTTATTGGTAAAGGCGCTGAACGATCATAACAAGCCGATTGTCACTCCTAAAACAATCGGTAATAAAACCTATGAAGTAACCCGTTTTATGCCTCGTGTTGAATCCGATTTTTCACGCATCGAATATTTTGTTAATCAAAAAGACGGCTCCGACCGGTTCTGGAAGGTAACAAACGGCGATAATGTGACGCATATTTTCGGCAAAAGCAGCACTGCCAGAATATTCGACCCCAATGACAAAACACATATCTTTAAGTGGATGCCGGAAGAGAGTTATGACGCAAAAGGCAATCATATTTTTTATGAATATAAGAAGGAAAACAGCGATAATGTTCCTGCAACAATTTCAAATACTGCCAGGGATTGTCAAACCAATACATACCTTGGCAAGGTAAAATATGGAAATGATAAGCCTGTTACCGGATCACTCATAACCGGCGAAAGCGGAATAAGTCCGAATGAAGTGACATGGCATTTTGAGGTTGCCTTCGATTACGGCGAGTACAGTATAGATCCATCCAACTCAACTCCCCATACAATCCCAAAAGATAATACATGGCTTCACCGGCAAGACCCTTTTTCCACATACAGCGCCGGATTCGAGATACGCACATATCGTCTGTGCCGGCATGTGCTGTTGTTTCATTATTTCCCGGAGGTGTATAACGCGCCAGTGCTTACCCGTGTTCTAAAGTTGGAGTATAAAGCCGGACCCTTTTTCAGCTTTCTCAAAAGCGCCCGGGAAGAGGGCCGGCGGTTTGAAAATGATGGAGATCCCCCTTACCAAACCAGGGCAATGCCGGCTTTAGAGTTTGATTACACCCCGTTTTTACATACTGAAAAGGGGTATAAATCCCATGGATTCGAACAGTTTAATGAGCTGTACGGTCAAACCGTCAAAGCCGTACATGATACACCCGCCTTTCAAATGGTTGACCTCTATAGCGAGGGTCTTCCCGGTTTGCTCTATACAGACGGAGAAACAGTCTCGTATCGCGAACCTGTAAAAATATCCGAAAATAATGTCGAATACGGTTGTGAACACCCCATTGCATTTCCCATGAGCTGTGGGGCGGAGGATGAGACACACTCGCTGGCTGATATTAACGGCGCCGGCAAACTGGATCTGATGGTAAGCCTGCCCGATCAAAGGGGGTATTATCAAATGGGAGATGACCATAAATGGGGCGGGTTTACCCCTTTTAAATCCTTTCCGGCAAATTTTCATTATCCTTACAACTCCCATGCGGACGTGACCGGAAATGGATTGAACGACATCGTGCTTCTGGAAGAGGACAATGTAAGGGTCAATCCCTCTGAAGGACTGGCCGGATACGGCGCGGCGTTTCTGCATACCCGCGACTTTGAAACACCTGCTTCCAAAGGGGATACGCCTGTCGAAATAATACGTTTTGCCGATATGCTGGGCGCCGGAAGCGCACAGAGGGTGCGCATCTCCAATGGCATGGTGGAGTGTTGGCCCGGTTTGGGATATGGTAAGTTCGGCAAAAAAGTGGTTATGGAAAATGCACCTAGATTTGAAGATTTTCATACAGAGCGTTTAATGCTTGCCGATATTGATGGTTCGGGACTCATGGATATTGCCTACATCTACCCCGACAGTGTCGAGATATACCGGAACCGAAGCGGAAATGGTTTTGACATTGAACCGGTTAAACTTCATCTACCCGCTCAATGGAGCCCATTGGACAAGATATTTTTCACGGACGTCAAAGGCAACGGAACATCGTGCCTGGTGTTTCAGAAAAGGGGCATTGTTCCGCGTCAGTGGTTTTATGACTTTAACCTGGTAAAAACCACGGACAACGACGGCAATCCCTCCGTTTATTCGCAAAAACCTTACCTGTTGAACAAGATAGACAACAATATGGGCGCAACTACAACCATTAATTACGCCTGCTCGACAGAATTTTATTTAAAGGATAAAGCATGCGACATACCATGGATAACGACCCTGGCCTCACCTGTAAACGTGATCGCTTCGATTGTTCATACCGACGCCGTGTCTGAAACGACCATGACGAGTTCATATTGGTATCGCCACGGCTATTTTGACGGAATGGAGCGCGAATTTCGCGGTTTTGGGTATGTGGAGAGGACCGACTCCTCGGGGTTTAAGGATTTTATGCCTGACACCGACCCGAATAAGGCCGCTTACAATCCGCCACCCGCTGTTACAAAGACATGGTACCATACCGGTGCATACCTGGAGGATCAGGACTTAATCGCCCAATATCGAAAAGAGTATTGGAACGATGGTACTCAACCATATAAAATGCCTGTAACCAAATTTCATCTGAATCAAAACATTTCAGAACCATTCGTGACAAGGGAGGCGCATGAGACCCTGTACGGCGCGGTGTTGCGCAGTGAGACATACGGAAACGACTCAACGCCGTGGCAGAAAATCCCCTATTCGGTATCCGAATCGCAGTACTGTGTTAAGCAATTGCAGGAAAAGGCCGGCAATAAATACGCGGCTTTTTTCTCGTATGTTATGGAAGACATCGATTATGATTATGAACGTAACGGGTTAGATCCGAAAATCACACACGGCTTTACAATAGAAATCGATAAATACGGCCATATTTTGAAGCATTGCATCGTCAACTATGGGAGAAGAAGCGGCAATATACCGCCCGGCATGGACCTGCAGACAAGGGCGCAGCAGGAAAAACTATGGATCTATTATGAAGAGAACAAGGTGATCAATTCGCCGGAGAGTACTCCTGTGGTTGATTATTACTTATTAGGGGCCCCAAAGGAGAACCTGAGTTATGAGATTAACGACCTATCCCCGAATGATGGGGAATATTTTACATATAATTATCTTAAAACCAATATACCTGCGGCCTTGAAAAAGGGGTCTCCCTTAGCCGAATTGTTGCATTGGGAACGGGATTACTATTTTGACGCAAAAACGAAAAAAGAGTTGCCTTTAGGCAAGATAACGGCACAGGAACTACTCCACCGTACGGAAGAGGTCGCCTTTGATAGGAATAAACTGGAAAGCAGTGATGAGTTTCGATTTATGAAAGAGGATCTGAAGCCTTTGTTGACCACTGGAGACTCCTCTAAATTTCACGGAGCAAAAGGCGGATACGTTACCTATTCCGGAAACCCTCGGGAAAAGCTTTATTATTGGAATCCGGGAAGCTCACAAAGTTATTATGACCATGATACATTCTATCTTCCAAATGCCTATTTCGACCCTTTTCAATACTATGCGGTTTATTTTGGGAGCAAAACAGGAGTCACCCCGCAGACACCGAAGACGAGTTACAAATATGACAACAGTTATTATATGATGGCGACCTCAGTGGTCGATCCTTTAGGAAGCCTGACAACGACTGAAGAGATCGATTATCAAACCATGCAACCCATTAAAATAAAAGATATCAACAACAATGTTTCAGAGGTACTCTTTGACCCACTGGGAATGGTTATCGTGTCCAGTCATCAAGGCCGACAAGGGAGCGAGACCGTTGGATTTGAACCTGTTTCCAAATATACTCCCGTCCCAATGCCTCACGAACCGAAAGCTCCTGTCCCCTATCGGATCGTTAAAGATATAATGAAAAATCCGAAAAAATATTTACAAAATACGGCGTCCTTCTTTTACTACGATTTACATTCCTGGAAAGAATTCGGGATTCCGGCGCACAGCGTTCATCTGAATTATGTTGATTATACATTGATTAACGGCGAACCGAACCCGACTCCTGAATCCGGCATACAAAAAAGCGTTGTATACAGCAATGGATTTGGCAGGGTATTGCAAAGCAAAGAGTTTTTTGACTTTACCGGAATCCTCTCTGTTTACGACCCGATATCAAAAAAAATAAAAAATAAACAGGTTGATAACTGCTGGTGGACATCAGGCGCCGTAAGATACGACAACAAAGGACGGCCTATTAAACAGTACGAACCGTTTTTTGCAGAAACATACCAATACGTAGATAACAAAGCCCTTCACCAGGTCGGGTACTCGCCGACCCTGTTTTACGACGCTCTGGGAAGGAAAGTTCTGGTGCGCACTTACGAAGGTTTTTTCGAGAAAACCCTCTTTGGAAACCTTGACGGAGAAAACGCGGCCCCCAAGGCCCATGGTTACTTGAATAAAAAACTTTACAGTAATCTTAATAACTTTCAACCCTCCCCGTGGAGCACACTCCATTACGACACCAACGATATGCTCAATGAGAGAGAATACGAACCAAAGGCCGGTTCAGACGTGGATAAAGAGGCTATTCAAAAAACAAAGAAATTTGCCGACACACCTTTCTTCCATATACTGGACAGTATGGAAAGGGTTGTGGAAAGCCGGCAGCTCAATGTTCCTCCTGTTGAACAAAACTCCGTCTTCACAACTTACGACATACTGGGAGATGTGCTTACTCAAAGCGACCAACGGCTTCACGCCCTTGTCCCTTCCAAAAATAATTTCGAAACGATCTATAACCTGGAGAAAAAACCTGTAAAGACAGTCTCCACCGACGCAGGCACCGAATGGACCCTGGCCGATGTAATGGGAAACCCTATATACAGTAAGGATTCCCGGAAATTCGAGACCTACCATAGTTACGATCACCTCCACCGTCCCATCCAAACCTATGTGAAGGGAGGAGACAGCGCGTCTTCTTTAGCACAAACGGTCAAAAGAACCATCTACGGCGACAACCCATTCTTCAGCACACCGGAAAAAAATAATCTTAGGGGTAAACCCGTCATAAGTCTGGATGAAGCCGGACTCTCCCTGTCGCCCTTGTTTACTATTTTGGGAGACACCTCTCTTTTAGGAGAATGGATAAAGGAAGATTATAAAAATCAAGCCGATTGGCATGACGTTAAGGAAGCGATATTAGAATTGATTGCTCCAATAGAGCATACCGAAACGAGAAGTGCCCTCTCTTCCATACCTTTACCGCCCCCTTTAGAGAAGCTAATGATGACCGACCGCTTCATAACAAGCCGAACTCACGACGCATTGGGCCGTGTCACGTCCTCTACGGATGCAGACGGCAATGTGCAAGGGCCTGTTTATTATACAACCAACCGGTTAAAATCATTGGGTGTGACAGCGGGACCGATGGCAGGAAAAGCAGGGGCAGGTAATGACTCGACACCGGATTTACAAAGCATTACATATAACGCTAAGGGTCAAAGAACGTCTGAGAAATCTGGCAACGCTATCACTGTCGGATATACATATGACCAGAAAAATTTTAGTTTGACAGGTATTGAAAGCACTAAGAGTAATGGGACGATTATACAAAATTTGATCTATCATCACGACCCGGTCGGTAATATTACATCAGTAACTAATAAAGCGGCACTGCCGGTTTTCTTCAAAAACGAGAAAGTGGATCCCAAATCGGATTACACCTACGACTCACTTTATCGTCTCAAAAAAGCTACAGGAAGGGAACACGCCGGTATGTGGAAAAACGTCCAAAAGAATCAAAACAGATTCAACGAAGCCTTCTACAACACAATAGGCCACCAACTCACGAATGGTCAAGCCCTTCAAAGATACACACAAAATTTTGAATACGACGGGGGCGACAACCTTACATCAATAAAGAACAGTAAATATAATAGTTCCCGTAAAACGGTTATTCACCAGGATAGCAATCGTATTCAAAATAGCTCCTTTGGAGCAAACAACCCTGTATTGTTGAGTTACAAGTATGACAAGAATGGAAATATGACAACCCTGGACGGTTTGGCGGGAGTGACCTGGAATTTCAGAAACAATATGGCCTCGGCTATACATATAAAACGAACCGGAGGCGACAATGACGCCGAATATTATATCTACGATGGCGCGGGGCGCAGGGTGAGAAAAATTTCTGAAACAAAAACCGATACCGGCCGGACCATTCATGAAACCCTCTATGCCGGAGGGATTGAAATCCGTCGAAAGGGAAAAAGAGCAAACGGTAGTTCGTCCATAACCTATACCAAGACTTGGCATTCCGTCCGATTAATGGATGGCGATTCCTGTTTCTGTGACTGGCGTTATTGGGTAAAGGGAGATGTTAAAGGGGGAACAAAGAAAAATCAGTTACAATATCAACTCAACGACCTCCTCAACTCCGGTATTTTGGAGGTAGATGAAAAAGCGGATATTATCAGCTACGAAGAATACTACCCCTACGGTGGCGCAGCCATCATTGCCGCCAAAAGCCAAAAGGAAGTAAAAGAAAAGCACTATCACTACTCCGGTAAGGAAAAAGACGCCACCGGTCTTTACTACTATGGCATGCGCTACTACGCCCCGTGGTTGGGTAGGTGGACCTGTTCCGATCCTGCCGGTACTGTGGATGGGCTGAATATTTATGCCTTCGTGGGTGGGAATCCGGTTACGAATGTAGATGTTGGGGGAATGGGGAAGGCGGCGAAACAGGCGCAAAAACCGAAAACTCCGAAGGCGATTTCTCAAGAAAAGAAGAAGAAACAGGAGAAAACAGCTCAAGCAGTGCATTATGTAGCCGTGAATGATAAGGATCAAATTAGCAAAATATTGCAACAGAGTTGCAAGCTGTCGCATAGAAGATACCCAACAGCTTATGGAACAATGGTTCAAAGTGGTCGTCAAGGGCCTCACATTATAGCCCATGTAACTACATCACTTGCCATTGAGGCAGCAAAGATGAATTCAAGGTCACCAGTCAAAACCTTAAACTCAAGATTAATCCCACGACCAAACCAGGCACAAGCTCAGCTACGCAGCATTGATCGAAGCTCAAATCAATTGAATGATCCTGAAAGGAGAAAAAAACGGTTCAATTTCAGAAAACGATACACAAAACTTTACGAAGAAGCAAGCGCAGGGAATACAACATCTGCGGAAAAATTATTAGAGTATGCGCCCGGACAAGTATACAGTTTGAGTGCACCCGCCATGCCTTCAATGATGGCAGGTAAAGGCGAGACAAGACAGGTAGCTGCCAAAGATATTAAGAACTGGGCCAATTATCCAGGTCACGGCGAATTCCCTATATCGACTACAATGGATAGCTCCACCCTCAATAAGAAAGAAAGAATAAAAGCAAATAAAAGAGCACGACAGTTAGGAAAATTCGCCACTAGTGCATCCCCCCTATCTGAAGACAGCTCTACAAGTTCAGACGAGAGCGACACATTAGAAGAATAATCAAGAAAGGGCACTGGGGACATTGGGGACAGGCAAAAAATTTTAACCTTTTGTTTTTTTAATGTGACAAAGTAGAATTAATTAAATCCCTATTATCTCTTCAAGAAATCCAAACGATTATGTTACAATTGTGTTACAAACGCTATATTCATTTTAAGGAGGTACAGGATGGCACTTCTAAATAATATTGCCAAGGGAATGATTACAGGTAACTTCGTCTCAGGTATTATCGTAGGCATAGGCGCGACAATTATTACTCCGCTGGTAGTTGCCGCGGCAAAACCGATAGCACAGGGCACGATAAAAGGCGGAAGCGTTCTTTTAAAAAAGAGTGAAGAAATACTGACAGGAGTCGGAAGCTCCGTAAAAGAGAGTATACAGGGAAGCGGTTCACTGCTTGCAAAAAGCGGATCAGCCCTTTCCGGTCTCGGCGATGCCGTTAAAAGCGTGGCCACAGGAAGCGGCTCTCTTCTGAAAAAGAGTGAAACCGCTATTACGGGAGTGAGCGGCGCCGTTACCGGCGCGGTAAAGGGTCTTTTCGAGAAAAAGGAGAGCGAATCACCTTCAGTTGTATCGTCCGCTGCAACAAAAGTCAAGGCCGAATCTTCCTCCGCAGGAGTTTACAGAGAAGTAAGGAGTCGTAAAAGAAAACCTGCAGGGGCTGCAACAAGAAACGGTAAAGTGATAAGGAGAAAGAAAGTAGCCAGTTAGGACCGGAGTCCTTTGGACAAGCGATTTGTGAGAGTCGTCTGCGAACAGGCTGAAGCAAGGCTGAGAAAAGGTGACTCTCACGGTATATGAATGATCTGCTTCTACACATCTCTTTATACCTTATACGGTTCTTTACACCCCCCGCCTAAAGCACCTTGAATCCTAACCAATTTGAAATCATATATATAAGCAGCACCTCAGGCCCTTAGGGAACTTATATCGAATATAGCAGTCAGCCTTCAGCTAAAGAAAGAATTGATATTATGCCAATAATAAGCATCACCTTATGGGTGAATCTGTTTTGAACCTTAAAGTGTTACGATCAAAGAGGTGACAGCTGATGGCTGACAGCTAAATGCTTTTTTTTTAATTGACAATCCTTAAATCGTCAATTCAGTCAAAGGAAAGGAGAGTAAAATGTCTGCAACCGTTAAAGAGACAGAGAATCTTAGGGATATTTGGAGTGGTTTTTGGCAGGCCAGGGTTCTGATAACAGCCAATAATCTGAGGGTATTCGATCATCTTAATAAACCGAAAAACGCAAAAGCAGTTGCTCGCCTGGTTGGAACGGACGCACGTGCAACAGGGATACTGCTCGATGCGCTGACAGGCATGGGAATTTTGATGAAAGAGGACAACAAGTATGTAAACGGGGAGACAGCATCCAGGTACTTGGTCAGGGGCCTTCCTTTTTATCAGGGAGATATCATCGCCCACGGTGACTCTATGTGGAAAAACTGGTCAGGACTGGACAGGATAGTAAAAGACGGAAAGCCCAACAGAAAGTCTCATAATCACAAGGCGTTTATTTTGGGCATGGACAACCTGGCGTCGCTTAAGGTGAAAAACGTAATTAATGCCATCGATCTGACAGGCGTAAAAACAGCTCTCGATCTGGGCGGAGGCCCGGGAACTTATACTATCGAACTTGCGAAACAGGGGATAAACGTTACTCTCTTTGACAAAGCGGAAACCATAAAAATCGCAAAAAAAATAATTAAGAACTCCGGAATGAAGGGGATAGAATTAAAAATCGGCGATTTTAATACAGATGATTTAGGCAGAGATTACGATTTGATTATTATGAGCCAGATACTCCACTCCTATTCGGAAAAAGAGTGTAATGAGTTGTTAAAAAGAGTATACAGGTCTCTCGTAAAAGGAGGCACTGTTGTTATACAGGAGTTTTATATTGGCGAAGATATGGCAACTCCTGAAAAGAGCGCGCTTTTTTCAGTTAACATGCTTGTAAATACTGAAAACGGAAGGTGTTATACAGAGAATGAGATGAAGAGATGGCTTACAAAGGCGCATTATGACAAAATAAACAGTAAAATAATGAACGACACGATTTTAATTCAGGCCTGGAAATAGATGTTCAAGTTCTTTAATAGCACCTGAATCTGACAAGTAGACAGTAAAATCAAGCGTAAGCACTCAAAAAAAATTTTTAAGTTAACGTCCTAATTCGAAATTCCTTGTTTAATATTCGATATTCAAAAATCTTTTAATTGAACTTCCTCCTTTTTTTCTCGCTTCACATATAACCTCCTCTGTTTCTTCAATAACGATTTTGTAATATATGAAGATTGACTTAAGAAATATAATCATGCTATTTTCACAAAAAACTAATAACATCACTGCTGTATTTATAAGATATATATCATATATTATAATTTAATATATAAAATATAATAATATTCATTATTTACTAATGGAGGAGATCATGAATTATCACAGAAGAGGCGTTTTCAAAAGAGTAACTATAATCTTACTTCTTTTCTTTATATGGTCATTTGCAGGCGGTATGGAAATCGCTTATGCCTTTAAAAACAACGATCCTTCGGCAGGCTTGAAAAAAGGCAAAACAAACAAAAACCTTGCAAGGAAATTGAACAACACCCTCGACAATATCGCTAAAATACTGGCGGACAGTACTTCGCAAAGTGACAAGAGAAAGAGCATGCTCAGACGCGAAAGAGCCGAGATAGAGGCGCTCGACAGGGAAATCGAAAAACAGTTCAAAGAAACTGAAACAGCCATCGAGAAGCTCCCGAATATCATAAAAAAGCGTCACAGAGATTTTGTTAAAAAGTATAAAGACAACTTCGAAAAACTGATTGCCGGTCTGGATGTCCTGGACAAAGCAAAAAATTCGGTAAAGTTTAACGCAGAGGTCGGTAAGACAAGGAAACAGTTAGATAAACTAATGCCTTCGAAAAAGCGCAGGCCCCTGGAAGACCCGAACATACTCCCCCATGTGACAACGCAAATAAAGGAATTTCCCATGGAGGAGTGGAAACCGCTAAAGAAAAAAAAGAGGAAACCCTTAAAGCGCCTGAAGAAAAAAACAACAAAAACGAATGACACAGAGTCATCCGCTTTCGACGATGCACAGGCGTTCCTGCAATCTTCAACACTTCAGGACAACGATTCTTACTCTCCGGTTCAGGGAGAAGAAGTTTTGGATGCACAAGGCATTCACGTTGCATCGAGCGGCTCACTGAAAGGACTGCTCACACAGGATTTGACACAGGAGCCGTCGGATATGCAAGACTATGATCCTGCCTATGATCTCGCAAAGGCCGCCGGTAAAGCTCGCACAACCAAACCACCACCAACGGAAGCAGACCTGGCAGAGACACTTGAGGTGCAGTTTACAACGGAAATAACGGAACTGGCTGAGGAGCTCGACAACAATCCCCATAAAATCTATGAGTGGGTCAAACAGAATATTACATACGAACCCTATTATGGTTCGCTAAAAGGCGCGCAGCAGACACTTGGCGAACTGTCGGGAAATAATTACGATCAGGCCAGTCTTTTGATTGCAATGTTCAGAGTGTCGGGAGTCTATTGCCGGTACGTGAGTGGAACGATGGAAATAGAGATAGATCGTTTAATGAACCGGCTCGGCGGCATAGAGGACCCCAATACTGCCGTTCAGATTATGGCGACCATGGGTATCCCCGGCAAGGTGCTGATAAAAGGAGGTAAAATTGCGTATGTTCAATTGGAGCATGTATGGGTCGAGGCATGGCTCGATTATTTCCCATTCAGAGGCGCACGTCACAGGAAAGGGTCAGAGGACACCTGGATCCCCCTTGATCCGAGTTTTGTAAAAACAGAGACTTCGGAGTCGATATATCTAACGGAAACCATTGTTTTTGATGAGAACGAATACCTGAACAGCGGAGACGACATGGCGCCTGTGCTCACATATACTTACATGCTCACTGACTATTACGATGCAAATTACAACGATTACGATATTACAAAGTTATTTCATGTTGCATTAAATAAATCCAAAGAATTCCCCTTTCTGCCGGGAACATTGCCCTATAAAGTAATGGAAAGCTCTCCTGAAAGAGAAAGGTTTTCCGAAATTCCGGAGTCCAAAAGGCATATGCTGGGGTTGGAACTGACCTTTCCCGATGATCTATACGACTCTGGAAGTTTTTCCGTTACAAAGGCCCTTCCCGAAATATCGGGAGGGAAACTAACGATATCTTATACGCCCGCCACCTCGGCAGATCAATCCGTCATCAACGGTTCCGGTGGATTATTAAGCACGCCGGCTTATCTGGTAAATGTCAAACCTGAAATAAAACTGAACGATACGGTTATACTTACAGGGCCGGAAATACCGTTGGGATCGTCCATTGAACTCAATACAACCCTGACAAGCCCCAATTTGGGTACGGACAAACTGACAAAGGATATAACCTACGGTATTGCTTATGCCATTGGAGTCCCTGCTTTGGATTATTCGGGAGATCAGCTGACCGGTCACTTGGACACAGTAGAGAGCTTTGAAGGGACCTTACACGATTCAGTCAACGCCATGGACGACAGGGCCGGAGAATTGCTGCACAATATTTCGATCTCCTACTTTCGTCAGGTACATATGAATTCAAGGCTCCTTGAATCGCTTATGCACATACACAATACAAAGATGCCCTCAGTTGCGCTCTTTGTAGCCCATGCCGTATATGACGAGCTCTTTGGAATGCCCTTTTCCCCTCCCCTTATGGAGGGTCTGAGCATCGACGCCATCAAAGTCGCCGCCTCCTCCGTTGCCATTGATGGCGACATGTCGCGGAGAAAGGAGTTTATAAAACAGAGGGGCCTGAACTCGTCCTATCTGGAGCATAAGATACTGGAAAATCTTCTCCAAATTGAGTCCGTATCGGCAGTCAAGGCATTACAGACAGCAGCAAAAGAGGGAATACCCGTTTACACCATAGATTCAAACAATGCAGATACCATTTTACCTCAGCTTACCCTATCGGAGGAGGATATAACGGATATCAAAAACGCAGTTAACGCACAAAAAGAGGTGACAGTCTCACGAGATAATGTTACACTAAATGACTGGACAGGAGTCGGATATATCGTCAGAGACCCCGAAACAGGCGCAGGCGCTTATATGATTTCCCATTCGCTTGGTGGAGGGTCTACTACCGCTCCGGTGTCAAATCCTGAGTTTAAACAAAAGCAAAAACTGGCTTATTTTGTGATAGGACAAAAAAGTAATTTAGCGGAGTATGTGGCTTTTATTGCTGTTGAGACTTATACCGAGTACATAGTTACTATGTCGATATGGAGTGACTTTGGATATATCCCGGATTTAACTGTTGAAAAAACAAACAAAGCAGAATTATTGAGGCAAGCTAATAATACAAATACATGGATATTCTATTACATTGGCCATGGAGGATACTTCGAGTCTGACAAAGATATAGTATTTATTGCACCTAAACCAGATACAGATGATGAACTTGTCTACCCTCATAATATAAACAATGATGTTAAAATCGTTTTTCTTAATGGCTGTGTTTTGGGTACAAACAGCTCTTTTGCTGCTTCATTTAAAATTGATCAGAAATATAATGATATTGATAGAGAAGAATTTTATTTATCATGGAAAGATAGTGTACTTGCAGTGATGGGAGCAATGTTTGGATATCGCTTTTGGTTGGAAATGGGAAGACAGGACCCTTCAGCTGCCGGGTATAGAAAGTTAAGTGAGGTTCTTTATATTATGGAAACCTATTATATGTATAATTTAAGTGACTTACATGTTCTTGGACATGGTAGTTTAATTCCATAACCATTAAAAAATAAATAGCAGCATTTAAAAATGCACTTAAAATTTTTAAAAAAAGCTAGGGTAGTTTTTATCATATTAAGACAATACGTTTTTTAATTCAAGTATATATATTTTTGTTTATAAATATTTATAAAATAAATATGAAAAATTATAAAAAAAAAGTATTCACACTACTATTTCTTATTTACCCTCAATCATCAGGTTTCGCCAACCCCGTTATTTCTCCTGTTGAGATTAGCCTCAGCCTGATTTTCCTTTCAATTCCCGTTGGCACAGAGGTGTTCTTTACTTCCTTAGTACTTAAAAATTACCCGTTAAACAGCTCTCGTTTCACTTATGTATGGTTTATATTCAATATTGTATCTTTTTTACTCTTCATGTACTCACTTGATTCCTTAAAACCTTTATTAAATCCTTTTTTTGATTACATGCTTTTGCCCTTTGTCGGAGAATTGATTGTGATTCTGACAGAAGGCTTATTGCTTTTCTACATGTTAAAAATCTCATGGTTTTACACCGAACAACCAATGACTGTTCCCTTATACCAAACCCTCAAGGCCTCGGCACTGGGAAATACAGTTTCAGCCCTGGTGCCACTCTTTTTTTTCTATTCCTTTTTTGGAAAACTACTGATTCACGGGTTGCCGATTATTATAATGATCGTAATTTTTCTACTCTTTTTCTTTTTCAGAAAAAGAAACTATATACAGAAAAGACATGAGCAGGCAGTATATCTCTCGTTAGTCCTTGTTATAGCCGCCGGCATTATTACTCTCAGCTTAACAGGTCACTACCACATTCCCTGGAAATCCCTGTATAAAAGAGATCGTATCAACTTCGATCCGAGACCGTCCGATCTCAAAGACCCTGAACTCAGAGGGCTGATTGTTTCCCGCCTTTCTGACCGGAATGACGAAAAAACCATAGAAGAATTAATCACCTTATTAAATGACAATGATATAAATGTACGTTTTGATGCGATTAGGGTACTGGGAAACATTAATAACACTCAGGCTGCAGGGCCTCTTATCAAGATTCTAAATGATAAAGAACCTGCAATTGTCGATGCAGCAATGTATGCACTTGCACAAATAAATGCGCCTGAAGCGATAGAGCCGTTAGTCGATATTATTAACAACCCTGATTCTTATAATAGAAAAGATGCTCTTAAAGCGCTCTCAGAATTTCGTGACCCCCGAGCAGTGGAGGCGATTTTTAATTGCTTTGACCATTCAGACCCGGATATTTATGAACTCGCAGTTATTAAACTGGGGGAAAAGAAAGATCCAAGAGCTGTGGCGCCTTTACTTACTTTACTGTACAATGAAAAGACCGGAAATAAAAAAGATGTTATAGAAATACTGGGGAATTTTCAGGAAATCAGAGCTACAGAGCCAATAATAAAAAAGTTAAAGGATGAAGATTTAGAGATTCGTATAAGTTCTGCTGCAGCTCTGGGAAAGATTGGTAATGAAAAAGCGGTGGAGCCCCTTATCTCTCTTTTGAAGGATGAAAACCCAAGGCTTCGAGAGGAAACGATAAAGGCACTTAAAAAGATGAACTCCCAACAGACGGTTTTACCGGTTATAGATGCATTGAATGACAGAAATATGCAGGTGAGGAGGGCTTCTGTGAAAGCTCTTGGCGTTTTTAAAGACGCCAGGGCAGTAGAACCGCTTATCTCTATATTCAAAAACGATAGGGAGAAATCGATCAGGAACAATGCAGCACTGGCATTAGGAAATATTAACGATCCTCGTGCAGTTGAGCCGCTGACAGATGCAATAGACGACAAGAGATATAGTCAATATTATATAGGATTAAGTCTCAGTAAATTTAATACACCTAAGGCAGAGGCTGCCTTACTGTGGTTTTTAATAGAAGGCAACTGGAAATCTATAAGCGGAGCGCATGAGTATTATATTGCTAATGAAATACCTGACAGCGAAAAAAAAATTATTAAGGCCCTTAAAAAGAGTAATTTAAAAAAAATGGCTAACAATATGAAAAAAAGTAACAATGCCATATTGCGAAATGCAGCAGAAGAATGGTTGGAGGTTAATCAAGGTAAGTTTCATAATTTAATAGAACTTTTTGAATAAAGGGGGGCAATTTTTGACAGGTGTCCAAAAATTACTTTAATCGTACTTTTTGTATTTATAAGTTGTTGGAAATTGATTTAAGAAATGAATGCATTAGTCACTATTGAAAGTCGATACAGTCACTATACCTCTTTTTAATAATTCTGTTTTGCATGATTATAATAATTAAGGCATTTACAACGTAAGACCTTGCCAATAAAGAGAACAAATCGTTATAATTTTAAAAAAGCGGTCAGCAGTCAGCTAAGAAAATCAAAGCGTTACGTTACCGGAGACGAAATTTGAAACGCCATTTTGTCATCTAAAAGATCAATATCATCAATTACTACAATAAGCGTTTTGAAAAAATCACTTTGTGGCTTTTGTAGTAGTCGACAAGTATGCTCAGTTTTTCTTTTCTATGAATATCTTGGTCATTAATTCTTCTAAATATGTCTGAGAGATTACATGCATCAAAGTATTCCTTCCATGCTTGTAGAAGCTGATACCTAACTAACTCCCTGTAGTTTCCCGGATCATCAGCTCTGTTTGCGTGAAATATATACAAATATAATTTGCTAATTGCAGATGACTTTGCAAAGCAAGATTTTCTCAATAAATAATAAAGAAACGATGCCTTGCCACATCCGGGATCGCCGCTAAATTTTACGCAGGATGTGTTTCCGTTTTTATGAATTTGAAAAGCGATTTGTTACAAAAGGAGTACCCGGTTTACTTTCTCTGCCCGGCGACATAGAGCAAAAATTTGATTTAGAGGAGTTAGTGTTTTTTGTCGAAACAAAGCCGCCCGTCACTGTCATACACGACGATCCACCGAATTGCAGATGCGATACCGATAACAAAGAGTGTATCAACCCCGGAGTTAGTGTCAAATATACTGCAATCCCATGGCTACGGAATATCAGATATGAAGAGTGATATAGAGTTTTGGGGAAGAATCCAACGAAGCCTTAAGAGGTGGTCATTCCTGATAAATAATCCACAGGATAAACGAGACAGTAAAAGGAGAAGAGCAACTTTTTATGCTGATTTTGATCCTTGTCATAAACGTCTGGAATTACTGAGGGAACTCTTTTATAGTCCCGGCAAGAGTCCCGGTGAGGTGTGTCCCAAATTCGGGATATCGTTACCAAGCTTTTACCGTTTAGTTTCCGACTATAAACAATATGGGCTGTGGGCTGTTATTTCGGCAATAGCACACGGGAAAGAAGGAATGAGCAGTGAGTTGCAGCTAAAGATTATATTAGAAAAAATGGGCCACCCTGATTGGTCATCAGAAGAGATAATCAAGATGTTTGATTTGCGGGTTTCCCGATTTTTAGTGCATCGAGTAATAAGGCGATGGGGATTGGAAAAAAGAGATCGTCCGGCAGTTTCTCTAAACGAATTTTTGGACAGACCAATGAGTTCATCACAGCAGGAGGCTTTTCAGTCATGGGAAGCAGCCTGTCATATTATTTCAGAGAAGAATATACCTGAAAGTCGAAGAATCAATCGACACTTTGAATTGATCTGTCAAAAGATGAAGAGTCGACCAATCCATATATGCGACCCCGGCCTTCTTTTGTTAGCTCCTTTTGTAAATGAGTTAGGAGTAGTACAAGCCTTTGAGAAGTATGGGCCGTTTAAATTAAGGGGAAAAGAGATTACAAATTTGCCTCTTCTGAACGTATTTAGAATTCTGGCCGGATATCGCCGTATCAACCACTTAAGCAACAACAGAGATCGAACGGTAGCATTAGCAAGCGGAGTAGGCATGTACGGGTCAACATCCAAATATTACGAGGATACGATAGCCTTTAAATTCGATCAACTACACCAAATGCGATGTGATCTGACAGCCAGGGTCAAAGAGTTGGGAGTAATAGAAGGAATGAAAATAGGCTATGGCTTTCATTTTAAACAATTTTATGGAAGCAACGCCGGTGAAAAGGAAATAGGCAAAGGCCCTGATAAAAGCGGAGATATGGTTGCCGGATTCCGACCACATGTGGCTTGGGATCTTGCTAACAACGTAATTATTAATATGGCCTATTATAATGGCCGGATTAACTTTTTTAAGACTGAAGGCTGAAAGTTGAAAATCCTAAATTTATTGAGAATTTACATTTACAGTCTTTGGAGTGCTATAAATTGTTTGTTTTTCAAACAATCTTGCCTGTATAATAAACATAATGTCGATATAATAAGAAAATTACACATACAAAACAAGGAGTCTGAAATGGCTATAATCATGGACGGCAGAAAGCTGGCTGAGGAGATTAAAGAGAAGGTGAGGAAAGACGTGGCTTTTTTGAGCACTCAGGGCGTGGAAGTCGGTCTCGCTCTTATGCTCGTAGGCGACAACTCCGCTTCAAAGCAATATTTCAATGCCATACTGGGGGCGAGCCAAAAGGTCTCTGTCAATGTATACAAATATGAACTTTCCGAAGATGTTTCCATAAACGAAATACTGAATACCATCAGCTCCATAAACAGGGACGAGAGGATTAACGGTTTACTTGTTCTTTTTCCCCTGCCTCCGAGGATCAATGCAAGGCGAGTTGTAAACGCCATTGTTCCTGAAAAGGATATTGACGGCCTGGGAGCGATATCTGTGGGGAGACTGGCCGCCGAGGAGTCTACTTTTCAATTATTCGATGACTGTTACACCGACGACAGCCGTGACAACCGCTGTATTATCAGTATTTCAGGATTTTTGCCATGCACTCCCTTCGGAGTTATCAAACTTCTGGAATACTATAATGTCGATCCCAAAGGTAAAAACGCCGTTGTCATAGGTAAGAGCCTTGCCGTAGGTAAGCCCCTTGCCATGATGCTTTTGGCAAAGGAGGCGACAGTCTCTGTGTGTCATAAAGCGACAGAGGACCTTACTTCTCATCTCGGACAGGCTGACATCGTATGTACGGCTACCGGCGTAAGGAGTCTTATAGAAGGCAATATGTTGAAAGAGGGTGCAATTGTTGTAGATATTGGCATTAATGTTCTCGATGACGGGAAGATAGTGGGTGATGTGGATTTTGAGTCCGTGGCTGAAAAAACATCAATGATTACTCCGGTTCCGGGAGGCGTAGGACCTGTGACGATTGCAATGCTTTTAAAAAATACAGTGCAGTCTGCTCTTAGAAACGAACTCTTGAGAGATCACGTCATTTAGGCGGAAGGAAGGTGAAAACTATGAGTAAAAAAAAATCGGCTCAGACTACGATCAGGCAAATAAAGAAAATGGTAAGCGATATGGTAAAGGCAAACGATTTTAAGGGGATATACGAGCTTGTCGCTAAGGAAGGAAGGGCAATCAGCGCTTTGATATCGATGTCCTATGACAAATCTTCCGAATTGTCATGGAGAGCCCTCCATATGGCGGGCAGAGTGATAGGTGAACTGGCGAATGATGATTATGATGCTGCAAGAGGGCAGGTGCAGAGGATTATTTGGAATACATCGGACGAATCGGGTACGATTCCCTGGACTGCGCCCGAGCTTTTGGGAGAGATCGTAAGGCGGAATCCCGAACCCTTTAAAGATATACCCCCTATTATCGAAGGGTATGCTCACTCAGAGACTGAGGACAATATTTTTCTTGCCGGTGTTTTGTATGCTTTAGGGAGAATCGGAGAGCTTCATGAAGAATATATTGACGATGAAGGAAGGTATATAATTACAGAAGAGCTTGCTCATAAAGATCCGGAAGTTTGCGCCAATGCAATCATTGCCGCCGGGAAGCTTAAAATGGAGTTACCCGACGATGTCGCCGCCTCTTTATTAACCAGGCAGGAAGAGGTAAAGATTTTTCGGGACGAGAAATTGATTTCAGTCAGAATCGATGAATTGGTAAGAGATCAGGCATAATGGTCATTGAAATCCGGGATAGGAGGAAATATGGAGATTGGAGATTCTTTTCAGCAGGAAACAAAGTATGAGCCTGAAAAACTGGGCGGTCATTCTCTTGACTGGGCCGGGCGACCAAAACAGTTTAAAAGTCATGAAAATGCCATTGAAACCATCTCACTCCCTGAACCCTCTTTTGGCGATGAAAGAGATATATGGTCCATTCTTCAAAACCGCAGGTCCGAAAGAAGATTCAATGCCGAAAAAGAGCTTCCACTAAACACTCTTTCCGTTCTCCTTTGGGCCACACAGGGGCTGACAGCACGTGCAGGCGATACATTCTTCAGAGCCGCTCCGTCAGCAGGGGCATTGTATCCAATAGAGACATATTTCTATGCAAGGTCCGTGGAAAGTATAAAAAAGGGAATTTATCATTTCAGGCCTGATTTTTTCGATCTCGAATTTTTAAGGGAAGGAGACTTTTCTCGATCCCTTTCCGATGCGGCTCTGGGCCAGGCCATGGTGACACGCGCGCAAATTACTTTCATATGGTCTGCCGTTGTTGAGAGGTCAAAGTGGAAGTATCGTCAAAGGGCTTACAGATATATATATCTCGATGCCGGCCATATCGCCGAGAATCTCTATCTTGCTGCCGAAGCGCTGAACCTCAGTACCTGCACAATAGGCGCCTTTTTCGACGATTATATTAATAGTATTATTGCAGTGGACGGAATCGAGGAAACCGTTCTTTATATGGCCGTTGCCGGGATTTACAAATAATTTCTTCACTCCGGAATATACCGACAATCCGCGTTTATCTGTGTTTAAAAATGAAAGATCATAAAGAGTGGCTTGAGCTGGTCGGTGTAAAACAAAATAACCTCAAAAACTTTTCCATTAAGATCCCTCATAACAAGGTCGTTGTCTTTACCGGCGTTTCCGGGTCCGGAAAATCCTCTCTGGCTTACGACACGATTTTCGCGGAAGGGCAGTGGCGTTTTATTGAATCTCTCTCCAGTTACGCCAGACTTTTTCTGGAAAAACTGGATCGTCCCGATGTGGAAACAGTAAAAAACATACGCCCCGCCCTTGCATTGGAACAGAGAAATCCCGTAAAAAGTTCTCGTTCCACAGTAGGCACACTGACCGAAATCTATGATCTGTTCAGAATTTTATATGCCAGGGTATCCGACCCTTCTTGCCCGCAATGCGGTGCCGCCATTAAAAGTTGGGATACGACAAAAATATATAATGAACTTATTGCAAAACATAAAGGTTCAAAGGCTCTAATCATCTTCGAGTCATTGGAATCCATTGCAGAATTAAGGGAGCGCGGCTTTTACAGGTTGTTAATTAATAGTGAGATGAAGGAGGTTTTTGAGGTAAGCGACAAAGAGGCCGGAGAAAAGAAAGAGGTCCTTTTGGACAGGCTGGTAATAAAAGATGACTCACGACTCTCTGACTCTCTTGAACTGGCATGGACGGAAGGTAACCGCAAAATTAAAATCAAACTTATAGATGACGATGAGATCATTTTCACGGGAAAAAACATTTGCGATAAATGCAATATCTCGGTCGCTGAAGCCACCCCTCTACTTTTTTCTTACAACCACCCTGTCGCCGCATGCCCTGCATGCAGAGGATTCGGCAATATCCTTAAGTATGACAGAGAGCTCATTGTCCCTGATTTTTCTCTGTCAATCGAAGGCGGCGCCGTTGAACCTTGGGAAAAGCCCGCTTATGCCTGGTGGAGAGAACAATTACTCGCCGGCATGGAAAAATCGGGAATGGACACCGCCAAATCTCTCGATGATTTCAACGATGAAGAGTGGCGGATTTTGTATGAAGGAAACAAATATATTTACGGTCTCAACGATTTCTTTGAAGCTCTTGAAGAGAAAAAGTATAAGCTCCATGTAAGGGTTTTTTTGAGCAGATACAGAAATCCCGTTGTCTGTCATGAATGTAATGGAAAACGACTTAAAAGAGACGCCCTTTTCTTCAAAATAGACAGTCTCGATATTGCAGAGTTGAGCGCCATGTCAGTCGGTGCATTGACGATTTTTTTTTCCGACCCTCCTCTTTCGCCTCATAAAAAAGTAATTGCAAAAGAAGTTCTTCGAAGTATCGGAGAAAAGCTCGATTATCTGGTCAAAGTGGGACTCGATTATCTCACGATCGACAGACAGACCATGACTCTCTCCGGTGGTGAATATCAGAGGGTGAATCTGTCCAATCAACTGGCTTCAAGACTTGCCGGTACGATGTATATTTTGGACGAACCAAGCATCGGGCTTCACAGCAGAGACAACGAAAAGATTTCCGAGATCGTAAAAGACCTCTCCGATCAAGGCAATTCTGTATTCATAGTAGAACACGACCCCGATATAATCGGGGCCTCTCAATGGGTAGTGGAGCTTGGCCCGGGTGGAGGTCATAAAGGCGGAAACATCGTTTTCAATGGTTCTTACAACGACTTTCTGAAATCGGAAACCATTACTTCCACCTATATGAATAAGCTTGCACCGGGGGAAGGAGAAGACGTCTTTTTCCCGGCCAGGATAATTGATTCTTCCGGTAATGGAGATTTTATAAGACTCACAGGGGCAGAAGGGAATAATTTAAAAAATGTCAAAATTAACATCCCCTGTGAGGCCATGACTGTTGTCTGCGGAGTTTCCGGTTCCGGGAAGAGTTCTCTTATTATAGAAACGCTGTATAAAGGAGCGGCTGAATATTTTAAACACAATAAAGGCAAGCCACTTGCATTTGACAGCATAAAGGGTATTGAGAAATTCAAAGACATCCGAGTCGTCGATCAGTCTCCAATCGGTAAAACTCCGAGGTCCAATCCTGCAACTTACTTGAAATTGTTCGATCCCATAAGAAAACTGTTTTCCGAGCAGCCGGAAGCCAGGATTTACGGATATACTCCCGGCTTTTTCTCCTTCAATGTACCGGGTGGCAGGTGCGAGACCTGTAAAGGGGAAGGATTTCAGAAGCTTGAGATGTATTTCTTTGAGGAAATATTTGTAAAATGCGATGAGTGCCATGGAATGAGATACAGGCAGGACGCATTAAGAGTGAAGTACAGAGGACTCAATATCAACGATGTCCTGAACCTTACAGTAGATGAAGCATATGAGAAGTTTTTCAATATCGAAGCCGCCGAGAGGAAGCTTTCCCTTATGAGAGATGTGGGACTCGGTTACTTAAAAGTTGGTCAGCCGGCGACATCTTTGTCCGGAGGTGAAGCTCAAAGGCTGAAGCTTTGCGTTGAACTGGATATTGCTTCGAAAAACAAGCTTTTGTACATTCTTGACGAACCAACGATAGGGCTTCATATGCACGACGTCTCTTCTCTGTTGTCCGTCCTTAGAAGGCTTGTAGATTCCGGTAATACCGTGATTGTGATAGAGCACAATCTCGAAGTTATCGCCTCAGCGGATTGGATAATAGACTTAGGGCCCGAAGGCGGAGACAGAGGAGGAGAAATCGTTTTTGAAGGCCCTTCTTACGATATCATTAACTGCAAGGAATCTTACACAGGAAAAAGTCTGCTAAAGAGAGAGCTGTTGTCCGGTGACAACTCCGAGACTGAAGGCGCTTTCCCGTCCCTATAGGCAAATTACTACGACCAAATCAATACCATTAACTTATGGGGTGAAGCACCTTCCGACGGAAGCGGGTCATGTTTGAGAAGGCGCAGCGAAGCGGAGCCTTCGAGTTTAGCCGCTGAAGGCGGATGGTGCTTTGCTCCTTAAGTTAATGTCATTGACGACCAAATCATAAATCCGTCAAATCAATGACACCTTTTGTCAATATTACCTCACTGCGAGATGATAGTGACTTTTCGCCACAGGCTGACAGACCTGTGGGAGATCAAAAGTTTCCCGGTGTTACCCCCTGCCATTGAGACATTTCTAAAATCAGGCATATTTTTTGCTATATTACATAAGTATAGATTATCATTCTTAAAACAGCAGTCAGCTATCAGCGGTCAGCCATGGAAAGTATTGATGTTATGCCAATAATAAGCTTCACCTTACGGGTGAAAGTGTTTTGAACCATAAAGTATTGTAATTTAAAAGCTGACAGATGATGGCTGACAGCTAAATACTTTTTTTAGGATCACAGCTTGTAACAGAGGAGGGAGAAATGGAAACCGAACAAATTGCAGCAGAGATAAAAGAGTCCGATATTTTACATTTTAACAACGTACTTAATGACGAGAAAATTGATACTATTGTAAAAAATCTCAAAGAAACAGGCGCTCTCAGGTTGCCTCAGATAGATGATACCTTGGCGAAGATAGTGGGAGAGGTATATCTCTTTTATGCCTGAACCACATCATTGGTTGTTTTAAAGTGTAATTTAGCCACCTTACCAAGATTGTCACTGCCATGGAGGGCGACGAACTTCTTTGCCCTGGCTTTTACCATACCTGAAGCCCCTTTTAATAAATCGATCTTAAACTCCGCAGAAAGAGTCTCCAGCCTTTTTAGAAAACGGTTTCTTGCAACAATCGAAGCCGCTGCAACAGCGATATTTCTTTCTGCTCTGTGAGTCTGTATTAATTTTATGCCCTTTCCTCTCTTTTGCAGCTTACCGATAATCAGTTTCTCACTGCCAAACTGATCCGCTACGGCAGCACGACAGTCGACTCTCTCCAAAAGATCTTCTATCGCCCTGGCATGAGCCCATGCAAGCAGGGTATTCAGGTTTTTTCCTTCCTCTTTGAATTGTTTATAAAGGGCATTATACTTTATAGGCGCTATCTCTATTATAGCAATTTTGTCGCCGCATATATCTTTAATAGCCATGGCAAGTTTATTATTTCTATCGTCTTTAAGTGCTTTGCTGTCTTTTACGCCGATAGCGATAAGTTCTGCAGCCGTTTTGTCGGTGACAAATACTCCGGCGCACACCAGGGGACCAAAATAATCGCCCTTACCCGATTCATCAGTACCAATCACAGGAAAAGAAACGTCTTCGATATCCTGGTCGGTCTTATTATCATCCGACGGGAAACGATCGCTTTCCAAGAGGGATCTTATCTGGACCGCCTTATCTCTAAGTGGAGAGTAGTCGACTTTGATCGCCCCTTTTTTGTTTTCATATATCCTGAGAACACCTGACCAGGAATTTAAGGAAAGAGTAAACTGGATTCCGTAAGGTATATCCTTTGAAGGAGTCACATCATATCGATTCACTTCAAGCACCGATTTTATTCGGTCATAAATCTTGTTAAGAGCATCTGAAGGCATGTTATTTATTTTCAGTACTATGAGGCAAGTTGTCTTCCTTTTTAAAGCTGCAAACTTTTTTTGATTATTTTCTTATCGTCACTCATAAAATTCTGCAGGTAGCCGGGAAGATATTTACAGCAGGTGGAGGAATATCTCACGATATCAACACTTCAACATCATTAAAACTTTCCGATTTCTTTACAGATTCCTTTATTGTTCGCAGCCGTTCAATATCTTCGATTTTTCTTATCCTCTCCATTAACAATATGTCTTTCTCCTTGAATTTTATTTCTAACAAATCTTCAATTGCCTCATACAGACCACTGCGCAATCCTTTTTCTTCCCCCACCTCCATCCCTCTCTCCATCCCTCTCTCCATTCCTTCCTGAATACCCTTTTGAATTCCCTTTTCCTCTCCCAATTGCACACCTTTCTGTATTCCTATTCTTTCCGCTGTCGTTACATACTGCATTTTTCTTTCCTCCTCATATTTTATAATCTCTTCATGAAATCTTATCGATAATTCCTCGGGTAATCCCACTATCCAATCTATGAATCTGTACAGATTCAATATATCATCCTTACCGTACCCCTTTCCATATAATGCCTTGACCAGGGTTACTTTCAAAAATAACCTCTCCTCATAATTGCCCTTTGTTTCCTGATTCTTTAAATGGGCATATGTTATTATTTCAAAGGGGTTTTTAGCACCCTCTATATCAATCTTGTCCCTGTAATCTACAAGCTTAATTACAGGGAAGTTGAACCTGTGCTCAAATCCCCACCTCTTTACTTCATACACATCGGGTCGATATACCTTATCCTCATCTGTCAGGATCACCAGGGTTACCACCTCTTTGTCATATCTGTCGAAAATCCTGTAATTATACACATACAGTCTCTTTTCAAATCCTTCCTCTTTGGTTCCCTGAACTTCTATGTGTATCAGAAGCCATTTTTCCACCCCTGTTTTCAACCATACCTTAACCAACTTATCTACATACCTCTTTTTCTCCCCCGACTCCTTTACTATTTTATTGAATTCCTTATCAAGAAACTCGACACCCTTTGTGCAATCTATATCGCTGTGAACCTGAGGAAAGAAGAAAAGTAGAAAGTCCTCGAAATATTTCTCTATTACCTCCTTCCACCCGCTGTCATAATCGGATTTACTTTTGTCTTCCATAATGATCTTTATTTAATTCTACAATAATCCGATTGTCTATGAACAGGTAGTATCAAAGATAAATTTTTCAGACATTTGAGTACCAGGTGAAGATAAATAAGAAAGTTATTTCCAACAAAAGGAGATCGTTTTACAAAATACAACCTTCATACAAGACATTCTTTGTAGTACAGAAACAGGAGCAGAAAGAATTTAAAGAAAAAGCAGATGACTTGCTTTTTATCATTAAAACAGCGGTTGAAAAGAAGCAATCTGTTCAAAAGATTTGATAAGAGTTCAGGAAATCGATGAATTTAAAGATACACATTATCGCATTTATCGACATGCTCCAGAGTGCCGTCCAGCTTGACAATAAATATCGGACAATCAGAAGTAATCTCCGATTCGTCATGAAGAGCGTTTGTAATTTTCTTTAGAAGTCTGGTGGCGACGCAGCCGAATATGGCTTCATTTTGTCTCTTTTTCGACCTCCGACCAACGACAACGATACATGCCTCTTCCGATTGCCTTGCCTTGTTTATACATTCGCTGATCTGTTTGCAATCCCTGATTTCCAGTTTTGTTCTGACCTTCTCTTCGGGAAGTCCGGCGCTTATCAGGAACTCTTTGCATGATTCAAGTACTGCCAATGTACTCTCTTTGGCCCGGCTCAGACATTGTATAAACTCATCTTCCGTGGCGAACATATCTTTGGCAGGTATGGGCAGAATCGAAAAGATAGTAGCCTTATAGCTGTCAGTGCCAAAAAAATCGATAACATAGGCTATAGTTTTTTTTGAATCAACAGCCCCGTCTACTACGATAAATATATGTTTCTCCTTATCCCCAAGCTTTTCCAAACCATTATCTTTCAACTACCGGTCTCCTAAATCTCTACTTCGTTTAAATCGTCTATAAATTGCTCGGTACTGTCATAAAACATATCGGCGCCATTGGAAAACTGCATTAAAATAAACCTGAGCTTATCCGATATGTAAGAATATATTTTTTTTACATTAACGATCCTGTGTTTAAAAATCGGGCTTAAATCGTATGTAGCGATCTCATTGACAAGGGCGGGCATCCTGCGCTCCAGCTCCTGCAGTGTAATATCACCGCGACTTACAAGAAAAAGCAGGAAATTACCCAAGCTGAATATATCATATCCAAAATGACTTTCGCCATGCATAATATAATTATAATCGAAATCTATCCACTTATTTACGCCGGTTGTGTTCTCTCTCAGCACATGATCTCTCCTAATATCGCCGTGGATTTCACCCCTGCTGTGAAGAAATTTTATAGCCCCCGCCAGTTCGATAAATTCGTCCAGGATTTTAGGGAAGTAGTTGTAGTAGTAGTCCTCATGATCTTCACCCAAATTCATGATGTACTCGTCCAGTCTCTGCCCGTGAATATAATCTATTACCCTTATAAGATAATCACCTGCGTCCATTACCTGAAAACCCTGCATAAAATTTTTGTGATTTTTTACTTTTTTAAGAATTCGGCTCTCCTTTCCGGGACTACGAACAAAGTGGACTTTTAATCCGCCAATAGTAGATTCGAATTCCTCATGAAAAACCATCTTGATTATTTTGGTGCTTCCGTCTCGCAGATCAACAGCTCGTTTTACCCAAAATTTCTCCTCATCGTCAATGCCAAAACGCTTTTCCTTCTCATTATGTCTCATCAAATAGGGAACACCATCAAGCAGAACGACATCGTCGTAATTAATTCTAAAATAGTCGGAGAAATCTGTTACAATACGCAGCTTTTTAGGTATTGTTCCGATTTTCCCTCTTTCCTTCAGTTCTTCCAACATTCCGGAGATTTCAGCTTTCATTCCGCCGCCATATAAATAGTCTCAATAATAATGTTCAAGCCCCTTCAGGGTCCAACTCTTTCAAGTATGTAGAGTCATTGCTCGTTTTTTTCCAAAGCAGATAGCCCCCTCCGATAACGATGAAACCAATAGCGATGGGAGCCCACAAACCGACCCCTAGTCCCAGTCCCATCCCTTTGCCGGCGCAGACAGTACCGGCTACTTTACCGGCTAAAGAATGATATCCTATCGTCTTACATACCCCCGGGCCTGCTATTGTCGTTGTGCTGGCATATTGTCCTGCAACCGGCATTTGCTACCTCCTTAAATTAATAATTCTTAGTGTGCATTCAGTAAAGAGCGTTCAGGTGGCATGGATAAACTTGTTTTATCCGTGCAATAAGGCAAGGTTTTGGTTAATGCAGGTATTAGGTCGGAAAATTTGCCTGTGCCACCCGGAGTAATAGGAGAATATTAAAAAAAACGTATTCACTATAGACTACTTTACCATTATTGTAACGATTTTTGTTAAGTAGGCAGAAAAAAACTATATCAAAAAGCAATTGATACGGCTTCTAATCGCTATCGTAACAAAAATCCGGTTACTGTCTTAAAAACGCTCCCTAAGCTGCCCCCGCTTTGCGGTTGCAAATGCTTTTTATGTATTATCTTAAACTCTAGAAGCGTCAACAAATATACAATTTCCTTACTTCTCCGTTTTACCTCGTCAAAGTCTATCATCGCCTGTGCTTCTGCACGAGCTCCGGGTCTGGGATTGTTGTGCCATTTTGTTACTTTTTCCGCAGCAAGATGAAACAATTTGTGCTCTTTTTCAAGCAATTCGATTTCAGGAATACTTTCATATTCCTCAATGGCAGTACCATAAAGCCACTTACCGAGCTCACAGTTTCCATAATCGGAAATTGTTATAATGCTTCGTTTCTTTAGTAATAACGATTCGAGCTGATTTTCCCACTCTATATGAGTTATTCTGGCTATAGCGATATCGAGCATTTATTACCCCCCTTTGATTGTAACAGCGAACGCCTTCAACTTTCGGAATAATATAGCAGGAATTATGCCGGCAAGAAATAAAGTTGAAAAGAAGCAATCTGTTCGAAAGGTTTGACAGGAACGGGATTGAAAGGCTTTGGTCATTGCATAAGACTCACCGGGATGGTGAGTTGCAATGATCCCTCGGAGACTGCCTGCCGGGAATGAGTGAAAGCCCGTTTCTGTCAAACCTTTTACGGCTTAACTGCCGAATTTAGGGTTATTTATAGAAAAAACAGTTACATCCATGTCACAGGGCTTTTATTTTCCTGTGCTTACGAAGTTTCAAAAAGAGAGGATTTGAATATTGCAATGTGGCGCAAGCATGGGGTTTGCAATTATGCAATCAAGTAATATGACAGGTTTTAACTCAAACCATCTGTTCAACTCCGACGAACAGAGGCCAACAAAAATATTATGTAACTACTACAAGGTTAGATAGACTGAAGGCTGAAGACTATTAGTCGCTTATAAATAAAATTGTGTGCAAAAAAACACCAATATTTTTTTATTACCACGAAGTTCACGAAGAGCACGAAGAAAAATCTGAAATTATTTTTTCAACTTCGTGATCTTCGTGAACTTCGTGGTTAAAAAATCCTGTTTGGTTCCGGCTACGCCGGGTTAGGTATTACAAAAAAGTCAGAACTTCATTTATCCGACTTACTACATGATTGGCGCTGTAAAGACCGGATTGAAGAGCTCCCGGATTTTCATCTCTTCTAAACTGAATCGTTTCCATTCCCAATCTGTTAGGTCCGTAAAAATCTTTGGAAGGATCGTTACCGATATATACTGCCTCGGCAGGCTCTATATGTAATGTATTGAGTGCGATAGTGAACGGAGTGGTCGAGGGTTTGCTGTTTCCCTGAGGTAAATCGTCGGTGCATATTATAACATCGAAAATCTCACTGAGATTAAGAGCAGCGATCTTATTTTTTTGCACGGGAGCCAGCCCGTCAGTTATAAGGCCCAGTTTCATTCCGGAGTTTTTTATCGTGAGTAAAGTGGACATTGATTCAAGATAGAGCTTTATAACAGGGGTATGATATCTGTAAATGTCAATAAGCCTCTTTAGCATTTCCTGAGTATATATTCCCAACTCCCAAAGCAATGTGTCAAAAATCTTCCCCCTTCCGTCTCTGTCAAAAATCGTAAGTAAACGGGAGATCAATACGTCTCTACTCAAGTAATAATTGGAAGCTATAAAATTCGCTACACTGAAAAAACCGCTTCTTACAAAATCCATCTCCGGATAAAGAGTATCGTCCAGATCGAAGAAAGTTGCTTTCAATCGTACCTCCTTTCTGTTAAAGCAGCGGAATCGACAAAATGATCAACTGTATACCTGAGCATTAAAAAATCGTCTTTAAACTCACCTATCATCGGTTGCAGAACTTCTCCGTTAAGAAGCTTGACGATAAACAGAGGGGTATCGGCTCCTGCTTCGAAGCCAAGATGGGCTCCTCCTCCAAAACGCGGATTTACTTCAATAAACTTAACCTCCTCTCTGTCGCTGAAACACTGGATGGTATTATGACCTATCAGATTCAGTTTAGTGGAAAGTTTTATAGTCTCTGCAATAATCTCATCATTCCTGCTTGTCTTACTCACAAAAGACTCCCCTCCGAAAGTCCTGATTCTTTCTCTTGGTACAACGGAAATGACTTTACCGGAGAAATCAGCAAAGAGATCGACTGTATACTCGGGCGCCTCAATAAATTCCTGAATCAAAAATCTGGACGCCTTTTTCAAAATAAAGTCTAATTCGTCACCGGAGTTTATGCGAAAAGCATGCTTACCACCATTACCGCACCTTGGTCTGACGAATAAAGGGAAACTGACTTCTTTTGTCAGCTCTTCGGGATTATATGTTTTGGGCGTCAGTATTTCATTTTTACGACAAAAGTTAATAAAAGAGTTCTTGTCCTGACAAATACCTATTGTTTCAGGCACGGCAACCATAACAAATGTTCCGATGTCGTAAAATCTGTCTCTGTTTTCCGAAAAGAGAGCCAATTCCTCATCCCTTGTAGGTATGAGCAGTCCGATAGAAAGGCTTTTACAGAGACTGAGCATTATTTCTATAAAACCCGATTCCCTGCTCGGAGGGACGAGATAGTGGTCGTCTGCAAAATAGAGAGCTGCTGCAAAAGGGCTTTCATCAACCGCTATGACACGGCCTCCTCCCTCGCTCTCAAGCGCTTTTCTGAAAGCCTCGACTATATAAATTTTCCTGGATGCACTCGTAATCAGTATATTCATTGTTTAAAATGACGAACAGGCATGGAGTTCGCTCAAAGGATAACCGTTAATATCATTTTTGATGTTTTGATTGAAGAGGATATGTTAACATATTTAGCTCTATGTTTTTTATAGAGTTATAGATTAAATAGCTTTATTCTCTATTTTCCGTCGCTGTTATTAATAACATAAAACATAGCTACTTAGATGTTTAGACTGAAGGCTGAAGCAAATAATGAATATTTTAGGCTCCCCGGCCAATTATAAGGCATAATACTTTGCCAATACTTTTGTTCTTACCTGATAGCTTTCAGTCTATCGACCTGAGTAGTGACGATAAAACTATAAATCAAAACCATTAACTTAAGGGGTGAAGCGCCTTCCGACAGAAGCGGGTCATGTCTGAGAAGGCGGAGAGAAGCAGAGACTTCGAGTTTAGCCGCTGAAGGCGTAAGGTGATTTACTCCTTAAGTTAATGACATTGAACTATATATTATAAATCGGTGTTTTCTATCACTTTCTTTATTCGCAACCGGTAAACACTAATTTTTTTGACTCTGCCATACTCAACCCTGTAAAACGGATGTTGGCTTGATTGGTTCCGATATAAACGAATCCTGAAAAAAGGTTTTAGCAAATGAACTTATCTGAAAGACAAAAAGATGCTTTAAAAGAAATCATTAATATAGGAGTCGGCAGGGCGGCAGGTATACTGAATGAGATGTTGAACGCCCATGTGCAGCTAATGGTTCCTGAAATAAGGATTTTTCATCAAAAAGATCTGGAGGAAAATATTGCCAACTTTGTGGAAAGCAGGCTATCGATAATTCGTATGATTTTTAAAGGACCATTTTCAGGTGTTGCATCACTTATATTTCCCTCTGCCAGTGCATCCAACCTGCTTACCCTTCTTGTTGAAAACGCAAACGAGAGTGTCGATCTTAACTCGATAAGAATAGGTACATTGACCGAAGTAGGAAATATCATCCTTAACGGCGTAATGGGTACCATCGGAAACTTACTTAACAGGCAGATATCGTATTCCCTTCCAAATTACCATGAAGATACAATCATAAAATTTTTAAAGTCAAACACTTCCATGTCGAGCACTATCATAATGATAGCCCATACTCATTTAAAGGTAAAAACACATATGGTTGAGGGAGACATTATACTCTTTTTTGAAGTAAGCTCCTTTGACGCCCTTATTGGAGCCGCAACCGACTCTTTTGAAAAAAAACATAGATAAAAACATTCGGCAAAATAAAAAGTTTCGCATTTATGACGGAAGAGCAATTTTATCTATGCCTGCCAGAATCTCCTTAACCGTTATATCGTCGATACAGCTTCTGGAGTTGAGCCTGCATTCGTCCAATTTGTAGCAGGCCTGCTGTTGCTTTAATGGCGAATAAGGCGCCAGTGGATCGAATATGCCGCAAATCTTTTCCCTTTCGATAAAATGACACCTTTCTCCATAGGGGCCGGTTACCATACCGGAAGTGGGTCCGAATATTCCAAGACTCGGTATGCCAAGAGCAGCCGCTATGTGAAGGGGGCCCGTATCTACTGAGACAAATAAATCACACAGGGAAATCAGGGAAATCAGATTATCAAAATCAGTCTTTCCAACAATCAGCGGCTCTCTTTTCAAGCTTTTTAAAATTTGTTCATTCGCTTTCTCATCAGTATTTAAAAGAAGTATCTCATACTCACGAAGAGAATCGGAATTAATCAAAGAGACGATTTTATCCGTTCGCAGGCTTTTGATTCCGATTCCGCTTGTTGGACATATACCTAAAAGGGCTCTCCCGTTAAGCTTACGAGACTTAATAAAATCCTCTCTAAATCTCTTATCCCGCTCTGTAAGCGACAGGTCGAAATTCACTGAATTACTACTGTCAATATTAAGATCAAGGAGAATTCGTTGAAATGTTTCGACAATATGTCTGTGAGGCGATAAATGTTTGTCTATATATTTATCTACCTTTAATACGCCGTCAGAGCCTGAAAGCGCTGCAGCAGTATTAAAAAGTCTCGTATGAGGCACCCTCCAGTCATTTCTCAGGATTATGGCGTCGAATCTGTTTATAAGCAGTGAAAGCCTGATAAGAGACAATAACTTGGAAGTTTTCGAAGACACGGCTGCGACGCCATAGTCTCTAAGATTAAAAACTCTGTCCACCGATTCGAATCTTTCTAAAAACACCTGGCTGTAGGGATTTGTTATAACTGAAATCTTTCTCTCCGGCATATCCCTTTTTAAGGCGTTAAATACTGACGAGAGAAAAATCGCATCTCCCATTGTTAACAGAGGATTAATAAAAAGCACACTCTTTGCCTTCGATAAAGAGTACATTGATACAACCTTTTTATATTCCGTTAAAGTTTCAAAAGTTTTTGACGATATAAATACGAAACAACAGCGGAAATATCAAACTCAACAGGAGGTGAGACAAAACAATATAAGAAACGCTGTATATTATATTTAAATACTTTTTTATATTCTTTGTCAAAGACAGCGGGATGCTGTTTATAAAAGTTTTACATGGAGGTAAGACATGGGATTCGTAATTAACACCAATATAATGTCTCTGAACTCTCAGAGGAACTTGCGCAGGACACAAGCCCCTTTAGAGACAGCGATGCAGAGGCTGTCTTCCGGCCTTAGAATCAACTCGGCAAAAGACGACGCCGCAGGTCTGGCCATTGCCACGAGAATGACTTCTCAGATCAGGGGACTTCACGTTGCCATCAGGAACTCAAATGACGGTCTTTCCATCGTACAGACAGCGGAAGGCGCAATGGACGAGATTGTCAACAATATCCAGAGGATAAGAGAGCTTGCCATACAGGCCAAGAGCGGACAATACTCGTCTTCGGACATTGGTTTTATGCAGGCCGAAGTAAACGCTCTGGTAA
>JAREWP010000047.1 GCA_029001845.1 Candidatus Magnetocorallium paracelense | reverse complement strand
TTCACGATTTCACTATTCCTTTTACCAATAATCAGGCAGAGCAGGATATTCGCATGATGAAAGTACGACAGAAAATCTCAGGTTGCTTTCGTACTTACAATGGTGCCCTCTATTTTGCCCGTATCCGCAGTTATATCTCTACTGTCAGAAAACACAGCCAGGATATTCTCTCTTCTATTTACTATGCCTTGCTCTCTAATCCCTTTATACCTTCATATACTTAATGTCACATATTTATACCTGAGTAGTTACTTTTATTTTAGTATTAATCGTTCCCTTGCTAATGGTGTGGTTTCCGAGTGAGATTAATGATTACACACTGGGTTGGTTTTTACATTTCCGTCAGATTGACCAATCAACACCACCCTCTTTGATTTCAGGGTTTGGCTGGATTCTACTCATCGCCTGCCTTTTCGGTGTCTTAAGGTAGTCCGCACATATCTTACCTGATACAATATATAACTGTAATCGACATATCCATCTTTAGGCGAACATGATGTTTGGACCCTATTTCATTCCATTGACTTTGATTTTTCCGTATGGGAAATATGGGGGGGTATTGTACGGAGGTCGCCTTGTTATTGTTCCTTATTGGGTTAGCAGGTCGCTCGCATGTTTTACGAGTAATTACTACCGGCATAGCCGGTAGTAATGATTTATTTGAATCGATAGTTATCTGATGGGGAATAAAATTTATTTTTTCAATAATTTATATGATAATAATACCTAAGTTGAACGATTTTCAAGTCAAAGGAGAGTCTGAAAAACCCTTAAAGGGTGATGGAATCATGTTATAATATTGCTGCGAAAGAACAGAACTATCACCCGATAAAAACAAGATTAAAAGCGCCAGGTGCAGATACCATTGATGTTAGCTAAGGAAAAAGGGATTTCCCTCAGACTCGGAGCAGAGACTATTCAAGAAGCAAGGGAAGAAATCCGGACGTTGCGTGAGGAATTGACAGCGTCGTAAGTATTATTTCAAACACTACAGTTATTTCTAATTTTGCGAGTATAGGGCAGATGGATCTTCTACATCAGGTTCATAATAAAATCCAGATTGATGAATAAACCGAAGTAATACTAATATCAGTAATATTCAAATTGGTGGATTGTTTTCTTGGATCAGGGTTTGGTTATGTGATAGAGAGGTTTGATAATGGATAAATATGAAATCATTATTTATTGGAATCAGGAGGATCAAGTATTTGTTTGTGAAGTACCTGAACTTCCCGGGTGTATAGCTCATGATGATAGTAAGGAAAAAGCATTAAAAAATATCAAAGATGCAATGCAATTATGGATAGATACGGCCCAAGAGTTTGGTGAACCCATACCGGAACCTAAAGGAAGAAGGTTGAAGTGTGCCTAACAAGCATATTGAAATGGATTTCTGCTTCTAAAAGGGACTGTTGGTAACACTTGTATATAGAGCATCAGCTCACACCCTAGAAATTAAAGGGGAAGACATCTAAAATTACACCTAAACCTCTTTCGGCGGAGAGTCAACCGCCGCTCTCATTTGCTCAGCAGAAATTATGGTTTCTTGATCAACGGGAACCGAACAGCACACTTTATAATATACCCGGAATGACTCAGGTGGGATTTGATTACTGAATAAGCAAATCATTGATTGTCAGATTGAACTTTGCCAGATACTTGCGGAGCCTGTCCGAGTCGTTTGAGTGTTTTTTGCGCTCTCGTGATACATTGAACAGTTTTCTGCCTGCCTGAGATAAGGAGTGATATTGATTACAAACATCGATTACTCCGGCAAGTTGGCAGCGATCAAAGAGATCGATTTCTTCTAAAGCATCAGGGCCTAAAACCCGGGCAATCACGGCGTCAACACGGTTATCTCTCTTGTAGCTCCAACCCGCCTTGAGACGTTCGATCTCTTCTGTCACAACCTCCGTTGTTATTCTCCCGCTATTCGACAAAGTGGCCATCCGGCATACAGATGCATTCAGGTCTCTGAAGTTCGCCCTCCACAGCGCTTCCGGGGATGTGGCGAAATCCAGATATTTTTTTCGCGCCTCTTTGTTTATGGTTATACGTTTAAAGAGTTTCTCTGAAAACTGCTGTAACTCATAATTAAAATTGGGCTCGATATCCTCCGGCCTTTCACGCAGGCCCGGCAGGTTGAATGTCCACAGGTTGATCCTTGCAAGCAAATCCTCCCTGAAATTTCCTTCTTCCACTGCTTTACCGAGATCTCTGTTTGTCCCTGCAATCAGGTCAAAATCACTTTCCATCTCCACGTCCGAACCGAGGGGTAAAAAGCGTTTCTCCTCAACCGCGCGAAGCAGCATTGTTTGTTCGTCCATGCCGAGCTCTCCTATCTCATCGAGAAAGAGCATTCCCCTATGGGCGCTCATTAAAAGCCCGGCTCGTTCAGATACAGCTCCGGTAAATGCGCCCTTTTTGTGGCCAAAGAGCGTTGACATGGCGCCTTCCCCGCGAAGCGTTGCACAGTTTACTTCCACAAACCTTTCCTGAATAAGAGATTTATTTTTCTTTAGCTCATAAATGCGCTTTGCAAGTTTTGACTTTCCGGCGCCGGTGGGGCCCGTTAACAGTATGGGCTCTTTTGAGTTAACCGCCACGCGCTCAATCTTTTCGATTAATTGATTAAACCTCTTGTTTCGAGTCTCTATGCCACCCTTTAAGAATGATATTTTATCCTGCTGCTCGTATAGAAACCTTTGTGAAATTTTATCGTACTTTGACAGGTCAAGGTCTATTATATGAAAGGCGCCGAAATTCTTACCCTCACGGGCGACGCTCGGGCTGGTCTGAAGCAGCCTGGCCGGGAAGTATCTCGACTCTGTCAGTATAAAACAGCAAATCTGCGCCACGTGACTCCCTGTTGTTATGTGAACAAGATAATCCTCCCTATCTGTGTCAAACTTGTAGGACAATGCAAAATCAAGTAATGCGCCGTAAACCTGCTCAAAATCCCAGGGATTCGCGAATTCTATCATATTGCCTATAACCTCGGTTTCAGGAGACACGGACTTTATATCCTCCATGACTATGTCCAACAGGCCCTTAAACTTCTTCTGATAGAGAATTTCAAATCTGTCCACCAGCAAATCCTCATTTTGGCATAAAGCGACGCTCGGCCGCCAGGTCAACCATCGCTCTGACTCCTTTACCCGGTCCAAAGTTGAACCCAAAAACCCGATCACTACTGTCTCTTTCATATTCATAGAATATTATCTAATAAATTAGAAAATTTTATACGTAAACAACCTGCTTTGTCAATCTTAAGAACCGGACATCAATGAAAATCCTGCTAAAATCAAGGGCTTACACTTTTTTTATTCATCCATTATTGGTTGGCATACTTTCTGATATATAAACAGGCAACAGACAAACTAAAAAAGCAGTCAGCTATCAGCTTTTTTAGGGTATCTCACAAGATGTTGCAGATTTCACTAATTTCTCAATCTGCGCCATCGGTGAAATCTGTAGTCGACGATTAAGAAAGGAGAGATAAGAGTCATGGCGAACAAATCACTTTTTGCATCTTTGACAGGAAAATTACTTGGAAAGACCGATTCCGTTAACCATGAAGGCGCCCCTGCTTATCGATTTTCCGATAAACATGTGCTTGCGCAGTATGCGGCTACAGGCTGTTTAAATTCCACCTTTTATGCTTCAGCCGGTGAGCAGCTTGATAGTGTATTAAAAATATGCGAAAAAGTAGAGAGTTCTTTTGTCGCTAAAACCGCCATATATAGTCGCCAACAGGGATATATGAAGGATATGCCGGCTCTTTTGTGCGCCTTGTTGTCAAGCAACTCTCCTGAATACTTGCCGGTGGTTTTTGACAGAGTGATTGATAATGGCAGGATGCTTAGAAACTTTGTACAGATTGTTCGCTCCGGAGTCGTGGGACGGAAATCTTTTGGTACTATGCCGAAGCGGTTAATCAGAGACTGGTTGGATAAGCATTCCGACGAGCAGATATTTAACTATTCCGTAGGGAATGATCCGAGTATAACGGATATTATTAAAATGGTTCATCCCAAAGCAGGCACTCGCACCCGTAACGCGCTTTATGGTTATCTGGTGAAAGGCGAAGTTGATTATGGGAGTCTGCCCCTGGTTGTTCAGCAGTACGAAGAGTTCAAGAAAGACCCTGACAGACCTGTACCGAATGTGTCCTTTCAGATGCTCACATCTTTGGAACTTAATGATGAGCAGTGGAAGATGATAGCCCGCAGGGCCGGGTGGCAGATGACTCGAATGAACATAAATACCTTTATACGTCATGGCGTATTTAAGGACAAGTCATTGGTTGATATGGTGGCGAAACGGTTAAGTGATAAAGGAGAGATAGAGAAGGCTAAAGTCTTTCCATATCAGCTTATGGTCGCCCATTCCATGGCTGATGAGAAAACACCGGGTAAGATTTTACAGGCATTGGAAATGGCTATGGAAACGGCTGCCTCCAATGTGCCTGAAATTGATGGAAAGGTTTATGTTTGCCCCGATGTTTCCGGATCTATGACATTTTCTTCTGCAACCGGTTATAGAAAAGGCGCAACAAGTGCTGTGCGCTGTATTGATATCGCCGCTCTGGTTGCAGCGGCGGTGCTACGCAAAAATCGGGAGTCCGAGGTGCTGCCTTTTGAAGAGAGAGTGGTTAATGTTAAAATTAGCAGAAAAGAGAGTGTTATGACAAACGCCCGAAAGCTTTCAAAAATAGGCGGTGGAGGCACGAACTGTAGCGCCCCTTTAAAGCAGCTTAATAAAAAGCGCGCCAAAGGGGACCTGGTCATATTTGTCTCTGATAATCAGTCATGGGTTGACGCCCGTGGCAGTTATGCAGGCACAGCGATGATGATGGAGTGGAAAAAGTTTAAACAGCGCAATCCAGAGGCCGGACTCGTATGTCTTGACATTCAGCCTTATAACACAACACAGGCATATGACGATGATAATATACTGAATATAGGAGGCTTTTCCGATAATGTCTTTACAGTTATATCAAAGTTTGCGCAAAGACGTTTACAAGGCAATCACTGGGTGGATGATATAAATTCCATACAGTTATAGGTTAGTTATCCGGCCTGAATGCAGATGGGACTACATCAACCCAACGTCTGTGTCTCATCAAAAACTTGTCAGGCCGGTGAATTAAGCGTAGCGAATGCCGGTGGAACTACATGGAATACCGGGATTCGAAACCCGGCGACTCTCCTTTCATCCATAGAGGGAGTTGGTTGTTTCACCAAACTTTGTCGCTGCGCTTTATTAAGAAAACAATAAAAACATGATTACAATTGACGGAACATACGGAGAGGGCGGAGGGCAGATCATACGAACCTCTTTGGCCCTTTCCATGGTTACGGGAAAGCCTTTTCAGATAACAAACATACGGGGAGGCAGAAAAAAGCCGGGCCTCCTTCGCCAACACCTGACTGCTGTAAAGGCCTGTACCGAGGTATGCGCAGCCAAGGCGGAGGGAGCGTTCCTTAACTCAAGGGATTTATATTTTGAGCCCGGAAAAGTAAAGCATGGAGAGTATCGTTTCGCCATCGGCACTGCCGGAAGCACGGTTTTAGTGCTTCAAACAATATTACCGGCCTTAATGTGCGCCAGGGAAGGCCGGTCAACCATATTCTTAGAGGGAGGCACGCACAATGCTTTTGCGCCGCCCTTTGACTTTTTGGAAAGAACCTTTTTACCCGTTATAAATCAATTAGGCCCGAAAATAGAGGTTCATTTGGAACGTTACGGCTTTTACCCGGCCGGAGGAGGTTCTTTCAGAGCTAATATAACTCCTTCTGCATCTCTGAAGCAGATAGAGATTATGGAGAGGGGAGAAATCATGCAAAAGCAGGCAAAGGCTCTGGTGTCAAAGCTGTCGCTTGACATCGCCCACAGAGAGTTAAAACAGGTGAAAGATAAGCTTTCATGGGACAAAAGCATGTTGTATGCCCATGAAATCATTGACTCCAGGGGGCCTGGGAATGTGGTTATGCTGGAAGTAAAACACAATATGATAACGGAAATCTGTACGGCTTTCGGCGCTCCCGGCGTTTCCGCCAAGACTGTAGCTTCAAGGGCCATTGATGACTTAAAAAGATATTTATGCTCCAATGCGCCTGTAGGAATCTACCTGGCCGACCAACTCCTCGCACCAATGGCTATAGCCGGGGCCGGGAAGTTTATTACATGCGCGCCTACAAAACATACGCTTACCAATGCCGAGATAATTAAAGAGTTTCTCGATGTAAGTATATCCATTGAAAAGATGGATACAAAAACATGGGAGGTAGAGATAAAATGAATGCAACTTATAAACAATGGGGTGATGACATTGACTCTGAGTCAATACAACAGATGGATAACGCATGCCGCTTGCCTGTTTCCGTGAGGGGAGCTCTCATGCCGGATGCTCATGTAGGCTACGGCCTGCCCATAGGCGGCGTTTTGGCCGCCCGTAATGCGGTTATACCTTACGCAGTGGGTATGGACATTGCCTGTCGCATGAAAATGTCCGTACTTGATTTGCCTCTTACTATGTTTGATAAGCCGGAACCTCTCATTAAGGCCCTTGAAAAGGAAACAGCCTTTGGAGTTGGGGCCGCATTTAAAAAGTCTCGTCGTAAGCACAGTGTTATGGATGAGGATTGGAGTGTCAGCCCTGTCACCAAGAAGGTCAAGGATAAGGCGTGGAGTCAGCTAGGAACAAGCGGCAGCGGCAACCATTTTGTAGAGTTCGGAGTTCTGACTGTCACTGATAACGGTCTTGGCGTTGAACCGCGTAACTACCTGGCCCTTTTGAGTCACAGCGGTTCCAGAGGCGCAGGAGGCATCATAGCGCAGCACTACACCAAACTCGCCAAATCATTGCGTAGGGATATTGAAAAGCACCTTACTCATTTGGCGTGGTTTGACCTTGACACAGAAGAGGGAGAGGAATACTGGGCCGCCATGCAGTTAATGGGGCTTTACTCCGCCGCTAATCATAATCTTATACATCACCATGTATCAAAGCATCTTGGTGCGGAAGTTCTTGTTGAGATCGACAATCATCATAACTTTGCATGGAAAGAGATATATGACAATGAAGAGCTGGTTGTCCACAGAAAAGGCGCGACACCCGCCGCCAATGGAGTGCTCGGGCTAATTCCCGGGTCCATGGCTACAGCGGCTTATGTTGTGCGCGGCAAAGGAAATGTTGAATCCCTGAATTCATCATCACACGGCGCCGGCAGGAAAATGAGCCGCAAAAAGGCGAAAGAGGCATTTAAGTGGAGCGACATTCAGGATCTGCTCAAGACGAATAAGGTTACATTATTATCAGCCGGGATTGATGAAGCGCCCATGGCCTATAAAGATATTGAAACCGTAATGGCTGCTCAGTCCGACTTGGTTGATACAGTAGGGAGATTCCTGCCGCGTCTGGTTAAAATGGCGCCGGCCGGAGAGCGACCTGAAGATTAAAAGCGGTCTATAACACCGTTCATTATAAGGTTTCTTTTTCCTAAACACTGGATTCCCGGCTAAAAGATTGCGGGAATGACGGTATCTTTTTTATAACCATATGTTGTTGGGACTAAACTCCCACTATGCATGGGTGCGTGCGGAAATGACTGAAGCGTGATGATTGAAATTCAGGAAAGTAAGATTGTCGCCCCTTTCATCAGTGAGATGAAAGGTCATGACAGATTATATCAAACAATGCTGCTTTTGTTGACAGCACTCAGGGAAAAGCATGCCAAAATTTACGCCTGCGGTGGAATTATTCGTGATACGGCGATATATGCCATTCATGGCTATAAGATGACTCTGGCGGATTTTGATTTTGTCATCGAAGGAATGAATCTTTATGAACTGGACAATCTGCTCAAGAATTTTAGCGCCCAATGCGAAACAGTTAATGAGGTTATTCATGTGGGAAAGTCTTTTCCTGTTTGGAAGATGATTATTCATGGATACGCCCAACCTGTAGACCTGGCCTTGACCAGAACTGAGCAAAGTTTCGGCGATCACCACAGGGATTTTTATGTTTCACATGACTCGGTTTCGATTAAAGCGGATTCACAGCGGCGTGACTTCAACATCAACGCCATGTATATCGAGTTATTGGCGGATGAAAAGGGCTCTATCCATGGCAAACTTCTCGATTTTCATGGAGGTGTGAAGTCGATCCGCAACTGCGAGATCGAATGTGTAGGTAAAGCAGAGGAACGATTTCGAGAGGACCCGCTGCGCATGCTGCGGGCAATACGTTTTCGCGCAAGGATGCCGGGTTTTTCAATAGCCCTGCAAACAGCGTCTGCCATTCGCAAACTGGCGCCTGAATTGTTTCATACCATTTCCAAAGAAAGAATTGGTGCGGAATTGATAAAAGCCGTATCCGCTGACCCGCGTGGAGCGTTGAATGAACTTGTGGAGTTTGGAATTCATAAGCAAATATTTCCGGAATGCGAATGGGACGATCCGAAGATCGCGGATAGAATCTGCACAAGGATCGAATTTCTACTTAATCATTTTGACGATACTTTCGAACCATCTCTGATCTTCGCCGCCTTACTCTTTGATTTGGGAGCAAATGAGATAGAGGCAGAAATGTCTCGTTCCCTTGGGTTTTCCAATATTAACGACCGCTTTTTTCGTGTCCCCTCTATCGAACATTCCGCCCGCCGGGCCAGATTGCCCAATATTAAGGGGATCACCAAACTTTGCAGTGATACTCTTTCAATAATCTATTTTGATATGTTGAAAAATCAAGACGCCGAGCTTATTGAAATCTTTAGCAGGTACGAACAAGCAGACCATCTTAACTCCTTTTACAGGGCTTGCCAAATGGCAGTCAACCTTGATGCTGTTGATTTCCTTGGTAAACTGGATGATTATCCCCCTTCGCAAATCGATTTCAATCGTTTGATACGGAACTTAGGAATCCCCAACGGTCCTCACCTGCGTGATATCAAACTGCGCCTGCGTCAGGCAGAGATTGATGGAGAGATCGATTCCGAAGCAGACGCGAAGATACTGCTGTCCCGGATCTATTTGGAAGATACCTATTTAATACAGGAGCATATCAACAAGCTTCATAAATTTCTGGAACCCTCGAAAACACTTCTGAAGCTGCCGACTGACTTGACTCAGGAGATTCGCTGGCTGCTGTTTACTCGACCGGTGCGTCTTATAAACGCTTACCGCCAAAGCAATACGCTTTGCTATGTTTTACCTGAACTTACAGAGGCAGAGGCAAAAGTCCGCTCTACGCATCACCACTTTGCGGACAACTTTCTAAACGATACGTTATTGTCTCTCTCTCTGCTGTATGACGAAGAGCCGAACCCTTCGCCGGTCCTTATTCTTTCCCTGCTTTTTCTGGATATAGGAAAGGCGGAGACAATGAAACTAAAAGCAGACGGCGCTCCCACATATTACGGCCACCCGGAAAAGGGAGCTGAAATGGCGCTTACTATTTGCAGGAGACTGGGAATAGACGAATCCATTTCCGGTGATGTCTATTTTATCATTTCAAATCATAATGAACTTATTTTCTCCTCAGCCGCTAAAAGGGTGAAGAAACTGCTTCGTACCGTTGACGCCGGCCTTATAGAGGATATCCTCTTTGTCCATAAAATCGATCAACTGGGCAAAATGAAAATTCGTAACGGAAAAAGAGTAGACCAGGGGCAGTTAAAGAATTATCACCTGATTCGAAGTCTACTTGATGTATGGCTTACCGAAGCCGGGGAGAAGGATTTTCAAAAAAACCACGTCTTTGATTCGCTAATCACCGGCGCGGATTTGATGGAGGACAACGAACTCTGGGGGCCGGGTCTGCCTGAGGGACGAAAAATCGGTAAAATAAAAACGATAATAGAGGGACTTCAGCAAAAGGGAGTTATCAAAACCGAAAAGGACGCCCTGAATGAAGCCGGAAACCACATCGTCTTATACCACTTACTAAAGGATGGGGCTGAGTATCTTGAAATCTTACGAGAACGCGGTTTGTTGACTTCGGTGCTGCCGGAACTCGCCGCGTTAACCGGGCTTGACCAGGCAGGCCCTTATCACCGTGAGGACGCCTATACCCATACGCTGAATGTTGTCAAAGCCCTGCCGCCCGGATCGAGCCCGGAGTGTATTCTGTCCGCCATATTTCACGATATCGGCAAGGCTGAAACGCAAACATACGATGAAATAAAGGGAATCCATCATTTTTATGGTCACGAAAATCGCAGCGTTGATCTTTTCGAGGCGATTGTCTCTAGATTTAACTGGACAGAGGAGTTGTTCAATGTTTCTAAAGTCATCTGGATGATCAAAAACCACATTAAAATACAAATGGATTGGACAAAAATGGATAAACCTGAGAGAACCTTTATAAAATGGTTTTACTCTGATAACATTCCGCCTGATTATCGTAGCGATCTATTAACGTTGCGCATCGCGGATTCCGCCGGAGCTGTAATAGAAGATCCAGAGATCAAAAAAGAAAAAGAAGAACTCACAGACTGCTTGCAAGAGCTTTTAAAGAAAACCGATGAAGATGAACAAAAAAGGGCTGAAGAGAGGCGGGTCACTGAGCGAATAAAAGCGATTTGGAACGGAAGGATCGTTATGGAGTTCTATAACGTTACAGGCACGGATGTGGGAAAACTGGTCAGAGCCGGACAAACATATGTTCAGGAATGCTTCAAGGCGGGAAAAGAAGATATCGGCGCTATTGATGTTTATAAACACCTTCTGGATACCTGATCGGAATACAGTCCTTTAGATGATCCGGAGATAATCGAAATATTAAATGAGTACCGAGAAAAATAACGAACATTTGAAAAAACATTTTGTGTTCCTGCAATTTCTGAACTTTCTTAATGTTTCAACCAAAGTAACTTTTGGTTAGGTGTTACAAGCTGATATCGATCGTTATGTTTTTATGTATCTCAATAGACCTTAAGGACAGAAAATTTTACATTGCATATAATTAGTCGAAAAGCTTTGCAAAAATTTTGGAAAAAGCACCCTAATAGCAAGAATTCCCTGAATCGCTGGTTTAATGCCATGCAAAAAAGTAACTTTAGAAGCTATAATGAGTTGGTTAGAGCATTTCCATCTGCAGACAAAGTAAATGATTTAATAGTATTTAATATTGGAGGCAATAAAAACAGGTTGATTACATCAATACATTTCAATACAGGAAAAGTATATATACGCAATGTGCTTACGCACCCTGAATATGATAAAGGAGGATGGAAACAATGAGCATTATATCTAAAGATATTCAAAATCACTGGATAATAATTAGTCATCTTTTCACTATTCGTTCTGAGAGTGAATATGAAGAAGCGATTGAACGTCTTAATAGTTTAATAGATGAAGTTGGGACTAATGAACAACACCCATTGTATGGACTTTTAGATATTTTAGGAACTGTAATACATGCCTACGAGGAAAAGCATTATCCTATGCCCGAATGTAGCAGCAGTGATATACTTAGATTCTTTATGGAAGAGCATGATCTTAACGAGTCTGACCTGACAGAAATAGGTTCAAGAGACATGGTATCAAAAGTTCTTAGTGGTGAACTTGAGCTTACAACTAAACAAATTCGTAATTTAGCTAAACGATTCAATGTGTCTCCAGCTGCATTTATATAAATTAGCAAAAAATAAACGAATTGGAGTAAACCATTGAAAATGAGGAAATAGAGTTTAAAGTATTCTTTAAAGAGAACTCGGATAAATAAAATATTACTTTTTTCCTAATCGGGTAAGGGAGAGTCTTTAGCTCTCCCTCCCCACACCACCCTGCATGCGGGCCCGCACAGGGCGGTTCATGAAGTCGCATTCCCTTGATTGGGATAGTGAAACGAAATCCAGAGGTCTCTAAGAAAGGGATCAGATCATGAGGGGGTCAGCCCTTGAATATTGAGATATAAATTGAGAACCCAGGGGTGATGGCACCATGTCTTGAAAAATGACAATAGAGCTAAGATGGGACAGGCGATGATTGGGAAGCAGGCGAGAAAGTTCTTAATTAAAAAAGATAAAAATTTAAAACATGAATATACTAATAGCAGAAGACAATAAGGACATTCAAGAGGTAACAGGATCATTAATGGATATGTGGGGCTTTGAATATGACTTAGCTATGAATGGTCATGAAGCTATTTGATTTTGCTACAGTAAACGAAGAAAAATATGATCTTTGTCTCATGGATATTGATATGCCTAAAATGAATGGACTTGAAGCAACTGAAATAATCAGGCAACGATTAAAATATCTACCTGTTATGGCCGTGACAGGGGATGCAAGATATAAAAGGAAATGTTTAAGAATTGGAATGGATGATTTTATCAGGATGACTATGGATAGGCAAAAATTTTTTTTGTATTATTATTGAATCTTTGAGTTCTGTTTGCCCTAAGAATACCTAATTCATAATCCTGTTCTTAAGTATTATGCAATGTTATAATTATAGAAAAGAGGATGAAATAACAAGCAATGAATATAAAACTTACAAAGAAGCAGAAAATCAAGATATTAAACTCAGACGATTTGTTCATCATAATGCGTTATATCCTCATACGAGAGGATAAGATAGATTTAAATCGAGAGCACTTCTGGGTTGTCGGGTTAGAAAATGTATAGAAGAAGAGTTGTCAGCTGAGATGATTTCTACCCTGACAGGCCTTTCGAAGGCTGAAATTGAAAAGTTAATGAAGTAGAGAAGACCAGTTTCATCCGATGACTGTGGACAGGTTTATATATTTTGTGGACAGCAAGTAATAGGGACAAATAATTCCAGTGAAAATTAAAAGGAGTAACTTATGATGATTACAGATAATCTCAATTTAAACTATGATTTATCAGGTAATTTAATAATAACTATTCCAAAATCATACATTCAAAATACTGAAGAAGAGATATTATTAAAGTCAATTGAAAAATTGATTAATTTAGCGATGAAGGAAGTTAATAGTGAAGAAGGATGGATAGGTGACTCAGCGGTGGACGTTGTAGGTATTTGTAAAAGTAATGTGAACGACGGCTCCGTTCATCACGATAGAGATATTTATGGATTAAGATAATGAATATTTTTGTTGATACAGGAGTATGGATTGCACTGGCAGATGAAAAAGACCAATATCATGATATTGCTAAAAAGCTATATGTTTCAATTCAGAATAAAAATATTCCTCTTTTCATAACAGATTATATCTTTGATGAAACCGTAACATGGCTACATTATAAAATCAGTCATGACGTTGCTTGCCACTGGGGAAATAAAATATTGAACAGCCATATGGTTAAGATAATTAAAGTTAGTGATGATCATGTAATTCAAGCGTGGGAACTTTTTCAAAAATATCACCCACCCCTTGATCCAGCCGACATAAAACGTATCCTGGCCGAAAAGAAAGCCGGGATGATAACTCTCTATTTCTCCATGCGCTTCTTTTTCCTCTTTAGCCTTTTCAAGCGCCTCTACCTGGCTCTCCGTTAATATATTCTTTTCCTCGGCTGCCCACTTCTCAAGGCGCTTCAGCCTCAAAGCAGCTTTCTCAAGGCCGTGACGGAGCCATACGCTGCGTACTCCCCCGGGGCTGAGAATTATCCCCTGTCTCTTCAGTTCATTGGCTACCCGCACCTGGCCGTGAGTCGGATACTCAAAATCAACGGTGACGGGGACAGGCAAATAATACTTGACAAACAAGACAAAACCCTTTATAATCGATTTCTGAATAATTTCAATAAAGAAACAGGAGGTAAAAATGGCTCGCATCCCAAGAATGATTGTAAAAAGCGAAGAAGTAACCTACCACATCATATCTAAAACAGCCCTTGAGGGCTTCGTTATGGGGGACGTTGAAAAGGAATATCTCTTTAATCTGATTAAATGGCTGAGTTCAGTTTTTTTTGTTGAAGTACTCGGCTTCTGTATAATGGGAAACCATATGCACCTGCTTATAAGAATGAAAGATTCTGATGCCTATTCAGAAGAAGAGATAAAACAAAGGCTTATTCTGTATTATAATGACGAAAGCAGAATGATTACTGACGGGCAAACTCCATACTGGCGTAATAAATTATCGAACCTTTCAGAATATATAAAGGAAATAAAGCAGCGGTTTTCCCGCTATTATAATAAACGCCATAACAGGAAAGGCTTTTTCTGGAACGGAAGGTTCAAGAGTGTAATCGTAGAAGACGGGGATACCCTGATCAATTGCCTTGCCTATATAGATCTTAATCCGGTTAGAGCCAATATGGTAGAAAGGCCGGAGGAGTATCGATGGAGTTCAATGGGTTATCATATACAGACAGACAACAAGGATGGATTTCTATCAACTGAATTTGGACTGACCGGTATGGGGGAAATGACAGAGGAAGAGAGATTAAGGTTTTATCGTGAGTTTGTATATGAAAATGGTAACATAGACAGGCAGAAGGGAAAGGCAATAGACGATTCAATAGTGGAAGAAGAAAGAAAAAAAGGATTTGAGCTAAAGCCGACAGAGTGGTTAAGACATCGTACCAGATATTTTACTGACAGTGGTATTATAGGGACAAGGGGCTTTGTCAGTCATTACTATGGGAAATTCAGAGATTACTTTCAATCGAAAAATGAAAAAAAACCTAAAAAAGTAAAGGGACTGGGTGATATCTATTCCCTTAAAAGATTGTCAGAGGTTTGATTTGTGTAACATAAAACAGAATTATCTAACGTAAAACAACAGGGATAATAGTGACAAGCCGATTAAAATTTTTAAGCTCTACATGTTATCTAAAAAGCAAAGCTCCAATCAGGCATTCCTTAAGCATGTGACTGAATTTGCTTTAGAACCGTCTTCATGAATATTGAGGAATAACAGGAATTAAATCTCAAGATTGACATTTGGAAATCAAAGATTAGCAAACATAAAAAGCAGCAGACAAAGCTGCTACGTTTTATGTGATGAGAAGAATGTAAGGATAGAGACTAAAAAATGAGTAGTTCAATATCAAAAAAAGAGATTACCAACAAACTTGCTTTAAAGATGAATACTGATGAAAAAACAGCAAGCCAATGGTTAGATGGAGTCACAGAGACTTTGTATGAAACATTTAAAGAAGGACATGGTGTAACCTTAACTGGATTTGGCAGTTTCTATTTGGATCGTAGAAGAGGTTCGACTGCATTTAGATTTAATCCAAGCCAAAAATTAAAAAAGCTGTTTGGATGGACTTCTTCTTATAAAGGAAAACTTTAAAGTAAAAATGAGAAAGTTCTCATAACAAGCCCAGTGCATCAGACGGAAAATAAGGGTAGTCGCGGCAGGCAAATTATTAGTGATTGGTAATCTTTCCGGTCAATAACTGGTTATCTTCTCAAACAAGGAGTACGTATGATCACCAAAGAGAAAGCAAACGAGTTCGCTCGATTCTTGGAATGAACATGACATCGATCGCATTATGTCCCACTATGCCAGAAACGTAGAGTATTTCAGTATGTTTCTGGCGCAACGAACCGATAACAAATCAGGAAGACTTCAAGGCCGGGACAATGTGAAAGCATACCTGGCAAAGGGGCTAGAAGCTTATCCAGGCCTGAATTTCAGATTGATTGACGTTTTGGTAGGTGTCTCTAGCGATAGCGCTTAGATAAATTAGGCCACTTATGCTGAGATAAAGTAGGCCGGAGAATAGGCATCCGTATAGGAATGAGCTGCTATAGCAAGAGGCAAAGAGAGGAGGATGTAAAGTGTGGATTGAAAGCGGTCTGTCTTGAAGAGAAAAGGATTAAAAGAGAGGAGATATTTGTTGCACAGAGAGGCAACGATTACTTGTGTTTTCAATGGAGATAAGAAATTGTTTACCGATTAAGTCATCGGTATTGATAATGT
>JAREWP010000027.1 GCA_029001845.1 Candidatus Magnetocorallium paracelense | reverse complement strand
ACGATATGAGTTCAGAGAAAAAGATGTGTTTCCCGAATATTATCTGATCCATGTAGAGAGGTTTGAAGATATAATAGAGTCCGATATAGATGAGTGGATATACATGTTAAAGCATGATGTAATTAAAGAGGAGTTTCACTCAAAGAACATTGAAAAGGCGAAGGAGAAACTGGCTTTGTTGAGGATGGATAGAGAGGAACGTAAACGGTATGAGAGGTATTTAATCGATTTGGCTTCAGAGATCGATGTGATAGAGACAGCAAAGGAGGACGGGATAGAGATAAGCATAATAAAAGAAGCTTTAAACATGCTTGAATCAGGGGTTGATACAGATATAATCATGAAATTCACCGGTTTATCAAAAGAAGCAATTGAGAATTTATAGAGAAGGTAAAGGCGACCATACATTTTACAGTTTGGTAATTAACTGAGAGAAAAAAACATTGCACCTGTTGATATGGGAGCAAAAGAACTATCGCCTCCTTAATATTTTAAGTATTTTAAGGCAATTTGGTTTTACTGATGAAGAAACAGATAAAATATTTGGTTAGGCAAAAACTTTCCGGCTGAGGAGAGATATCATGCAACGATCTTAGCCTTTAGAAAACTATAAATTATTTTGCAAACCCCATATTAGACAATTATCATTATCAGGAAAGCGTCTCCGACCCCCTTCCACCTGCCTCACCTCGAAAAAATTATTGACTATCCCGGATTGTATAGGTGCTGTAGAGACATTGAAACATATAATTGAAACATATAAATGAAGCAATAAAGCGCCTAAGAACAATGGCTTTTTTCTTCTTTATTAATCGTTTCCCGATTTTGTATAATATTCAGCCATTACGGGCTTCAGGAAAAACCGAATATATTTCCTCTTACACAGCTCCTTTAAAACGGCCTTTTATTAAAGTAAATTCGTGAATTACAAAATCATGGAAAAAATCAAAAAGTGCTTGCAGACACTCTGCCTGTTTAATCTTCTCGCAAAGCCTAACGTCCTGAGTAAGACACGGTACAGAAGGCTCAAGATCGCAATGATATTATTCATTTCGATCCTCTCGCTAATCCCGTTCTTCATAATTTCCGGAGTCAGCTATTACTGGCTTTCCAATATACTGAAAGAGGATGTTTCCAACCAGGTGAAGTGGCAGATCGAGAGCACAAGAAACTCGATAGAGTACTTTGTAGATATAAAGATATCTACTTTTAAATTTATTACGACAAAGTATGACTTCTCAGAGCTTTCCGATCAGGCCAATCTGTCGAAAATATTCAGAGAGATAAAAGAAGAGTTTTCCGATCTTGTGGACCTTGGTCTTGTTGACTCAGGCGGCATACAGAAATCTTATATAGGTCCTTATAATCTTTCAGGTCATGACTATTCTAAGGAACACTGGTTTCATGAAGTTGTTGTCAGGGGATTTTATGTAAGTAATGTTTTTATAGGTGATCGTCAGATTCCTCATTTTACAATCGCCTTAAAAAGAGACTTACCTGCAGATGGCGCATTCTGGATACTGCGAGCCGCGATAGACATGGACACACTGAACAGATTTATCGCAGCCATAAAACTAAAAGAAAATGACGACGCATTCATAATCGATCATAAGGGCACTCTTCAGACCCCCTCAAGATTCTATGGCGACGTGTTGAAGCAATACACTCAAAATATCCCTCTCATGCAGCAGGGCATCTCCATGATCGAAATAGAAACCGAAAAGAGAGGGGATATGTATTTCGGATATACTTATATAAAAAATACGCCATGGATATTGAGCGTCCTTTTTGAACCGACGATAAACAGCAAAGTATTTCAAGTGTTTCACAATGAGTTATTGGCGATTTTCCTGGGTAGTATTATTCTCGTAATAATAGTCGCTATCAGAATGGCCAATATAATGGTAGGCCGTATAGAGGAAGCTGACCACGAAAGGGCGGATGCACTATCCGAAATCGAACACTCCAATAAGCTGGCCTCTATAGGAAGACTGGCTGCTGGCGTAGCTCATGAGATTAATAATCCCCTTGCAATCATCAATCAGAAAGCCGGTCTAATGAGAGATATTATTGAGATGTCGGAGGACAGTCAACATTTCGAGAAATTTCTCCAATTAATCGAGGATATTCTCAATACCGTCGATCGTTGTCGAACAATCACACACCGACTGCTTGGTTTTGCAAGAAGGATGGATATGACCTATGAAGTGCTTGATATAAACGATGTCATTAAAGAGGTGCTCGGATTTCTCGAAAAAGAGATCTCCATGAGAAGCGTCCACCTGACTCAGCAATTCAGTAAAGCCCTGCCTGAGGTCAGGAGTGATAAAGGTCAGCTTCAGCAGGTCTTCCTGAATATTATAAACAATGCTGTAGACGCTGTGGAAGACAACGGATTCATAACGATAAAAACCTATGTAAAAGATAAGGACACTGTGATAGCCGATATCAGTGATAATGGTAAGGGAATTACCAAATCCGAATTGAAACATATATTCGATCCCTTTTTTACGACAAAAGACAAAGATAAAGGGACAGGCCTGGGGCTTTCAATATCGTACGGTATAATGAAAAAACTTGGTGGAACCATATCGGTTGACAGCAAGGTCGATAAGGGAACGACTTTTATTATAGAAATTCCTATTAAACATGCAATAATAAAGGAGGGGGGTAATGCCTCAGACTAAGGTACTTCTCGTAGACGATGAAAAAGAGTTCGCATCGACACTGTCAGAGAGGTTATGCCTGCGTAACTTTGACGCCAAGGCCGTATTTTGCGCAGAGGATGCGCTCTCTGTAATTCGACACGAATCGCCTGATGTAATTCTTTTGGATCTCAAACTTCCCGGAATGAGTGGTATGGAGCTGATAAGAACAATAAAGCTTTATGATCATACGATCGAGATCATCGTGCTGACAGGTCATGGAAAGTCTACAGATGAAATTATGAGTATAGTTTTTGACTACGTAGTTAAGCCTGTACATATAAAGGAGATACTGCCCAGAATAGAGCGAGCGGCCCAGCAGAGAAAAGAAGCTCTGTTGGAGAGTGCAAACGTACAGGAATAAAAGAGAACTGCTTTTACAGAGATCGAAGATCAGGAGTTATTTATAGTAAAAAGCGTTCAATAACTGCAATCGATCTTATCTCTGTTACGTTGGCGCTTTAATTCCCATGTGCCGATAACATGGGAGAGTTTAAAATAAATGTAATAATCTTTTAAAGCAGATGTTTAAAGTTGAAAATTGTAAGCTCAACATGTAAAAATAAAAGTTCCTTCAAGTATTTGCATGTTTATATACATGTTTTTTAAGAAGGCGCATATACAAAACGATATGGTGAAAAATAATGAGTAACGACATGAATGAAAAAAAAGAGACTGCCAGACCCGCCTTTATAGCTAAAATTATAGCGAGTTTTACTCACGAGTTGAAAAATCATCTTGCCATCATCAGAGAATCAGCCGGCTTGATGTCGGATATGATCGAATACAAAGGCGGAGGCTCCGAAGAAGATAAGAAAAAGTATCTCGACATATTGAAATCGATACACAAGCAGACAGAACGTTCATCGGGCTTTATAACCTATCTCAACAGATTTTCTCACAGGATGGACCGTATCCGTGACTCTTACGATATAAACGAGGCCCTTGAGGACATAACCGTTTTAATGAGCAGATTGGCCAATCATCGACAACTGATCCTGGAAAACAATTTCCGCGACAACCTCCCTTCTGTTTACGGTAATGCCGCTGTTGTGCAATTCATCTGTTATTGTATTATCGAGCAAAAGATGTTCTCTCTGGCTTCGGGAGGGAGTATTCTGGTCTGCGCGGAAGAGGCCGGAGATAAGATGAATATAAAAATTATAAGTAACGGTACAATAAAAGAAGGCTCAGAGGAAAGCGATTTTTGCTTATCGGAAACGATTGATCTTTTTTTAAAAAGCATTTCCGGCGAAATTACAAAGAATGATTCTAAAAATGAGACGACATTGACAATACCACTGGCAATCTCTGAAGCAGATTGAAATATAATTAACCCTTTACAAATTCAAACAAGGCACAACTCTCCGCCTTGGGGAGGATGATAAATAAATGCCGGCAAAACTCTATTATTTAAAGGGAGATAAAATGTCTGATATCAAAGTATTACTCGTTGACGATGAACAATCATTTGTAGAGACACTCGCTTTAAGACTGGGTATCAGAGATCTGAAATCTGAAACTGTTTTCAGCGGCGAGGAAGCTATATCCTATATCAGGGAAAACGAACCCGATGTAATGGTGCTTGACATGAAAATGCCCGGTATGAACGGAATAGACGTATTAAAATGGGTAACCGATTCATGCCCCAATCTCCAGACAATAATCCTCACAGGATATAGTTCAAATAAGGACGAGCAGGAAGCCAGACGCCTGGGCGTCTTTGATTTTCTGGCAAAACCACCTGAAATCGAGATACTTGTTGACAGGATATGGGGCGCATACAGGAAGAGGCAAAAAATGATTAATAACAAAAACAGCACCTCTTAAGAGAGGATGATCAACCTGCCGCCCGCCAGAATTGCCAAACTGTCTGCCTTGACTTCTTTAATGGAAAGTTATAATATATAATGCTTCCAAAAAATCTTCTTTTAACTTATCGCAATCGCTATCTTGGATAATGAACCGATAAGAGGCTTGGAGCAAACAAAAAATAAAAAAACAGAGGATAACATTGCAAGAGGATTTTGTTAAATACATGACGACTCTATACAACAACCCTTTATTTAAGAAGGGATTTCAGGATTTTTCGCAAATGATGCAGGAACAGGGCATCAAGGCAGCCATGAAAGCATGGGAAATGTCTCCTGAAAAGAATAAGCTTTTTGACAAAGCGCCTGCTTTTTTCGAACAAATGTTCGAATTCTATTCAAACCTCGGTTTTGTCCACAAAAGTAAATACGATGAAGTAGTAAAGGAAAACGAAGAGTTAAAAAAAGAAAACGAATTTCTCAGAGACACCATACAAAAACTTAACCTGAAAGTTTTTGCCGAAGGCAGCGGAAAAGTACAGGATGCGTGGAAAGAAACGATAGACAAACAACTAAACATGAGCCAGGAGATAACCAGAAATTTTTTGGATTTTTTTACAGAAATGGGAAAAAATTATAAAAAAAAGTAATTATTCAGACAGGATGAAGCACTGAATAATTGCTAAATATCCATGACAAGAGTTTGTCACCCCCACGAATGATAATGACATTAAACGTTGTGGTGACATTCTATACAAATCAGGAATTGAGGAATTCGGAATTCCTCAATTAGGAATCCCTCAATTCTTTATTTTCATAGTAAAATAAATAATTCAATTCATTAACAGGAGGACCAATATGGATAAATTTTCAAATTTTTACGATTCATGGTTTAATTCACAAAAGGATTTTATAAAGAAGTGGATGGAAGGCGCAGAGACCATTCGCAAGACATTATTAAACTCTTACGGGCTTAATAAAGAGGGAGCGGGAGACACTTCCGGTTTATACGGCAGCTGGACCTCGACAGTCGGTAAATCCTTTGAGGATATGATGAAAAACTTTCCTTCCGGTTTAGGAAAAGACACCTTTACAAAGTTGTTTACAGGCGCCGATTCATATATGAAGCTCTATGAATTCTGGTCCCCAATAGTGAAAGCGATGCAGGAAAAAACAATGAACGTCGAATCTTTCAAGGATTTAATAGATCCCGAGAAATACAAGGCGGTTATCGATAAAGTCTTTGGTTTTACGACTCCCGAAGCATTGAACGAACTCTATGGTCAGTCATCGAATGTTTTCTCCACATGGGCATCGTCTTCACAAAACGCATTAAAGCCCTGGATCGATGCAATGCAGAAAAGCATGCATATCATGCCCGGTCTTATGTCAGGCGAACCTGAATCAACAATGAATATATTTAATAATATGTACGGGGCCTTTGAACAGACAATCGGAAAGGTTTTTAAAATGCCGCCTGTCGGAAAAGACAGGGAGAAGATGGAGCTTCTGCTCAAGACCTTTGACGATTACTCCGTATATCTGGCTAAACACACCGAGTTTCAACATAAGATGTATGTCACCGGCCAGAAAGGCATGGAAAAGGTAATAGAGGCTGTCGCACAGAAAATAACTGAGGGCGCCGAGATTAAGAGTTACAACGAATTTTTTAATCTCTGGGTAAGTCTGAACGAAAAGACATTCGCCGGCCTCCTTCAATCCGAAGAGTTTTCAAAACTTCAGGGAGAGCTGCTCGAAGCCGGGCTCGCCACGAGAAAGGGTTTTCAGAGCTTAATGGAACTTTCCCTGGAAGACTATCCGATCGCTCTCAGATCCGAGATGGACGATCTCTATAAAACCATACACAACCTGAAAAGAAAAGTTCGCACCCTGGAAAAGAAGCTGGCCGACAAATAAAACCGGCCTCTTTGGAAATCCGGGCGAAGCGACGGAACAATCTTTAAATATACAAAAATTTTACATATAAAGAGGAGGGTAAAATATGAATTCGCCTTTTATGACTGTCGATACAAAAAGCATCGTCACAGAATTAAACGAGCTAAATAAAAAATTGATCAAAAGTTCCGAAGTGCTCACTGAGATAGAAGAAATCGATGTGGGAACAACACCCAAGGAGCTGGTTTATCAGGACGATAAGGTAAAGCTCTATCACTACAAGCAAGAGGGCAAGGTTACCTGCAGCGTCCCGGTTATAATCGTATACGCTCTCGTTAACAGGCAGTATATGCTGGATCTGCAACCTGACAGAAGCATAGTAAGAAATCTTCTTCAACACGGGATGGACCTCTATATTATCGATTGGGGGTATCCTACTAAAGGGGATATGTGCCTGACTCTTGATGACTATCTGAATGTTTATTTAAATGACTGTGTAGATTATGTCAGAGAGTCTTCGAATAACGATAAAGTCAATCTTATGGGCATATGTCAGGGCGGCACATTTTCCACTATGTATTCGGCAATGTATCCGGAAAAAGTAAAAAATCTCGTTACATTAGTGACACCGATAGATTTTGCTCCAAATGACGCACTCCTGTTTTGCTGGTCAAAGAAGATGAATATCGATGCACTGGTAGACACGTACGGTCTCATACCGGGTGATTTCCTGAACGAAGGTTTTTTAATGTTGATGCCCTTTACTCTCAATCTGAGTAAATATTTGGGCATGCTGGATTTGGTTGACGACAAAACGAAACTTCTTAATTTTCTGAGGATGGAGAAATGGATATTTGACAGCCCCGCCCAGGCCGGTGAGACTCTGAGACAATTCATAAAAGATATGTATCAGGGCAATAAACTTGTTAAAGGCGGTTTGAAGATAGGTGATAAAGAAGTTGACCTGAAGAATATCAACATGCCGCTCCTTAATATCTTCGCCAGCGGCGATCATATCGTTCCTCCCAGTTCCACAAAACCATTAAACGACCTGGTTTCAAGTACTGACAAAGAACTTTACGAGTTCAAAGGCGGACATATAGGTGTCTTTGTAGGAGGAAAATCCCAAAAAGAACTGGCCCCGGCAATATCCGAATGGCTCCACAAAAGAGCAGACGGAAAAACTGCGCCGGCTAAGAAAACACCGGCCAAATAGATAAGAAAAGGACGGGTTTCAAACCCGTCCTTTTTTTAAAAAAAGCACCTAGCTGTCAGCTTTTTAATTGCAATACTTTACAGTTTAAAACACTTTCACCCATAAAGTGAAGCTTAATATTGGCATAACATCAATAGTTTCCATGGCTGAAGGCTGACCGCTGATAGCTGATAGCTGTTTTCAGGTTAATTCATCATCAGCGGCGGCTCTGCAAATTCTGTAACAATAACCGACATATTCTTTTTACTTCTTACATAAATAGTACTCCTAACTCCATGCATGCTAAAATCCTCTCAATTTATCGAAAAATATTAGTACCCTTCTCAAAAGAATTTCTTTTATTAATAATTTGACTTCTCTCACTTTATTTTATTAAAGTTACTCCTTTAGGTTTCACAGAGTTATGAAAATAATACGCAGACTTTACGATTGGGTGCTGCACTGGGCAGAGACACCTTACGGGACTCCCGCGCTTTTTATTCTTGCCTTTGCAGAGTCTTCATTCTTCCCAATACCTCCCGATGTGCTGTTAATGGCGCTTGGTCTTTCAAGGAGCAAGAGGGCTTTGTATTACGCTGCCGTGTGTATGACAGGCTCCGTTTTGGGAGGCATGGCCGGGTTTTATATAGGTCTACAGTTCTGGGAAATAGGGAACAGTATTCTCCTCTATTATGTAAATGAGGAGGTAATCGAGCAGGTGAGAACATATTTTCAATCCTATGAGGCCTGGGCGATCGCTATTGCAGGCTTTACTCCTATTCCCTATAAGGTCTTTACTATATCGGCCGGCTTTTTCAGAGTCGATTTTCTGGTTTTTGTCATCGCCTCTTTTCTGAGCAGAGGGGCAAGGTTTTTTATAATCAGCGGGCTGATTTATTTCTTCGGCTCTTCAATAAAGTCCTTTATAGATAAATATTTTAATCTGCTCAGTTATTTGTTTATAATACTCCTTATAGGCGGCTTTATCGCCATTAAATTTCTTGGAGATATTCATGATTGAGGTAAACCCGGTTGTTTCGATTTATGAATTCCGGTATTATCTCTCTTTCCATTCCGGATTCAATAATAATCAAATCCCTCAATTCAGGAATTCATAATCAGGCTTTTATAACAGTCATAAACATAAAACAGGTATTATTAAGAGGTTAACATGAAAAATAAAGTAACAATCGTCGGCTCAGGTAATGTTGGCGCCTCTTTGGCGCAGTTAATCGCTTTTCACGGAATCTCCGATATTGTTCTCTATGATATAACGGAAGGAATGCCCCAGGGAAAATCTTTGGACATATCCGAAGCCTGCCCTTTGTGGCACTCCGCTTCATCGATTACAGGTACAAACGATTTAAAAGATATCAGCGCCTCTGATATTGTTGTTATCACAGCGGGCATCGCAAGGAAACCCGGCATGTCAAGGGACGATCTTCTTAGCTTTAATGCCGATGTAATAAGAGAAGTAAGCAGCGGAATAGCCAAGCTGTGCCCTGAAGCAATCGTAGTCGTAGTGACCAATCCGATGGATGTGATGGCCCAGCTTTCCCGGGCTGTAACGGGCTTTCACCATGCAAGGGTCATGGGAATGGGAGGTATTTTGGATTCCGTGAGATTCAGGACGTTTGTAGCCTGGGAACTGAATGTAACTCCCGCTGTGGTTGAAGCCCTTGTACTTGGAGGACACGGAGACCAAATGGTCCCGCTTCCGGCATATACGACGGTAAGAGGAATTCCAATAACAGAACTGATTTCAAAAAACAGAATCGACTCCATTATCGAAAGAACGAGAAACGGAGGCGCCGAAGTAGTATCTTTGCTCAAAACAGGCAGCGCCTATTACGCACCTGCAGCAGCTACTTTCCAGATGATAAAGGCCATATTGTTCGATGAAAACTGCCTTCTCCCTGCGGCGGCTTATGTAGATGGAGAATTCGGCGTAAGCGGAGTGTATGTAGGCGTTCCCGTAGTTTTGGGAAGAGAGGGGATTCGTAAAATAGTGGAAGTGCCTTTATCGAAAAACGAAAAAGAGGAGTTTCACAAATCGGCCAATGCGGTAAAGGAATTAGTGTCAAAAACAGGCTTATGATTCAATCTCTTAAGTTATCATGCACAAAACGATCACGACCTCTGCATCATACCTGTTACTTTAAAACCGTGTCAGAAAACAGCAGTCAGCTACCAGCGGTCAGCCATCAGCTAAGGGACTGCGCAAAAATAAATTGGTCTCTTTGTGTTCATAATTGTATCATATTTGTCTGAACCGATTGAGTATATGTCTTAAAAGGAGTATTTATGAAAAAAACAGCTTTTATTTACGACGATGTCTTTCTTAGTCACGAAATGCCTGACTTCCATCCCGAGTCCGCGAATCGTCTTATCGCTGTAACGAATAAGTTAAAGAAGTCAGATATTTGGGATAAATTGTTGCATCTTTCTCCCGTGAAAGCAGCCGATGAAGAGTTGGCGGCAGTACATTCAAAAGAGTATGTCGATGCAATAAAAAGGCAGGGGCCGGGTTATCTCGATCCTGATACGTATATGTCCGAAGGCACACTCGAGGCTGCTCTCTTTGCAGCAGGAGCTGTAATAACTGCGATAGAGAGGTGTGAAAAGGGTGAAATTGAAAGGGCCTTTTGCGCCGTTCGACCTCCGGGACACCATGCCGAGAGAAGCAGGGCCATGGGATTCTGTTTATTCAATAATGTCGCTGTAGGCGCAAGGTATGCCCAAAAAAAAGGGTATAAAAAAGTCTTTATCGTAGATTTCGATGTACATCACGGTAATGGAACAGAGCATATATTTGACGATGATGACAGCGTATTTTATTTCAGCTCTCACCAGTATCCCCATTATCCCGGCACCGGCGGCGCGTCGGATACCGGAAAAGGCAAGGGCAAGGGGTTCACATGTAATATTCCCCTTGGTCACGGCGCAGGTGACGATGAAACATATAAGGCATATAACAGTAAACTTCACGAATTGGTCAACTCATTTTCGCCTGACATTATGCTTGTCTCGTCAGGTTACGATTTACACGCCAAAGATCCCCTTGCCGGCCTGAGAGTAACAGATAACGGAATCAGAGATATTGTAAAGGGAATCTTAAAAGCAAAAGAGGGGATTCCCGTTATTTGCACCCTTGAAGGCGGATATAATCTTGACGCCCTCTCCGATTCTATCCTTATCACTTTGGAGGAACTGCTTAAGGCGTGAAAACCGAAACCAAAATAGAGAAGAATCGTCCGGCGTTAACTAAGCAAAAGGCGGTGCATAAGGTATGAGAAAGATTCTCGTTACCGGAGCTGCCGGTTTTATAGGTTTTCATTTATGCTCCAGGCTGGCTGAAGCCGGAGACACTGTTACAGGGTTGGATAATCTTAACGACTATTATGACATAAATCTGAAAAAGGCCCGCCTTGAGCAGCTCGAAGAGAGAAGAAATTTTTCATTTATTAAGCACTCTCTTGAGGACCGTGAAGAAATTGACGCTCTGTTCAGGAAAGAAAAATTCGAGTACGTCATTAACCTTGCCGCCCAGGCAGGTGTAAGGTACTCCCTTATCAATCCCTACTCCTATGTAGACAGTAATATTTACGGATTTCTAAATATACTGGAAGGGTGCAGACACTATGAAGTGAAGCACTTGGTTTTTGCATCGTCCAGCTCTGTCTATGGTTTAAACACGACAATGCCTTTTTCAGTTCATAATAATGTAGATCACCCGATATCACTCTATGGTGCAACAAAAAAATCGAATGAGCTGATGGCGCACAGCTATAGTTATTTATATGGAATTCCGACAACAGGGCTTCGTTTCTTCACTGTGTACGGTCCCTGGGGCAGACCCGACATGGCTCTCTTTCTCTTTACAAAGGCCATACTTGAAGACAGGGCGATAGATATTTTTAACAATGGCAAAATGAAGAGGGATTTTACATATATAGACGACATCATTGAAGGTATCATACGAGTGACAGCACATATTCCGGAATCGAACGAGAGATGGAACGGCAACGCTCCTGACCCTGCTTCCAGTCTCTCTCCGTACAAAATAAACAATATCGGTAACAATAATCCCGTAGAATTAATGAAATTTATCGAGATAATAGAGGAGTGTCTCGGGAAAAAGGCAAAAAAGAATTTCCTCCCTCTCCAGCCGGGAGATGTACCTGCAACATTTGCAAATATCGATGATCTGATGAACGACGTCGGGTTTAGGCCTGCAACTCCCATTGAAAAAGGGATCGAAAATTTTATAAAATGGTACAAAGATTATTACGGAGAATAATACTTTTATCTTTATGAAATATAAAACATGTGTATAGAAAATAAAAATATTTGAAAAATATACTTTCCTGTGCTAAAATCTTAAGAATTACTTTAGGTATTGACTCCGTTATATTAATATTATATAATAATATCGACGAAAGCAACAAAATATCAACAAAAAAGAGGTTATAAAATGGCGCTCCCATTTAAAATCGGTGTAAAGGACGGAATTGACTTTACCAAAAAAAAATATTTGGTAGTAGACGATTTTTCCGAATTCAGGAAGTCTGTAAAAAAGATGATACAGAGTATAGGGGCTGTTGACGTAGACGACACCGGAGACGGAAATAAGGCAGTAGAAATGATGTCAATGGGCGCATACGACATTGTGTTGTGCGATTATAACCTCGGTGAAAACAAAAGAGACGGTTCCCAGATTCTGGAAGAAGCAAAAACAAGAGGTCTTTTAAAGCAATCGACTGTCTACATCATGGTTACTGCCGAGAATACGATGATGATGGTAATGGGAGCCCTGGAGTATAAACCTGACGGATACCTGGCAAAACCTTTTACAAGAGACGCTCTGCTTAACTATCTCGTAAAGCTCATAAAAAAGAAAGAAATTCTCGGAAATGTCGAAAAGCTGATGCAACGAAAGGAGTATTTAAAAGCAATCTCCCAAATAAACGACGATATACAAAAAACCCCGCAGCACTATTTTGAGTTGATGAGATTAAAGTCGGAGATTCATTTTTTAATAGGCGATTATCCAAGTGCAAGACAGACCTGTGAAGAGGTGCTCGAAAAAGACACAAATATACCATGGGCTTTATACGGTCTTGCAAACAGCTATTACAAAGAAGAAGACCTGCTGGAGGCGAAAGAAATTCTGGAAGATATTATTGAAAAAAACAAACTCTTTGTCGACGCTTATGATTTACTCTCAAAAACGCTTCACGATCTGGGAGATATGGATAAGGCCCAAAAAACACTGGAAGAAGCCATTAAATACTCTCCTAAAGCTATTCTGCGTCAAAAAGCGCTTGGTGAGCTATCACTAAAAAACGGTGATATTGAGACTGCCGAAAAGTCTTTTAAAAAAGTTATTACAATGGGCAAGACCTCATACTTTAAAGATCCTTCCAATTATACGAATCTTGCAAAGGTCTACATTTCAACTTCAGCACCTGAAAAAGCTCTTGAAGCACTTGATGCGGCGGAAAAAGAATTCGAAAAGGACCTGAAAAAAAGGATGCAGGTACTCTCTGTTCAAAGTGTCGTATATAAACAGATGGATAATGAAGAGAAGGCGAAAGAATTGCTTGATGAAGCGCTGAATACATACAACACATCCATTGACAGTATTACCGGCGATGCAGTGCTCGACCTGGCCAGCGCATGCCTTGAGGTCGGCGATACAGAGAAGGGAAAAGAGATTGTCCTTAGTGTTGTTAAAAACAATTTCGATGATGATCGCGTCGTTAACAAGGTTCAGGACATCTTTAATAAGGCGGGGATAGAGGATGTAGGGAAAAATCTTATAGCAAACACCAAAAAAGAACTGGCTCAACTAAATAATAAGGGAGTTCAGCTGGCCAAGCAGGGTAAATATAAAGAAGCCATAGAGTTCTTTAAAAAAGCTGTCAGAGGTATTCCTCAAAGCAAAGTCGTAAATGCGAACGCCGCCCAGGTTATGCTAATGTATATGCAGAAAAGCGGCAAAGATCAAAAACTCCTTTATAATGTAAAGAGATATCTCGACACCCTCGCTGAAATAGATCCAACCTACCAGAAATATCAGCAACTCCTGAAACTATACGAAACGATAAGCTCCGGGTAACCGGATTTTTTTCGAATACTTCTTATTCCACCGATTTTTCAAAATTCCGGGAAACTGTTTTCCCATGACAATCATCGCATACCTATTTGGATTACCGGGAAAGGAATCATATTTTTCCCTCATAAATGGCGCCGTCTATTCCGTCTATTCCAATAAAATCGCCAGAGCGAATCTCCTTTCTGTTTAAAAGGAACTTTTTTTCCTTCTCTATACAGAGCAAGTCGGCGCACCCTACGACACATATTTTTCCAAGCCTGTTCGCTACAATAGAGGCATGAGAAGTAGAGCCGCCCCTTGAAGTAAGCAACCCGTCCGCCTCGGATATCTCCTGAATATCGTCGGGCACCGTATCTATTCTGACCAAAATCAATAAAGTGGACGGCTCCTTTTTTCTCCAGTGAAGAATTTCCTCTCCTGTAAATACGACACGGCCTGACATAACACCGCCCGACACACCGATCCCGTGTCCAAGTAGTCTGGATGACATTTCAGGAGTAATTTCAAATGCTCTTGTAATCTTCCTTTCCCTAATATCCATATCTCTGGTTTGGAGAAAAAAAAGCTCTTTTGCCGTTGGACCTTCAAAAGTAAACTCCATATCCTGAGGAGGCCATCTCTCTTCATATATCAATTTTTTCGCCACATCTCTGAGAGCGTTATATATATCCGGAAAAGTATACTCAAGCGTAGGTTCGGCAGTACGATTTTCTATTTCCGCCTGTTTCATGGATATTGGCAATGTATTAATGAGACCTGACACCAGATCTTCTCCCTGATCCCATGTTGCGTAATCTCCCCAGAGCCATAACGTATCTCCCGGCAACTTTGGGTTATGAGTAAAAAACACACCCGATCCGCAGCGATTGGATATATTTCCAAAGATCATCCTTTGCACCGTAACGGCAGTACCCCAATCATCTGAAATACCCATTATCCTGCGATATGCAGCCGCTTTTGGAGAATTCCATGAATTCAGCACCATTTTAATAGCAATATACAGCTGCTCCAAAGGCGAATCCTCTATGGCAATATCTTTTGAACGGATGAGCTCTTTATAGGCCAGGGCAACCTCTTTCATCTGATTTCCCTTTAAATTTCTTTTTCTCGGTACATCGTATCTCTCTTTAAAATCAGCGATAACAGAGTCGAAATCATCCCTTTTTATACCAAAAGACATACCATAGCTCTGCAAAAAACGCCTGTAGCTGTCCCAGGCAAACCACTTCTTCCCTGTTTTAGAAGCAATGACCTCGACGATTTCCTCATTGATCCCTACGTTCAAATATGTATCCAGCATTCCCGGTTGAGAGAAGGCGGATCCGCTCCTTACCGAAAGCAGCAGAGGGTTATCGGGACTTCCAAAGAGACTTCCCGTTTGCTTTTCAAGAACAGAGAGTTGCTGTTCGACGCGGGCTCTGAAGTTCTTTTGCGCAGGCAGGTAGTCTTCGATCAGGTTTCTGTTTCTGAATATCTCGGTTGTGACAATAAAGCCGGGCGGTATCTGAATACCCAGCATTTGCAGCCTGGTAAGATTGAGCCCCTTATTGCCCATATTTATAATATTTGAAACAACTGGGTCAGGAGCGGTTATATTAGTCAAAGCTCTTTTGGGATCGTAAGTGAGTATCTGCTGCAAACTCTCGTCAGGCAGTTCATCTGCTTCTCTGTTTAAGGTATTTAAAATTCGCGTTATAAAAAGATCCAAACGCTGAAGTCCGAGGGCCGATGCAATCCTGTCTCTGAGGAAAATTTCCGAAACTTTATGAATAAATGTCTCCCTGTTATTACCGTTTTCGGTATACAATACCATATCCTGTTTATATTTACCGGGAAGACGTTCTTCAGGTATGTCTGCAAGTATGGTCGTCAGATTTTCTATATGAATATTGGTGTAATAATCATTAACGATATTGTGTACTGCCTCGGAAAAACCACGAAAGATATCGAGATATTGAGTAAAAGTGAATCCTCCGATATCCAGAGAATGAGAAAGCAGGTTGAGCTGCTGCTCAAACTCTCTTGAGGAAATGCCGTCAAGATTCAGCGCCCTGTTAAAGAGGGTGAGGAATCGATGTATCTGAAAAAAAGTCGATCTTGTTATCAGGTGAATATCCATATCTTCGATCAACTCTTCAAACAAGGCGTTTACCAGTGTTTCGAGTCTGAGAGTCAGTCCGAGAGCATCGAATTTTACTTCATGGTAGGTTCCGTACATGGAAGGTATATTGACAGATATATGGCGTTTTCTGTAAATATCCTCCTGAATTTCGAATTTCTCTTCAGAAAGTATCTTTTTCATCAGATTATCCAAATAATCAAGGATTGAGGACAATTTTTCTTCAGTCTCCAATGTCGCTGAAGCGATCACCTGGCGAAGCGAATACAGATCAGGGAAAGCGCTCGATTGAAGTCCGGCCAGGTATTCATCTATCTCGCTGAAACTAATATTGTACTTATGATCCAGAAGCTTATAAAGCTTAAGTATCAGCGCGGCCCTCTCCTTCTCGGCCTCTGCAATATCGGGAAAGGCATGGTAACACTCTTTTATATCGTTGTCGGTCAGAAAACAGAGGTCCGAAGGTGTACTGCTTCCATGCTGCTTATACAAACAGTCAAAAATTTTATGCACACCGTCCACATACCTGCCCTTTTCGTCGATATCGTCATAGATATTGGGAGGCAAAAAAGAGTCAAGACCTTCTTTCGATTTTGTGATCCAAAATTGAAGCACGGCCTCTATAAATGAAATAATCTTGTTACTTCCTTCAACATGGCACTGTTTTCTCAGAAAATGTATGAGTCTGTCCTCTCTCTTATTTATCTCGTCTATACGTGTGGAGATATCTCTGAGTTCTCCTTCGGCGCCGATCTCATTAAAATAAACGGGGAAAAGCCTTACAAGTTGTTTAATCAGATTATATACAGGCTCTATATCACTGTTCAGGAGCTTTGTGATGTCACGGGGAAAGAGGTCTGTGTCTTTTATATATAAACCGGAAAGAGATATATTTATGATAAGAGAGGAGATTAGTCTTTTTGACCATTTCGGCTTAAGAGATATCGTCTCCATCCAAGTACGAATATTTTTTAGATGGGAAGTATTCACCTGTATCTGCCATTCGTCCGTTACACCGGCAAAATCGGGAGGCTGAAAGCCAAGAGTGAGAATATTCTCAATAAAAAAATCCACCAGATCACTCTCGTCTGTTTTGTATACGCCGTTACCTATGCCGGACAGGCAGTTCAGAGTAGTATCGGGAAATTTCTTTACAGATGAATGGAGTATGGTAAAAGTTTTTTCTATGAGCCCCATATTTTTATAGATATCTTCATTTTCTACAAACCACTTCAAAGTCCTGTTAATCTCCCTGAGAGTATCTTCATGAATGGAAGAGAGTCCCTCTATATTCATGATATGAAAGAGAAAAACTATTTTACAGCGATTTCCCATGGATTTCTCTTCATGTAATCTGAACAATCCGGATGGCAGCGCATCATAGGCAGACGTTATATTCAGGTAACCCGGCAGGGAGAGTAATCTTTCTATATTTTCCACTGAAGCCGAGTCAGCAGCATCTTTTATATCGTTCAGCTCACTCATATATTGTCTTATACTCTCGTGCTTTACAAATTGAAATAAATCTGAAAGCTTCTCATCGGGAATATCGTGACCTATTTCATTATTGAACCATAAAAGCGGGTCCGGCAGGTCTAACCAGTAACTGTAAGTATAATCGTAAAACCTGATAAGCGATTTTATTAACCACTCTTTGTTCGTATTTAAAGGAGCATTTTCGATGAAAGAGCCGGCGATTCTGTTTAGCCTGTAAAACCCCCGTGCAAAACGAATGAAAATATCCATATCGCATTCGGCGATGAATCGAAAGGCTCTTTCCAAAACAGGAAGAAACGTTTCCAAACTGTCGCTGCTGTCACGAATCATTTTCTGGCAAAAGAGCATGATATTATTAACAGCATGATCGAGGATGTCGCTCTTATTATTCTCTGCAAGAGCTTCACAGGATATTTCGAGAAATAATGCCGCCACCTCGGCTCCTTTCGGACTTTCTATCATCATATGAAACTTATCCAGCGAATACACCCTTGTCTCGTCGACTATGTATTTCCAGTTTTTATATGGATGGCTTAACTCTTTCAGATAATTGGCCAGACATTCTTGTAAACCGTAGTAACCTGACATTAACTCCTGAATAGCCTTATATTTTGGATCTATTTCAACGTCAACGCCATATTCTTTTATATTTGCTTCAAGGGCCTTAGATTCCATTGAACTCTCCTCTGTGCTTATTCGTCATTAAGAAAAAAACGATTTTCAAATTCCTGATTAGCTGCTCTCCGGGGAGATGATTATATGAAGTTTACTATTCAAAAAAACACAGAATTATAACATGGCTGCGGTTATTTCTTAAAGTTTCAGGAAGGCATTTACGTGTTCAGAGTTTATCATATATGGAAGCATGAACCACCTAAAACGTCAACCCCTATTTACAATCTCATTGCAATAAACTATAATAATTACAATTCAATGTCATTAATTTAAAAGGTGAAGCACCTTCCGACAGAAGCGGGTCATGTTTGAGAAGGCGCAGCGAAGCGGAGCCTTCGAGTTTAGCCGCTGAAGGCGGAAGGTGCTTCACCCTTTAAATTAATAGTGTTGACTTAGAACTAGCGCCACTGCTTATGTCAAAATTATCTGCCCGGACTGTAATAAAATATGAAATTCAAATCCTACGTTTATTGCCCCTATTGTAGTCTTGAATTACAGGAAAAATTGGTAGAAATGAAAATCAGGAAGCATTGTGACAAGTGCGGCTTCATTCATTTTATCAACCCCGTGCCTGTCGTTGTAATAGCCGCACCAAGAGACAACGGAATTCTGCTTATTAAAAGGGGCATTGAGCCTGCAAGACATCAATGGGCATTACCCGGCGGATTTGTAGACGAGAATGAGCATCCCTTACATGCCGCCGGCAGGGAATTGAATGAAGAGACCGGGTTGATCTCCGACGATTTGGAATTAATCGGACTGTATACACGTTTCAGTGAATTAAAAGGTTCGATTTTAGTTATCGCTTACCACGCACGAACCTTTTCGGGAATTCCAAAAGCAGGAGACGACGCCGAGGATGCTGTTTTTTTCCCCCTTGACAAATTACCGAACATCGCATTCGATACCCACATAAAGGTCATAGAAGACTGCCTGAAGTTACGTCTTAATCGATAAAGGCAGTATATCTGTTAATAACGAATAAATATTCAACAGAATGAACAAAATAAACAAGCGTGCTGAACCGGGGGTCTTGTAACAATAAGAAAACTTTACTTTATGTTACAACATGCTACATTGACTTTTTAAATAATATGACTGTAAACTATAATTATGTCCGATAAACCATTAACAAAAAATGACCTGAAGGAAGTACTAGGTGAAATCATCCCGCCTCTTGCTAATGCCGTCAGTTCTTTGCAAAAGGACATGACTACCATGCAAAAGGACATGTCAATCATGCAAAAGGACATGTCAATCATGCAAAAGGACATGACTGACATGCAAAAAGACATGACTGACATGCAAAAGGACATGACTGAAGTTAAAGGCAGGCTCGGAAACTTAGAGTCCGATATGACTGACGTTAAGAGAGATGTAATAGAAGTCAAAGGAGATATGACAGGAGTCAAGGCAAGGCTTGGCAATGTAGAATATGAGCTGACGAAAAAGCCGGATGAGGAGAAAGTACGTAAGATCGTCAGAGAAGAAGTCCACAATGTCCTTTCCACCGAAACATATCGCCTTGTACCGGAAAAAGAGTGGCGGTAAAGACATATAAATAAATAAATATATTTTGTAACGGAAATTCCCCAACTACAAATAAATCTTCGACTTATAGTATCTTTAAAAAAAAATTAATCCGATATCTTCTCAATTCCCTTTCGTTTCTTGTAATGTGTAACTATGATTTTAAGAATATCCTTAGTTTTCGACAAATCAACGCCTGATTTGTAATTTAGAGAACCGATTTCAAAAGCGATATTCCACTGCCTGAAAAGTTTTTTATATGCATTCATCAATCCGAAATCGGGGTCATAAATATCGGCTGATTCACTTGTAAGACCGTTCAGTTCTACAATCCTGAAATTTTCCCCTGACCTGAATTCTTCTGTATCGGAATATCTGACGTCAAATCTTCCGAAATAAAAACCATTGAACTCTCTGCTGATTTTATCGATACGTTCCTCCAGTGCAGGTGTAATCAAGTGATCGCCTTTTAAAAACATAGTTCCCTGACAGTGATTACCTGCAATGGCCAGACTCATTTTCTCTCCCTTGCATAATACTTTGTCCAAAACATCTTTATGTCTTTTCAAAAAAACATCAGCCTTCAGACAATATCTTTTATGACTGAGAATTAAACTCTTTATGTCCGATTTACCGTCACCCACAATCTCCGGGAAACCTTTATCTGTAATCGAAAATATTCGTCCTTTCTTTTTATCGGGGAAACGATAATAAAATATTCCGGCCTCATAAGGGCCGGGATGATAGACCTGAACAACAACAGGTGCAGAATAGGACTCGAAATAATCTTTCACATCGTCCATGCCCGTGATGAGTTTAAAACCTTCGCCTCTTTCTCCTGTATCGGGTTTTAAGACAAGAGGAAAGGACCATTTACGATCAGCCATCTCATCATTCAATCTTTTGCATCTGTCAGACGGCTCTTCCTCATTAATTGAAAATGTGGGAACGATCCACTGCTCAGGAAGGTGCTTTAAAATCTCCGACTTTCTCTCTCCTACAATCCCGCTGTGCAATATAGCGGGATTTACAGTAGTCAAAACCAAGGGATTACCATATTTCGCTGTTAGACGGACAATCCATAATACAACCGGCAGATAAAAAAACCACACCGGCCAAAACTCCCATTTCCAAACTTTTGAGATCGAAGAATACAAAAGAATACGTCTCTCTCTGTTTGCCATGGATGTAATAAAACGATAAAAAACAAATATTATAATGACAGCAACGATAAAAGATGGCAGGCCGAATCCAAACCACTGTTTTAAAGGTTCCGTGATCGAAGGCCCGATATAGGCCGCTGACAATACAAGCACAGGCGTCCATACAACGGATGCGACAAGAAACCAAAATAAAAAGGTGAAGGGCCTTTTACCTAAAATCCCGGCCGCCAGATACAGCGGCAGTCTTGTTCCCGGCATAAAACGGCTCGTAAAGATGATGATGGCGGCCCTTTTATCGATCAGTTCTCCGAAATTATCGAGTTTACGATTGGTCAGAAGTCGAGAAACAAAACTCATGGAGAGCATGGATCTGCCAAAAAACCTGCCTGCCGCCCAGAGCAGTATATCGCCAATGAATATACCGAGAAAACAGGCGAACACCCCGACGAAAGCGTTTATTTTGTCCTCTCCAATCAGCAGGCCAACGGCAATGCAAGTCATATCCTCTGAAATAAAAGCGCCGGTTATAATTGCAATCGTCTGCTGTGTGAGACCGGCAGAGGTATCGATAGTAAGGAAGTCACTCATGTGGAAAAATTAATCTGTATAATCCTAAAAAAAGCATTTAGCTGTCAGCTTTTAAATTGCAACACTTTACTGTACAAAACACTTTCACCCATAAGGTGAAGCTTGTTATTGGTATAACATTAATTCTTTCCTTAGCTGAAGGCTGACCGCTGATAGCTGACTGCTTTTTTTAGTTATTACTATTCAGAGGGGATTACAGGATAAAGCACCATGATCTTCAGGATCACCACAATGCATGAAAATAGATAGTGATTGAAGAACATGGTTTAAATAACCACGAAGTTCACCAAGAGCACGAAGTTTTTTTAAGAAAAGAGTTTTTTCTTCGTGTCCTTCATCTTCGTGGTTATTTAAACCCGGTCTCTAAGGGCTTATTTTCGGGATAAAGTCTTCAAGTGTTTTTTTTAAATCTCAACAGTACATAACCGTATTCCCTATCTCTGTATTTCAAACGATACAACTGAAGAGCGCCGAGCAGTTGATCGATCTCTGAAGAGGGGATATCTAAAATCCCGGACAAACGCTCTTTATCCGTCGAAATCGTGTGTAACAGATAATCTATTGTCGGTGCGGCCTGTGTAGTGAGATCGATCTCCTCTATTAATCGAAATCCCGACTGTTTGGCCTGAGCCAGAGTATCACCAAGTAAAGGCAATTCCGGCAGACCATGATCTTCACCGGTTCGTTTCAAAGCCGTTTCGTCCATAATTACGATCTCTCCCCCATCGGACAACAGATTATAGGACTTTATAAAAAGAGTGGTTGTATCGATATATTGAGCAGACTCCTGAAACAGCACAAGATCAAAACTGTCCGGTCCGGCTTCGAACTCTTCGAATTTTACACATCGAATTCGGGCTTTATCACCGGCTCGTTTTTCGGCAAGCCTGATTTGCTCCGAGTCCGGGCCGATTGCAGTAACGTCATAACCGTGATCGGAAAGTGTGGCGGCCATGGCGCCGAGGCCGGAACCTGTCTCCAGAATCCTGCAAGGTGGTTTCGGAAGATACTCAAGGAGTAGTTCCGTTGCCCTCTGCTGCGCATTCCATGCCCCAATTTCCCTGATATCCTCTCCTTCGTCGGCAAGGCCGTAATGGAGCCAGTCCACTTTACCGTCATTAATATGCAAAACAAAAGCATAGACATTGAGAGGGAAAGCGAGGTTCGTATAAGAAGAAATTGTATCCAATGACAGAGGGAGGGCCATGCAGGAATTATAGCCCACTTTTTGTTGTGCTTTCAAGTGTGTCATGGGATTCGAATTTTTTCAAGTATCATGGAAAAAATCATTTCTTATCATTATACTTTGGTAAAGAAAATTCCTGACTATCCCACATATCAAAAAAGCATTTCCCACTTAATCTTTCCCATAATTTCCAACTTTTCTGCAGTAACCAAAACAATACAGCGTGAAAATCGTCCAAGACGTTTTTTTCTAAGGATATTCTTAACCAATGAGATTCTCATAAAATTATATTAGTTGAGATACAAAAGTACGGATTAAATTAAATTCTTTGCGGGAGGTCTAAAGATTGTCGCCCATATTAGTGTTTTCCTCAAAAATGTTCCTCCTGTATCTCTTTGAGTCTGTTTTCAAACTGTTTGTTTATACTTTTAGTTAAAAAATAATCGAACACTGCGTCAATAGACTTGTTCGTTTCATGATTCTTTACAGAGGCCGTGAAAGCTACTATGAGACCATTGTAACCCATCTTACGTAATGTCTTGGTCGCTTCGTAACCGTCCATAACCGGCATGTGAATATCCATTAGGGTTATATCAGGCTGGACTTCGAACACCTTTTCAATACCCTTTTTACCATTTTCGGCCACATGGACTTCATATCCAGCATTATTCAGGCGTTTTTTTAAAATCTTAACTATTTCCTGATCATCGTCTATGATTAATTTATGTCTACGCAGAAATCTTGTCTTATATGCCCTTCAGATTCAAATTCCTCAAAAAAGCAAAATTTACTTCTTATAATGTAAATCAGAAGCTTAAAACATAATATTCTTTGAGTGCCTGATGCCTTTATTTCTCCTGTTTACTTATGGTTTGTAGGTAAATTACCTACAAAAAAATCAGCATTTTACCTACATACTTTTTAAGTTCTCTTCTGCTATAATTTTTGCTTCGCTACTTACATACCCCTGCCAGGTGATACCGGGAGACTGACAACAGGAAAATATCTACTGTAATGTTTTAGATGAGGTTATCTTAATGAAAATTATGATAGTTAATGACGACTCCAATTCCTGTGATCCCGATGCTTGCATAGTCAAGTCATCGGATATTACCGAACTGAAAGATATGATTACAAGTCTGGTCCCTGCTCCGTGTTAACGGAAAGGCAATAGATGAAACATTAAGAAAGAGGGGAACTGATTTTCTCCTCTTCATATTATTCCAAATTCCAAATAAAAGGAGGCCCCATTATGAAACTAAAGTTGAAAGCAGGTTTTGTATTACTAACAATTTTAATTATGACATTCTCTGTGCTTGGTATATCAACAGCAGGCGAGAAGAAAGCTCCGCCCTGGCCGCCACATGTTACGGATTATGTAAAGGAAGCAAAAAAATCTGTAAAAGTAATTGATATGGAAGCATTTAAAGCTGTCGTTGATAATAAGGGAGACGCAGTAATTATAGACGTAAGAGAACCGGGAGAGTTTAAATCCGGGCACGTTCCCGGTGCGATCAACATACCGAGGGGGTTGGCGGAGTTTAAGATATGGAAGGCCGTTGCAGGCTATCCCGATAATACCAAAACAGATATAAAAATATATACCTACTGCAAACTCGGAGGAAGAGGAATCATGACGGCAAAAGCATTACAGGATGTGGGATTCACCAATGTAACGGCAGTGGGAATGAAGGTGGCAGACTGGGTTAAGGCAGGATATCCGGTAGAAAGGTAGAAGAATCTTAATTAATTGTACAATAATTCTATCAGACTTAATATTATATGAGGAGGTATATGAATGAATAAGTTTATTACTTTAGTAATGGTATTATGCTCTATGGTATTTTTTGTTAATCAGTCGATTGCAGCTAATCCGGAACCTGAAATAATGGCAAACGGTTTAGACGACACGGTTATGATTACTACAGATGAATCCCTGACAATTTCCGTAGGTCTTGATAGTGGTGATTACAGTGGTCAGGGTGGTGACTGGTGGCTGGTAGAGAATGCTCCTGATGGAAGTTGGTATTATTTAGACAGCATGACGTTCAATTGGACAAGCTGGGATATACTGTTACCGCTTCAACCTGTTTATCAAGGCGCATTGGAAGATTTTAGTCCAATAGATATCTCTGTGTTATCCGGTCTGTCAACAGGAACATATCAGTTTCATTTTGCTGTCGACCTGGAAACAGACGGGATGCTAAATGAACAATTTTTTATTGATACCGTTAATGTCATTGTAGATGGAAGTTCCGATAAATTTGAGACGGTACGTGCATATATAGAAGAATGGTTATCTGAAGCTGCAAGTGATAAACCTGTTAAAACATCATCATATGTGAAGGAAAGCATAGTAGATGACTGGGAGAATCTGGAGAATAATTATCAAATTGTAAGTGTAAGATCAGAGGATGATTATGCAAATTCTGGTCATGTGCCGGAGGCAATAAATATACAGTGGAAAGATTTAGTGGACGAGAGCAGTTTGTCAAAGTTAGACGCAGCAAAAATATTAATAGTATATTGTTATACCGGGCATACCGGAATGCTGTCTACAACAATTTTGAGTCTTTTAGAATATGATGCATATAATTTGAAATTCGGGATGATGGATTGGAATTTGGAAGCTTTTAATAAAACCCCATGGGATATGGAGGCAGATTATGATGTGGAGACTACAGTTAACGTTGTAGATATGGAATACTCATATCCGGCAATCAATAGTGAACAGAACAATGCTGTAGATATCATTAAAGAGAACGCCGGTAATTATTTACCTGATGCAACAGTTGCGATGTCTTCTTCATCAGTTAAAGATTTAGTTGATGATTGGGAGAATAATAAGGATCAATATCAGATACTTAGTGTGAGAACAACGGAAGATTATGAGACTGGGCATGTACCGTATGCGATAAATATCCCTTGGACTGAAATAGCTAATGAAGATAATCTAAGAAAACTTGATCCTGAGAAAACAATAATTGTTTATTGCTATACAGGACATACCGGGCAAATTGTAACGACTTTGTTAAATATGCTTGGATACAATGCAATTAATATGAAATATGGAATGATGGACTGGAATAAGTCCCTCGTAGATGAATCCAAGCAATGGGATGGAGAAGCTGATTATCCGGTAGAGTATTCAACGGAGTAATCAATCAAACCATCACATTAACTAACCTGTGAATTGTATGATCGGGTTTTGAAAGAGATGTCCGGCAAAGGCTGTCGGACATCTCTTTTTTTTACCCAACTTTAACAGTAACAGTTACAAACTTGAATATATTCATAAGGGATTTTTTAAAAATCCAAAGTTCTTTTATGACTTTGGCCTCCTTAACAGCCTTTTAACAAGTGAACATATGTTTTTTGAAGACCTCTGCCCCTTATATGATTTGTAGTTACAGGCCTTTTACCAAGCTTTAAATTCGGATGTGATATAATAAAGGCCTCAGACAAAAAAATTAAGAAAAATGTGGAGATATTCATCCTGTGGGCCTGTGTATAAACACGCTCCTTATAGAAACAAAATTTGTAACTATTCAGCATTTTTTTTGACAGGATGAACAAGATAAAGCAAGATTATTGTCTTGTAGATCATAGTATTTATCCTGTAATCCTGTCTGAACAGTTACCTAAATTTTTTAAAATGAATATAAACATAAGAAATTCAGTCATTATCTCTGTTGTCTTAACTATAATTGTAATTTTTATCTCTCTTTCTGTTTATGGCGAAAATACGGATTCATATATTCATACAGTCCCTGTAGAGCCTTCCGAAATTATTGACAGTAAAAGCGTTTCCAGATTTTACGAATTGTATAACGAATTGATTTCCATAGAGAAGGAAGACTCCATTTATCCTTATATAGAGGAGATTATGGAGAGCGAGTGCAAGTCACACGATGAGCTGAAAATAAAAGAGGAAGTCTATGATCGGCAGTTTGAGAGGTTCGACAGCGATCCGGGACTGAATTTCGATATAGGATACAGATCTACAATTGAGGTGACTGACGATGACAGTCACTCCATTTACGCCGGCCTTACATGGAAGATGCTCGACGACGGGCTTTTTGAAAATAAAAACAGAGCAGAAACAGCCAAATACAATCTCGCGCTTTCCAGGCTGAGATACAAAGCGTTGCAGCTTAACAGAATGACCGGGTGCAGGCATGACAGTGTTATCTACTACTTTAACAATCTGAAATTAAATATCCTCAATATCAAATTTCAGTTACTTTCAGCGCAATATGATTTACTTAAAAAACTCTACTTTTTGGGAGTGATCCACCTCGATGAAACAGTGCGTGTCGAAGAACGCCTCAGAAGCGTGGAAAATATGATCGATAATTTTAGGCTCTATATTAACGCATTCGATCATAAAGACACTGCCAGAGGATTTATTGAACCTCCCTTTATTGACATTCATATAGAAAAGCTTCTTCAAGAGATAAAAGAGGACGACACCTATGAAAAGATCGCGGATATGGAAAAAAAGATTATAGAGGGCAGGAATATCGAGTGGGACAAGAGACGTTTTAACATATTTGTAAGACAGGGCCTGGATATAGATGAAAATAATCGGGGCACAGGTAACACCACATTCGGGTTGAACCTGAGCATCCCGTTGTTTGAGGACACCAAAAGCCTGATCGATATCGAAAAAAGAGAGAAAGATCTCATCGGCAAACTTGGGAGACTCGATATTATGGAACATACAAAGCGCAGCTACTACGAATACAGGTATAAAGTGGGAGACGCCATTAAACTCCACTATAAGCAGTTGTATGTAACGGAAAAATTGAGAAGGGAGTTTATCTATAATAGAATCAATATGGGAAATCTCCCGATTATAATAAACAAAATTAATGACCTCACAGACATAGATTTTGAAATTATCGATTTAAAGGAAAAGCTCTACATAGGAGCCCTAAAAATTCTCTCCGATTCAGGCAGGGGATATAACAGCGACTTTATAAAGAGTGTTGACTTTGTCGAAGATCAGAGGAGACTGAGAGTCGGCGAAAGGGCGATATATATCTGGTCCCACTCTTTCAATCTTTATGATAATAACTTCATTTTCGACCTCCTCACAGCCAAATCCATAGACAGAGCGCTCCTGTCCGCTTCAAAAAAAATCAATAGTAAAAAGCTCCTTGGATTCCTTGACAGAGCAAAGGAGCTCGAAATATCAGTGGAATTGGTAGGCAGCAGTACAGAGTGGATATTTCCCGAAAATTTCCACAAAGTAAAGGAAAGGGTGCAAAGGCTTTATTCGATCAATCCTGTTGTACATCTCGATATCGAGCCTCAAATCTTGTCGGATTACAGTGAAAAAAGGGATATCTACATCCGTTATTATCTGGAAATGCTGCACGGAATCAGCCTTCTTAAAGAGCCTGACCAGACTCTTTCGGTTTCCGTTCCTCTCCATTTTAGGGATTATCTCAACGAGATTTGCGAATTCTCGGATATTGTTTATGTAATGGCTTACGGTATAAGGGATTGGAAAAAGATGAAGAGCAAAATGGCCCCCTTTCTCGAGTCATGCAGAGATCAGATCGTTCTCTCCCTACGTTACACGGACTTCGACAGAGAGCTTGATATGGAAACTTTTATTGAAAAGATAAAAAAAGAAACCGCGATTAACAGATTCGCTTTTCACGATGTAAAACGCCTGATTACAATGGTGGAACGACAACCGTGAATCTTAGAAACAGACAAAGCACGATCCTCTCCCTGCCTGAAGGCTCTCCTGCCGGAAGAAAATCGGTCAAATTTGCACGGAAGCTCTATTACCTGATTCTCTTTCTTATTACAGGTTATCTTTTATTCTTCGGAATAAAGAACTTTATTTATATCGAAGGCGCAGGCAGAGTCAGTATGACAAAGTATAATATTCAGGCCCCTAAAAAAGGCAATATTGTCGAATATTTCGTTTCCGTCGGAGATGTGGTTACAGCGAATCAACAACTATTGAGAATAAAATTCTCATCCCTTTCCACGGAGATGTTCTTTTTCCTTGAACGTCAAAAATACGCCTTTACAGAGGACTACTTGTCGGAAAAGGCCCGGCTCACAGGGGCTGTAAAGGCATCGGAAAGAAAGCTGAAATCTTTGAAATCTCTGCTTAACAAAAAGAGAGAGAGTCTTAAAAAGCTTCCCTCAGGTAAGGCTCTGGAAGTATTCAGGGACAGCCGAAGTTCCGCCGGGTATGCATCTTTAAAAAAAGAGATCGAGGATATGGAGCGTAACATAGAGCTATTGGCAATAGATAGAGGAGTATACAGAGAGCAATTGAGAGAGATGGAAGAACGTCACAAAAATCGCTCTCAAGGTCTGGAGGAGAGATACGATCTCTATTTGCCCGATAATGCCTGGAAGAAGAACGAAACCACCCCCTTAGAATTGCTCTTCGCTCCCTATGAAATCATAACCTCTCCTGTTGCCGGAGTTGTCAGGTTTATTCACAGCCCTTTGCATGAGTATATTACGGAAGGCGAAACGGCGCTGGTTATCGAAAGTCCTGTCGAAGGCAGGATAGAGGCTTTTTTTAAACTTAAGGATTTCAGGTTTTTGAAGGAGGGAGGAGTTGTGGAAATCAGGTTTCCTGACGGAAGGTCGGACAAAGGTGAAATTGGGAGCATCTATTCCTCTGCCTATGAATATGAGCAATCCTTAAAAAAATTCTATGATCCTGTTGGCGTAAAGGTAAAGGCGGAAATCTATCCCCTTAACAATTCCTCTTTGCAGTTATGGAGGAAATATGACCTTCTTGATGTGGAGGTAAGGTTTAAAAAGTATGGAAGGGAATAACATATTTTTTACAAGAAGCGAGATATGTTACAACATAGAGGTCATCGCCTATGACTGTGCAGATATCGATAAGTTTCAGTACCGTGATTTTATCGACACAGGGCTTTTTCTGATCGAAGGAATCAGTGAAGACTTCGCCAGGAAGGTGCTGTCAAGGATCAGGCAAAGCCCTGTTCCTGCGATCTATTTGAAGCCGACTATCATATTGGAGCCTGGAGATCACATTTCCAAAGAGCTCCAAAGCGCCTGCGACGGCTCGATGTCTGTACGCCGCTTTAACGGCGTATACTTTCAACAGTTGCAGGATATTATAGAGAGGATAAACAGAAAAACAGCTTTTCTCGACAATGCAGATAAAGAATCGGACACCAATCTGGTTTTTAAAATTCTTCGCTATCTTTACAGTCGTGCAACCGAACTTGTTCCGATGAAGAGTACAGCTACTATCTATGGCTTTACTTACCCCGATGTAGAGATTTTTTTCAGTCGGCCGGACAAAGAGATTTTCCACTCCTTTGATTTCCTGGAGAGTCAGCGGCTCTTTTCATCGACCTTTTACGACAGAGCCTATTTTTGCAGTTCCTGTCACAGCGCATTTCTCAATTTCAAAGAGATCTGCACGAGATGCGAATCCCCAAATCTCAGGACAGACGATCTGATCCACCATTTTCACTGCGGTTATGTAGGGCCTTTCGATGACTTTAACAGAGAGGGGAAATTGGTGTGCCCCAAATGCGACAGGGCCGTTAAGCATATCGGAACGGACCATGACAAGCCTTCCATCGTCTTTAACTGTAATGACTGCGGCAATTCCTTTCAAAACCCGAATATTATCACTGACTGCTATAATTGCGGCAAACTGACAAAGCCGGAAGAGCAGATTATGCGGACAATCAAGAAATACTCCATCACGCCTCTGGCGGAAAACGCCTCGATCCACGGGATGGACAGTCTCTTTATAAAAGCTCTGGAAAAGGAGATAGAGCTTCTGCCCTATGATTTTTTTAAAAAATTCCTCAATATCGAAATCAAAAGGATCAAACGATATAAAAATTTCACGTCTGCCCTCTGTCTTTTAAGCATAAAAGAGCTGGACAAGGTATATATGGAGGCAGGGGACAGGGCAAAGCAGATTTTCGACGAACTCAGCTCAGCCATAAAGGCCCTCTTGAGGACAAGTGATGTGATCACATCCTTAAGTGAAAGTGACTTCCTCATTATCCTTACAGAGACAGAGGAAGAGGGCGCCGAGACAGGTCTCGATCGACTCAGATCCCGTATAAAGAATCTCCTTGATAATAATCTCGAACAGATACATGAGGTTCACATCTCTTTCAGAATGATAGAGGATTCCATGGAATTGGATTCTGAAGGTCTGATCGCGGACATAACAGAGGATCTGTGACATTCATCGAGGAACTGACAACCTTTCTCTTGGATAAGAGCATTCCCCAGCTGATTGCTTACTTCTGGTATTTTATTCTCTTCGATTTTATACGTTACGCAATCTTCGATGTAATTATTGTCTATTTACACTTTAAAGGACAGAACAAAAGGACCCGCGAAAAAGAGAAAGCCCGGAAAGCGCTTTTTAACGAAAGACCCCTTATTTCCGTGATTGCGCCGGGAAAAAACGAAGGTCGCCATATCCCTGCTTTAGCGGAATCCTTAAAAAAGCAGACTTACAGGAATATAGAGATTATAATCGTAGATGACGGGTCCGATGACAACACGCCCCATATTTGCAGGGTGTTGCAGCAAAGGGGAGAGATTGATAAATTTTTCAGAAACGAATTCAGGGGCGGAAAGGCATCAGCCGCGAATCTGGCTTTACGATATTGCAGCGGGAAATATATCGTCCATCTTGACGCTGACTCCCATTTAAGATACGACTCCATAGAAAATCTGCTCCTGCCCTTTTATCTGGATAAACAAACAGGCGCAGTGGCCGGCGACATTCGCGTAAGCAATTGTAACGACACCCTCTCCACAACCCTTCAGGCCATCGAGTATCTAAAGGGCATCTCTTTGGGCAGAATCGTAAGCTCCAGGTTTGGAATACTACGTATTATCTCAGGGGCATACGGTGCGTTTCGTAAGGATATTCTTGACAGAATCAAAGGTTGGGATATAGGCCCGGGTCTGGACGGAGACATTACTTTACGGATCAGAAAACTGCACTATAAAATCGCTTTTCAGTATGAAGCGATTTGTTATACGAATGTACCGGATACATTTAAAAAGCTCGCTGTTCAGAGATACAGATGGGATCGGTCGCTTATCCGCTTCAGACTCAGAAAACACTTGGATCTGTTACTCCCGTCCAAAAATTTCTCTCTCCTCAATTTCCTCTCTTCCTTTGAAAATATTTTGTTTAATGTGGTTTTCAATATAAAATGGTGGATTTATGTAATTCATGTCTCCATCTTTTATACGGAGTCGATTCTTTATATTGCCGCCATTAACTTTCTCTTGTATTTCTTTTTAAATGTGTTGGAGTTTCTTATGGTTTTGACAATTTATTGGAAGACTCTGAAAAGAGAGGAGGTCACCCTGGCTCTTTTCCTCCCTCTTATGCCTCTTTATACCGGTATCTATCTGAGAATCGTTCGTACCTATGCTCATTTGATGGAGCTTCTGTTCAAAGTATCCTTTGAGGACAAGTGGAATCCCTGGAAAACTTCAAAAGCGGTAAAGGATAATGATTTATAATCCTATTTCTCCATGCGTTTTTTCTTCCTTCGCTTTCTCAAATCCTTAAGAGAACCGCTGTTCTGATATTCTGTCGAGGGTTTCCTATTACTGCCTTGTTCCACCTGATTCCTTCTCTGACAGAAGTTTTTTATATTCATTATAAAGGGCTTCCATCGGCTTTAAATCCGACTCTTTGAGATAGCCCAAAGCCTCTGTTTTAAAAAGCATTAGAAACTGTCTTCCCTTTGGGCTGTCTTTTATCGTGATGCTCCTCGTTCTTACCAGATCTTTATATTTATAATTCCTACGAAAAAAACTTATACTTTCAATCAAAAGAGGTGAAGTCTCAATTATTTTTAAACGTTTTATGATCTGCGGGTTTAACTCCGACATTACTTCAAGTGCTGTATCCGTTGCAATCCCGGCGTCAAATTCTTTAAAAAAAACCGAAAGGACAACTTCAGATGAATTACTTTTCTTTATTATCTTACTGAAATAATGATCGGCCTCCCTCTTTTTATTCCTGAGAAGCACGATATTAAGAAACAGCATTGAGTTTCTGCTGTTTTTAACAGTCGCCAGTGTTTTGCCTTTAAGGTCTTCTATACGTTCAATTCCTGAATTCTGCGGTACAAGAAGCAGATGCTTAACGCTTTGTCTTCCACTTTTTAAGAAACCCATGGCAAGTTCCGATTCAATCTCATTCCTGATTTTGATATACTCAAGTGCTGATCCGACAGCCAAATCAATTTTTTCATCTTTAAAGTCCTTTAAAAGTGAATTCATATCGTCATATACTTTATTTTCGCCTCTTAAACCAATCTTACTTGCCAGTTCTTTTGTCCACATCTCCATTGCCGTTAAAGTATCTTCTTCAGGCACATCACCTGCCAGTATATCTTTCATCGTATAACCAAGGGACAAAACAGGCACATCGCCTGGTTCAATTGTCCCGATATGCTCTTTATCTGTTTCCGAATATAAGCTCTCTTTGTAAAAAAAGAAAAGTAGAAAGACAAGAAATATAGTTTTGTAAATTTGCCTCATCTTTAAATCGGGAGAATTCCTCTATCAATAATAAGAAAAGTTATTGAAAAAAGCAACCGGTTTTGGTTCAAATATGTCATCCGACTCCCATACACTAATCATACTATCTCATAAAATAACGTCCTTCGGACGGACTTTTCTTTTTTAGGAGAGCCCCATGAAGAAACTTCAGCCCTAGGACAGGCGTCCCGCCTGTCCGTTTCAATATAACGAACCGCCTCCATTCCCGGCAGTTTGCGATTACGCTTGCAGAAAGGACAGGCGAGACGCCTGTCCTACGGGCCGTTTATCTTTACTTTGAAATTCCTCAACGTCAAGTTCAGGGTGCCATAGATTATGAAACCTTGTTTTTGGGAAAAGATACTGTTTTAAAACCCTTTGACGGATATTTAATTTTCAGATATCTTAAAGTCTCAAATCCGTCCATTTCAGGCATGGAAACGTCAAGTAACAAAACATTAATATCTCTCTCCCCCAGCCTTTGCTGTCGAGGTTCAATATTTATGTGATTTCTGTACGTCTTCCCCCGCAAACCCGCTTGTATCAAGGCTCTGCATTTAAAAGTGTTGATTTTAAGCCTATGGTAAGTGTGAAAATATTGGAAGGTGAATGTAAAAAAGTCACAAGCCGCGTACAGAATAAACAGTTGTACGCGGTTTGTGACTGCATAGGGTCTAAAAACGATCGGTTAAGGAACAACTGACATATCCGTTCTATTGACAATACATGACATCTTCTGTAATTGTTTCACCTTCGGCAAGTATATCCTCTTGTTGATGGTCACAAAAGTAAGCACTTTTGATTTTAATATTTCTTTTGCTGTACACTCCTCCGCCTATACAATCAACAGGAAAGGTTACTCCATCCAGGCTGTGATACTCATAGCATTCATCTCCCCAACCATTTTTGACAACTCTGCTTCGTTGTTCCGGTGAGGCCAACATAAATACATCCCCTTCCGCTTCAATGCCCCAGCCTCCGTTACTATCGATTTGTGTCGAATTTCTTACCGCTACGGATATACAACCGGACCCGCCCGATATATTTTTATTCACACAGGATTTGGCTAAAATCCCGCTTCCTTTATTGTCTACAATAAAGTCATCACGATAGCCGTCATATCCGTCATTTGGTACTATATGGACACCTCCGCCTCCTTTAGAACTGCCTGACTGTATTCCCGGCCCCTCATTCTCAGCGATCTTTATCATAGCCAACTCTGCAATCGCCTCCTCAACAACTATTCCGGCGCCTCCATTGTTCTCGATCAGGGTATTATATATTTTCACATTATCGAGTTCTTCACCATCTTCTTCTCTTCCGGCAAAAATCCCGCCTCCCGTGCATACCGTTTCATCTATATTTCCGTCACTGTCAACTTTATAGCAGTCAAATCCCTTTCCGTTTCCACTGATTGTACTTAATTCTGTTAGCGGTACAACATCTGCGTCATAAGTTACTACCGATTCTACACCCATATATACTCCGTCAGAAGCATCAATACCCCAACCACCGTTTTCTGTTATATTAATCGGTGCATGAATTGCTACGGAAACACAACCGTCATACCAATAATCATTCGCCCATTTTACCGCACATCCGTCTACCTTAATTCCATTCCCCTGATTATAGTTAATCTCGCTGTATTCAGTGTCACTATCTATCAAAACAGATCCATCGCGGCCGCTTCCGTCCCCGGTGCCCACTCGAACACCGTCACCTTTGTTAGATTGAATTACAATTCTGAGCAAATCTATGGTTCCATAAGCAAAGATACCGGGTCCGCCGTTATCTGTTATATATGTATTAGCAGCCTGTACGCCGCCCTCACTAAATATACCTCCGCCTGTACAGTCCAACGGTTCCAGAAAACCATTCCATTCATAGCAAAGCTCACCATCTCCGTTTGAATCAACCTTGCTGTATTGCTCAAAAGCGGTCGTAGCAGTATCATCAAGATACCCCATTATTAATCCTTCAGAACCGGCCTCAATTCCCCAGCTGCCGTTACCAGAGATAAAAATTGGTTCATGAATCGATACAGAATTCCCCTTTATTCCTCTCCCGTCATTTCTGGTTATATAACTCAATCTCTGACTTGATCTGTTTGTATCTAAAGTTTTACTGTAAAGAAGGTTTGGATCAGCGTCAAACGCAACGTTTCCGTTTTCTCCTGTTAAAACACCATCCCCTTTATTATACTCAATCACAACATCTGCCAAAGAAATGTCACTTTTAACTGAATGAATACCTGGCCCGCCATTATAATCTACTCTGATACTCAGTCCTGTTATGGCGCCTTCTTGACTTAATATTCCGCCGGCTTCCTCATTCTGACCGTTTTCCATGATTTGACTATTGGTTATGGTTATATTTTTTTCAGATTCGATCCCCCAATTGCCGTTCCCTCTGATCGACACTTTGTCAAGTTCAACTGAAGTACAATTAACGTCAGAAGACTCAAATGTCCCACCATCAAGACATCCGGTTGCATAAATCCCCCAACCTTGATTATAGCTTATTCCATGAAGATCGTCATCGGAAAAATTCAGCCCACTTACAATACGAACAGGGACTCTGCTTGTAAGGTCTTCACGACCTGCCCAAATACCACTACCTCCGTTATTGGAAATGCTTATGGGATAATACCCCAGTTCCAGCATCTCATCTGTTTCCTGCCATATTCCGTGACCTCCGTTACTTGTAATCGAAAATGAGGACTCTTTATCAATCTTGCCATTCCTGACGTATATTCCGTTCTCTCCGTTAGAGTTTATCGAGACACTATCGAGTTTTAAAACAGCGTCAGTATTATCGACCAAGATTCCGTTTCCATGGAAATTTTTTATATTGAAGTTATAGTCACCATCGTTTATTATTGTAGTATTGGCATATATTTTCAAACCATCCGCGTTTGAGCCGGCGTTCGTTCCGTCCAAAGTAGGATTATCTGCATACTTATCTGCATAGATATTAACAGGGGACGTTATTGCAGGAAGCTCACTTTCCAATTCAATTGTATAACTTGTATTAACATAAATTGTATCCTCCCCGGCAGTGGCATTTGCCTGCTCAATCGCTGCCCTGAACGTACAGCAAGCACTCTGAGTACTCCAATTGGTACAACACTCTCCCCCCTCTTCACATATATTACACTCGTTGTCACTCAAGTCGTAATCGCTGTCATCTGAAAGTGTATAGGAAACGTAAAAATCTTTTGCATAAGCATTGCCCGGGATGTGGATCAAGAGCAGTAAAAGTAATAAAATAAATGTTCCTGTTTGCAGTAATCTGTAACTATTCATTTCCAGAACCTCCGATTATATAAATAGAGATAGAATGTAGGACAATACATACCGTTGTCCCTTTATACGAAATGTGAAAAAATGCAAAGATTATCTTTTGTGTGTGAGATGAAAAACAGGAGTATAGCAGGATATGTGATGTGAAGTATGTTTGACGGAAAGTTCCACTTAAGGAATTGTTTTTTGTCTGTCTGTCTGTCTGTCTGTCTGTCTGTCTGTCTGTCTGTCTGCAAATTTATCGCCACTATTATATCCCCTTTGTGAATGATGCTGTCAAAAACCATTCTCCAAGCTTTAAAAAACAATAAGATGCCCGACAACCCTTGCCGGACATCTCTCAAAACCCGATTATACAATACTCAGGATAGTTAATGTGATGCCAAAGAAAAGGTGTCATTTTGTATACCTTTCTTTGACATCAATAGATTATTAAACCGATTCTCACCGACATTCCACTTTCTCGTAACCTAAAATCACGCCAATCGTTATCAATGCGTCCTCATAACAGCCCAAAATACCGGCATCAATATAGGGAATATCAAGAGTGCCTCTTTCATAAACGGCAACGTCTCCATCTCCGCCGCTTATATGAATACCACATGATTCAGGATCGTTCTTGCATTTCTGTATGGCGTCATCAAATCCTTTTTGATAAGAGTCATCATCCGAGCATTCGTCATCTGTCATACCGCTTCCACTATAAAGCTCCTGAATCTCGGTCTCGGACAAAGCACGGTTGTAAATATGTATATCGTCGATTACTCCGTTAAAGTAGCCTCCCCAATTGCCATGGGTGCCGACCTTTAAATTGTCGTCGACAATAATGGAATCGGAAAAATCGTCGGTTTCGACAATGAGCACAGAGTCAATATAATATCTGATCTTGTTTGTCCCTTTATCTCTAACTGCTGCAAGAAAGTGAAAATCACCATTACTCAAAGAATGATGTTCTATGTTCACTCCATCGCAACTGTCCGATTTGTTTTCATCTCTGAAGTAACCGAGTAATTGTTGAGAAGATGAAAACTGTACACCCCAGGTCGTATTGTTCTGACAGACTTCAGGATCGGAATCGCTGACATGATCATACCTGCCAACCATATATCCTAAAGAACTATTGGTCGTCTTAAACCACAGGGAATAAGAAAAACTGTCTGCACCCGGATTTAAACTCTCTGACGATATCATTTCAATATAATTACTTGAACCATCGAAACTGTAAGCGCTGTACTCATTTCCAAATCTGTCTTTGGTTAAAGTGGCGCCATACACGGTTCCATCATGCCCGTTACCGCTTTCATCATTGGCATTGCCGTTAAATGGATAATATGCTACCAATCCGTCATCCAGATCAGCCTGAGCTGCTCCACTGAAGATTAATACAAAAGTTAATAATAATGCACCTAAAACTAAACGTCTCATAAATTTACCTCCGACCTTCGTTTGAGTTATATAGACCAAAATGATCTATGTCTTGAGATTCATAACATTTTTGTTTTAAATGATGCTTGATTAATAAACGTATATAGGCAGAAACAGATTCCCCCTCAACGACATTCTTTTTGAGGCATTCATAATCTTCATGTGACATTCTTATTGTGAGCAGCTTATCTTTCATAAGTAAAGATTCTCTCTGATTTTATCGTCTATATGTTAGAATATTTTGTAATACAAATGAAGTTTAGCACAATAGAAGCAAAAAATCAACAGGCCTGAAAAAAGCATTTAGCGGTCAGCCTTCAGCTATCAGCCTTTTAATTACAAAGCTTTGCTGTTCAAAACTCTTTCACCCTTACGGTGACGCTTATTATTAGCGCAATATCGGTATTTTCCTTAGCTGAAAGCTGACCGCTGATAGCTGACTGCTGTTTTTAGTTTATACATATGAGTGTTGCGGAAAGCAAACCGTAATTAGAGCCTGTCCCATAATTAGGATTTCACGGCGTATTATTCTCTATAATTCAGCAAGGGGGCTGACAGTTTCATTTTTAATGGTCCCCCTCTCGTCAAATATGAATAAAGTTAACATATACAGGTCATTAAAAGACGAAATTGCATTATCGATCATGTGCATTGCCTTTAAAATCTAATACAACTACGCTGCTTTTTGATATTCAGCTTCCGGCTTTTCAGCCTTGGGTAAGCCGGCCAGAACCCATAAGTGTTGCACTTTAATTACTTTTCAGCCGTAATTTTATAAAAAAAGTGGAGCCTTCGCCCGGTTCGCTTTTAGCTGTAAAGCTGCCTCCGTGACGTTGAATTATCTTATTACATATGGCAAGCCCCATCCCGTTACCCTCATATTCCGTATGTCCGTGCAAACGTTGGAAAGGTTTGAGAATTCGGTAAAAATGATGCTCCTCAAATCCAATTCCATTATCATGTATTGCTATATCACAGAAGCGATCATCGTGCATATCACTTTCTATCGTAATAACAGGATTCCTGCCACTCGTCCTGTATTTTAGAGCGTTAGAGAGTATGTTTTGGAATAATTGATGCATTTGCACTCTATCGGCTTCTATAACAGGCAAATGTCCTGTAGTAATTTCAGCTTCAGATTGTGATATTCTCATTTCCAGATCATTTAAAACATTATTTATTGTTTTGTTAAGATCAACAGGCTCAAAGGAACATGATTTTGTCGATACTCTTGAAAGCTTCAACAAGTCCTCAATTAATAAACTCATCCTTAAAGCGGCTTTTTGCATCCTTTTAAGATAATCCATGCCGTTCTCATCTAATACAGCAGAATATTTATCCTGTAACCTGTCTGCAAAGGCGACTACTTTTCGTAAAGGCTCCTGCAGGTCATGAGAGGCTATCGTAGTAAAATCCTTCAGTTCTGAATTCAATTGAAGCAGTTCAGCCTCTCTTTGTCTTAATTCCTTCTCCAATGTCTTTCGTTCCTCAATCATTACATTAAAGGAGTTCATTAGTTCTACTACTTCCGTACTGCCGCTCGAAAGTGAGACATCTGTTTTATTCTTTCCCTTGCCAAAATCTCTTATGGCGTTCGTTAATAATTTAAGCGGAACCGATACACGATGACTTAAATAAAAACTGAGTAAAATGCCGACTAAAGCGACGATGAAGGAAAGCATAATTATGTGGTTGTCCATTTTCCCAGCCTGCATATGAATGCGGCTTTCATTTAAGCCAATATGGACACGAGCTTTCATACCTTTAATCAATAACGATGATACTTCAAAAATTTCTACTCCCCTCAGCAGGTATTTATTTATTGTTACTCCGTTGTTTTCAATAGAATCGTTTGTCGCCTTCGCCAATGACCTGGGGAAGCCCCCCTCAAAGGTGTAAGTAAAAATCCTGCCGTCAAATCCGAAAATGTAAATATATTCGATCTCATTATTCTCATTCACAATCTTATCTATCGCTTCCTTTGTTGAGAGCACATCATTATTAATAACAGATTTGCTGATTAATTCCTTAAGGACGTAAGTTATAATTTCACCTTTATGTTTGTACTCACTTTCAAGGGTATAATGAAATATTTTATTGGACAACATGGAGATCAAAACAGCAGAGAGCGTTATGATAAAAATGATTAGAAGTATGTATTTAGTTTGTAATCTCATAGTACATAAAGTAAATCCTGATTTTAAAAGTGTTTTACTGATAGTTCAAACTAAAGTAATAAAAACAGCATTTAGCAGTCAGTCATCATCTGTCAGCTCTTTCATTGAAACACTTTATGGTTCAAAAAAGATTCACCAATAAGGTGAAGCTTATTATTAACATAACATCAATACTTTCCATGGCTGAAGGCTGACCACTGATAGCTGACTGCTGTTTTTAGATAAATTGCTTTTTTCGTCAATCCTCTTGATTTATTCATCTGCCGACATTTTAGGAAGAGGCGCTCTGGCATGTCACTCTTTTTTATGAGATTTTTCCGGTTCCGGGAAAATATTAAACTCATTAATATAATGACGAAGCTCCTCATAGTCTTCATCATGCGCTTCAACAAAGCCATTTGGCATTTCAGTTTTTTCCCATTTGTACAGATTTGCAGCGTTACCTCCTTTAGGTTCAAAATCAAGTAACGCTCGCTTTACTTTAATCAATACATCAGGAGATAGATCCTTGTTTGCAGCGATACCGCTGGAGGGGTAATACTTTGATCTGTAAATGATTCGAAATCGACCTTCCTGAGCCAGCCCTTCTCCCATCGTATCCTGTAAGCCACATGCATCAAATTGGTTCGAAATGACGGCATTCGCACAGTCGAAATGGGATCCGAGGTATTCGTAATAGCCCAGGTCTTCCAGAGTTATGCCATAATTAATAAGAACAATTCTGGGTATGATATGCCCTTGCGTGGATGTAAAACTTCCAAAAGCCAAACGTTTACCTGACAGCTCTTGTATGGTGCTTATGGGGCTGTCGTTGGATACTGCTATAACTGAACGGTATTCCGCTTTATTAAATTCATTAATCCCTCTTACCAGGGGAATAACATCGTACTTTCTCCGGGCCTGTATATAACTGCCTGCTCCGATTGCCGCAAATTTCACAATTCCTCTACCCAAATCATCGATTATATTGTTGTCGGAAGGAGTAAATCGAAGCTCAAAACTTAAATCTGTTGTTTTCTCCAGATAATCCAAAAAGGGGACATATTGTCGCGCGTCTTCCTGAGGGCTGGAGCGTAAATCGAAGCCAAATAAAAACAGACTTTCATTCGTACTTTCTATAAGTTTATTCAGTTCAACCTTGTTTATGTTGTCTTCAGGATTGATCTCAAGCCGTGCTGTCTCATTCTCACAGCTTATTAAAAATATGATGACTATAATAAACAAAAGACGTATATTCATAAAAAGCGCTCAATTTTACTGCCTTGCTCCACCTGATTCCTTCTCTGACAGAAGTTTTTTATATTCATTATAAAGGGCTTCCATCAGCTTTAAATCCGACTCTTTGAGATAGCCCAAAGCCTCTGTTTTAAAAAGCATTAGAAACTCTCTCCCCTTATTTCAACTCCCCTGGATTCCGGTTTTCACCGGAATGACGACTATTATTTTGACTCTTCAATGATGGTTAATAAAGTTTGTTCTACCTCTTCTGCAATTGATTTAAGCTCTTCGCTGTTACTTAAGGAAGATAAGAGAGCAGTCGGCTTTAGCGCTCCTATTTTTACCTGTCCCTTTTCTTCCCACACTGATATCCTACAGGGCAAAACCATGTTTAGACTCATATCTTCTGACAATACGGCCTTTGCTTTTTGGGGATTACAGACTTCAAGTATTCTGCACTCGTCAGAGAAATCCACTCCTTTACTTTTCATTGTCGCTTTTAGGTCATGTGTGTGTAACACTCCGAATTTATTCCGAATAATGGCTTCTTCCAGGTCTTTATTTGCCTGCTCTATTGTTTTCTGAGTATTTACGATATATTTCATTCAGGTAAACCTCCATGATTTGAATTCATTGATTAAAAAAACAGCCTCCCACAGTTCGATTGCTTTTACCTTATTTATTCTCCTCATTGGTCAAAGAAACTCACTAAAATCAAATCTTTCTCTTTTTTACTGATTTCTTAATTTAAGAAATGTCTGACTTAATATTCTTGTGTTTGGCAGACTCAGTATGGCGGAAATCAAATTATCGGAACCTCTTATAATATCGATAGCACTTTTTCCAATATCTTCCGGAATGGAAAGCAACGAGCTTAAATTGTTTGTTGATGTGTAATGGTTCATAACATAGCGATATATGCTTTCCTTTAATAGTGATAAACTTTGACCTGCTATTACAAAATCACTATGAACAAAAAAAGTATCTAAGTCACCGAAGGTTATTATTGTAGGCTTGCTTGACGGTTTAAAAGCTTGAAGAACTTTGCCCTTTATTATTCTATTCAGGTTGTCTGACATAAGCTTCCCCATCTTAATGGCGTGATAAGCCTGCTTGCTTATCGGTTCAGGTAATTGAGCGGCGTCTCCAAGTATAAAAACATTATCAGCATATTTACTCTTAAGATTCTCATCAACAAGAGCCCACTTGTCATTATTACCTATAAGACCTGACTCTGTAAGAATTGCAGGTGCTTTTACTCCTCCTGTCCATATAGTGACGTCCGAAGGCAGAATCGCACCGGTGGATAGCTCTACTTTATTGTCTGACAAAACAACAACTGAGCTCTTTGTATTGAAATTTACTTTATATGGTTTGCATATCTTGCGGATTTCCATGTCAAGGGCATTGGAAAAACCCGGAAGCAGTTGGTCGGATGCCTCCACGACGTTGACATTAAGGTTTTTCTTTTTACGATATTTTCTGAGAATTTCTCCTAAAGCCTCAATACCCTCAATCCCGCCGCCTACTATTACTATGTTTATTTCTTTTCTTCTCTCTTTAAATAATTGACTTATCTTCTCTTCAATGGCAGAGCAGTTATCTATTGATTTGAAAGGGATACTTTTGGTTTCGACATTCTTTATTCCAAAAGTATTATTGACTCCGCCTATGGCGGCTATACATATGTCATATCCTATTTTTTCTTCTGATTCAAGTTTTAAATATTTTTTAGTGGTTTCGATTTTAATAACACGTTCAACTATAAATTCGTGACCCTTAATTTGAAGTATCTTTCTTTTTGATAGTTTGAGTTGCTCAGGACTCTTCGTTCCTGAAATCAATTCATGAATATTGGGAAGATATGCAAAATCAGACTCCGGATCTATAACAGTTAGTTTAATCTCGTTTGATAACTGCAAGGATAGCTCCAAACCGGCAAAGTTTGCCCCTACTAATACTATTTTAGGAATTGTCTTGATTTTAAACCTCCTTACAGAATTTACAAGATTAGGGATTATTTTCCTAAATGCAAAGGCATATTAATAATTGTTGTTAATACTAGTACAATACCATTAACTTAAGGAGCAAAGCACCTTCCGACGGAAGCGGGTCATGTTTGAGAAGGCGCAGCGAAGCGGAGCCTTCGAGTTTAGCCGATGAAGGCGGATGGTGCTTTGCTCCTTAAGTTAATGACATTGAATACTAGTATAGAAGATATATTGGTGTATTTTCACACAAAATTCAGCAGTTACCTACTGATTTTTAAGTTTACAGTAATTCATATGCTCACACACATGATCAGCGAAGCCGACCCCAGCTTCTTCATATAAACTGTAAACCGCATCAACCCCTCCATTTTTCAATACTTCTATTTCATCATCATAGCGTACTGATGCTGTGATTTGTCCTTTATAACCTTTTTCTTTCATCTGATGGATTGCAAATATGCTTGTCTTTGGATCAGATAAAGCAAGCATCACTAACATCACATTACTACTGACAGGTTCGATACGTTCCCAGAAATCACTGTCTTCGGCATCTCCATAGACAACATTTCTGCCGGCTCTTTGATGTGACTCAACTTTTTCGGTATTGAAATCAATTCCAATAATAATATTGCCATAACGATTTCTCATTTCATCATATGCGCTCGTACCGATACCACCCATACCAATAATGGCAATCTCGGCATTACCCGTATCAATCGGTTTATCCTCAGCCAGACGTTTAGAGGTCTCAAAATATTTAAGACGATTTGAAAAACGAGCGTAAATACGATGGGCGGCCGAATTTAAAGGCGCCGCTATAATAAAAGTGATGGAAAGTGCAATTGCAATGACCACCAGCCATTCACTGCTGATCCAACTGTTGGCCACGCCAATGGAACCAACAATAAGGCCGAATTCACTATAATTCGCCAAACTAAAAGAGGCGAGCATAGATGTTCGCGAGCGTAATTTGAAACGTGTTAAAATGATAAAAAACAATCCTGCCTTGAACAGCATGACAAAAGCCAATACAAGTGCAATTAAAAATCCTGTCATTGTTGGAGAGCCGGAAATACCTATATTCAAAAAGAAGCCGATTAGAAAAAGATCCTTGAAACCAAGCAGCCTCTCCGCAAGTTCAGAGGACTTGGAATGGTTGGCTAAAAGCATTCCAAAAACCAACGCGCCTAAATCTCCTTTTAATCCAACGAGTTCAAAGCTGCTGTAACCGGCAACAGTCATCAGTATCCCGAACAACATCAGCAGCTCTCCATGACCGCATCGCGCCATGAACTTTATCAATGCAGGTTTCATGATAAAAAGCAAAGCCAAGAGAAGCAATGCCCATGGAGATGGTATTTTTCCGGTCGAACCGGCCAAAAAGATAACAGCAACAATATCCTGCATGATTAGAATACCGATAGCGGCGGCAGCATGTCGTGATGCCATCTCCTTTTTTTCCTCTAATACTTTAACTGCAAATACAGTGCTTGAAAAACTCAAAGCAAACGCAATCAATACCGTGGAATATCCATTCAACTGATCAAATAAGGGAAGTCTAAACAATCCGAAAGTCCACATTAAAAGACTGAAAACAGCCACTGTGATGACCATATGAATAGATGTACCGGCCCAAACTTCCGGTTTTGCAAGGCTTTTAATTTTTAGTTTCAGACCGATAGTAAAAAGGAGCAGTGTAACGCCTGCATCGGCAACTTTTACCAGTGTTTCATTACCCTCAATATTAAAACTATTAAGGACAAAGCCGGCAAGTAAATATCCCACCAACGGGGGTAATCCTATTTTGCCGGATGCAGCGCCAAATATAAATGCAGCTAAAAACCACAATGGGGACATATTAAATAACTCCGTAACTATTTAGGTGTATAGACTGAAGGCTGAAGACTGTTAAGTAAAACATACATTATCGAGAAAACTATAAGCTTTTTATTGATCAACGCACCAAATTCAATTGCAATACTTTATGGTTCAAAACATATTCATCCATAAGGCGAAGCTTATTATTGGCATAACATCAATTCTCTCCATAGCTGAAGGCTGACCGCTGACTGCTTTACACCTCTTCCATATAAACCAACTCCCAACCTGAAAACACCAAAATAAGCCTCCTCAATTTATGATTCTCACTTATTCTCTCTATTCTTGGATCCTTACCATACATATCCAACTGCTTCCTCGCCTCGACCTCCTTCTCCTTCTTCTTCTCCTCACTATACTCTCCCCTATTTATATACTTTACCTCTATCAAATATCCATACCCTATCCCTCCATACCTGGCCCTGAAGGGTTCCAATATCAAATCCGCATAGCCCTTGTTGCTCTCAACCTCGCTTTGGATCAAATAATAACCCGTTATATTCAAATAGGCAAGTAAAAATCCGACGATCACCTTTTCTCCGCTCAGATAATCCCTTATCCCGGTCTGTATCTTTATCTCTTTGGCCAGAAATTCAAACACCTCCTCCCATTCGCCTTCCATCGCCATCTTTCTCATCAGTTTGTTGAATTCATAAACATCAATCCTGAACTTGCCCGTATCCTCATATCCTCTCCTCAAATATCCATAAAATAGTCTCTTTATCGTCTCATTGGGGATCTTCAACAAAACACTCTCCTCTCTCTCATCGTCTATTGTCAAAAGCCCCAAAAAGTACAAAAGGGATATAAAGTTTTCAGGATATAGTATCTCCTCCACGGGAAAGCTGATGTTTATGGTAGAGCTGATTTCATTATCCTCTATTATCTCCTTCAGTTTACCAAAATTTCCGTTTAACTCCCTGTCTAACATTATCAAATGCCTCAGCTTACTATAATCCGTTTTTACATTCTGATCGATCAGGTTATCAGGCATGCAGCCTGACAGGATAAAACTGTCTATATAATAAAGAACCATATCAGAGTTAAATACTTGGTTTTTTGCTTTCCTTGAAAATCTGTAGTTGTCGTACCACTTGGACATGATATCATAATGATACTCTATCTCCTCTTCTATTACATGAACCTCTTTATAATACTCCAGCATTTCAAGCACCTCTTCCATTGAGAAGCCTATCATCTCATTAAACTCAGGGGACAGGGTTATGTTTTTTCCTATATTAAATCCGCTGGTTACATCATCCATGGTAACCGGAGAAACCCCCGTTATGTATAACCTGGCCAAACCTGAAGAAGAATCACTTGCACCTCCCTTCAACACATTAAAGAAATGCCTGAAAAATCCCTCCCCATGAGTAAAAGCCCTGTACCTCTCCTGTCCCTCAGTTGTTAAAATCGTATTGGCGAAATTGTCATACTCATCTATTTCCACAAGCACCTTTAATCCCTCAAGTCCGGTGTACTTAAATATAAAATCGAGTTTAGAATAACTAGTGCTTCGCTTTTCTATCTCCCTGTAAAATGAATCACCTAGAATTTTTCTGTATTTTTCCTTAAACATAAAGAATACATTTTCACAATGCTCTTCAAATGATCTCTCCACTTTTAAAAGAGCGGGATTTACCACTGAGAAATTAAAATTCAGTAACAGATAGGAACTCTTTTCCTCAGTGGGATTGTCATAGATGTATGTGTCTTTAAAAACCGTTTCATATTTGTCCTCAAGAAATATGTCATAATAACAGGCCAGAGTGGTCAGCCAGAGAGACTTGCCAAATCTTCTCGGTCTTATTAAAAAGATATACTTTCCTGCTTTCTCCAACAGAGGTATATATTTTGTTTTATCCACATAATAGAAATTCTCCCGGCGAATACTTACAAAATCAGCCATCCCATATGGAAGCCTCTTTGCTTTACTGTTAATCGGTAGTTTCATTTGGTTAGTTCCTCCGACAAAGAGTGGTTTGCTTTTGTCTTTCCGGGAAATTCAGGGTAATAACCGAGTGTTGGTAACTTTATATCCGGCATAAATCTGTTTCTTTTATGTATAACAGTTTTTTTGTTGAAAGCCTGGTGATGATAACCGGATGCTCACTTTCTTTAATTATACATTTTTTGTAAGCATTCAGTGAAGGAGGTTCGTTTATCAGCATCATCGTCTCCTGTGTCTCTGTCGTTATCTCAGGTATCTCCGTCATTGTCGTCTTATTTACAAAGGTCAGCGATTTCAGATGGATTATAATTGTGATATCACTGTCATTAACTTAAGGAGTAAAGCACCATCCGCCTTCAGCGGCTAAACTCGAAGGCTCCGCTACGCTGCGCCTTCTCAAACATGACCCGCTTCCGTCGGAAGGTCCTTCACCCCTTAAGTTAATGGTATTGATTGTGATATTGAATAAATTAGCGCCGATCTGCTAAAATGTTAAAGTTAAATCCACTCTAAACGTTCGAATGTGTGGAAGAGGAGTGAGAATCTCCCGCTGCCCAGCAGCCGTAACGGGAACGAAAGCCCTTTAAACCACTGGAGTAAAAAAACACTGTATTCTCCGGGAAGGTGGGTAAGTAGGCAGCCCTAAGCCGGAAGACCTGTTCGAACGAAAACCTCTCGGGAGGTGATCTTTATAACTACTACACCCTTTTTTAAACTGTCCTTTTTTCTTTTATACTCAAGCGTCAAATAACCTTATTTTTACTCATCCACAGACACTTAAGATAAAATAAATAAAAATATTTGAACACTAACTTGATGTATAGCAGTCAGCCATTTTACAAAAAAATGGTTCTATTTAATAGTAAACTTACCCCTGTCAAGTCAAGTTTATTAAAAGGAATTTCAAAGAAATTCCTTTCAGGTCTCCTCTCCCCCTTCAAATGGGGAGAGGGAGCAAAAAATGTCGCCGCAGGCTTTAGCCTGCCCGAACTGTTGGTCAGCTGAACCCGGGCGCAGGCTAAAGCCTACGGCGGCATTTAAACATCCGTCGAAGGACGTTAATTTGTAATATATGCGTATGTTGATTAAGATACACCGCTATTGCGGACTGATAACTGCGGTAATCGTCATCTTTTACTCTATTACAGGGATACTTTTGAATCACAGAAAGAGCTTTGAGTATTTTATCAATAAAGAGAGATCAACCCATCGTGTCCCTCTATCAGACACAGGAGAAATGCGGTCATTTATTGATTTTTATAAAGGCCAGGTAAAAAGGAGCGACGATCCAAAGGTGATAAGAATAAAAGGCAATGAAACTATCGAACTCCTCTACGGCTCTCACGGGAAAACAACATACATTATAAAACCGTCAGAGGGAGTCATGGAAAAAGTAGAGAAAATGCCGAAACAGCCGATTACACTTTTCAACAACCTCCATAAGGCTGTTAAAACAGGAAAATCATGGATTGTGTTGTCCGATATCTTGTCGGTTTTCATTATAATAACAGTCATAACTGCGCTTTTTTTACTTAGATACACTGTTATTGATTATATACTGGTAGTGTGTGGAACAGCACTTTTTCTGACAGCAGTCGGCCTGTCAGGCTAAACTGCCGCAGGCAGTGACTTTTACAGATTTCTAATTGACGAATGACGATTTAAGGATTATCCATTAACTAAAAACGGCAGTCAGCTATCAGCTATCAGCCTTCAGCAAAAGAAAGTGTTGATCTCATGACAATAATAAGCTTCACCTTACAGGTGAATGTATTTAGGACCGTAAGTGTTACAATTTTAGGGACTCGCGAATTACTAATATACCTGGATCGCCCCGGATTTAGGTCAGATTTGGGTGCAACGATTGAGCAAAACCGGAGGCATAGCAGCGCTATGTTGAGGATTTTGCGATTGAGGCGCACCCAAAGCTGGCCTGAAGACGGGATGTGTTATGGTATATTAGTAATTTTCGAGTCCCTTAGGTACTTAAAGTTGCTTAAGAGTTCAGGCATGGTTCTTATTATATCCAAGGTGGGTGAGGGATGACAAAATATAATTCATTAAAAGAAACATATTGTCCATTATTAAAAAAAGCATATGGAGAATGCTATGTAGCAACAGGTATGAGTCTGGATACGTGGAAAATCATACACTTTTGTAAAAAAAATTATGAAATTTGTGAGATATACAAAAAACACGCTTTTAAATATGCAGAGGCTGGAAAGGAGGGAATATAACTGAAGATCAGCTTATTCAATCTAGAGATTTTATGATTATACATACTGAGAGATAAGGAGGACAAGATGAAAAGATTTATTCTTATAGTAATCCAACTTAGGTTTTTCTGGCATGTTTTATGCTTTAGTTTTAATGATTTCAAACTTTTCAACCATTAAAGTTTTAAGTTCACTAACATATTCATCGACATGGTTAAGCAATTGAAAAACTTTTGCTCTAAAGGTTTTGTATTTTTCATAATATGTATTTTTAACCAGCTTCTCTTTTACAAAGCGCCAAAACCGCTCAATAAGATTTAAGTTTGGAGCATAAGCCGGTAAAAATTCTAATTGAAGTACAGGATGATCTTTAAGCCATTTAGAGACAATTTCTGCTTTAAAATATTTAGCATTATCCAAAAACAAAACGATTTTAGGAGCACTATCATAGAAGTTTATTATAACTTCGAAGTACATGATGGCTCGTTTTGCATCACAATTCTCTTCCCCTGTAAGATGAATGAATTTATAGGTATCCGGATTGTATGCGCCTAATATGTTTAATCGCTCCCGGCCTGTATTGGTTTTTAGCACTGGAGGGCTTTTAGGGTCTCCCCAGCAGAGCCCCGGGACATTTTGATGAACCAGATGCATGCCATCTCCGAACAGAAATACCGTTGCTGGTTCGCAGGATGATTTCATGTCAAAGTATTTTTTGATGTTTTTTTTTGCTCTTCCTCACTGGGAGGATCACCTGGAATAACTTTGGGTCGTAACACCTTGAGGCCATTTTTTTTCAGAAGAACTCGTACCGCCTCATCACTATAGATAACTTTGAAATGCTCTATAATATATTGTCTAATCTCCTTGACTTTAGAAGGATTTGTATTCCTTACCCAACAAACCAGGTCTTGAATTTCCTCTTTTTTAAGAAAAGTTTTTTTAGGCTTGTATTGAAATGAATTTAGGCTGTCAATTCCTTTTGTTGTGTATTGATGAAACCAGTTCTCAATCGTTTTTATATCTTTACCAACAATAGAGCTGATAAATGAAATATCTGATCCTTTTGCAAGAAGTAACATGGCAATGAACCTCATTTGCAAACGAGAATCATTCTGGTTATCTCTGTATTCACTGAGAAGTATGACTTCATTATCAGTGAATACATATTCTGTTATTTTCATTTTTCCCCTTTTAGTCTAAAGTTTGAAATACTCTACGACTTATAAGGGTACTACATTTATGCTTTGGTTTTCTAGGCCAAAAGTGCCTGTATAGCAATTAATATGCCAGAAAAACCTAAGTTGGTGTACTATATAAGTATTGCATTGATGGTATTGATTCCGTTAAATGAAATTCTTGCTTCCGATTCTGTGCAGGAAGGACGGTACGCAGAAAGCGAGAGGAAAGTATACACTGACAAATTCAGTAATGAAGAGGCTGTGACAAAAATGAGGGGCCAGGGAGAAGTACGGAGAGGGTATGCACAGAAAAGTGTTGATACACACGTAAAGAGTATATTCGGTAATACATGGACAGCTATAGGAGTGGGAGTGTTATTACTGGCAGTTCTCTATTTACTGTTTAAAAGAAATGTAGGTTTAAACATTCTTAACAGATGGAGCTTAAGCAAAAAATTGTATCTATCATTCGGAGTGGTTATTTCCATAGTAGTTCTCTTTGCCATATATTTAATTGGAGAAATAGATGAATTTCGATCTGATATTCTCAATTACAAATCTGTGCAGGATGAAATTAAAATCAGCAAACAACTGCAATTAAATGTCGCCAATTTATGGCAGTTTTTTACTGATGCCTCTCTAACCAAAGATAAGGCGGTCATAGCAGAAGAAGCTAAGCCGAATTTGGATTCAGCTTACAGGCATATAGAAGAATCGATCTATATCAATAGATCTAACGGAGAAGTGGAACATGTTAAAAAGATGGAAAAATTGAAGCACGAGTTGAGCCTCATGTGGGATAAAGGCTATAGCATGTTTAACGCATATCATGAAAATTGGGATAAGGGCAACCTGGCGATGGAGGATTTTGATGTTGCCGCCGATACCGCTATTCAGGATATTGCGACTATTGTTTCTGAAATGGAGGGTGAAGGAGACAGCATGGTTAGAGAGATGATTCAAATGACAGAGGATACCAACAATATTTCAATTATAATTACACTCTCTGTCTTGTTAATTGGAATTATTTTATCCACTGTTGTAACAAGAAATATCCTTCATCAGGTTGATGAAGCCGCAGCAGCCACGAATAATGTTGCAGATGCAAGCGGAGAGATGAGTTCAACATCCGAGGAGATGTCTCAAGGCGCCACTGAACAGGCTGCTGCAGCTGAAGAGGCGTCATCGTCCATGGAACAGATAGCATCCAATATAAAACAGAATTCCGAGAATGCCCTGCAAACCGAGAAGATTGCATTAAAGGCCTCCAAAGATGCGAAAGAAAGTGGTGAATCGGTAAAAAAGACAGTTAAGGCCATGAAGGATATCTCTGACAAAATATCCATAATTGGAGAGATATCAAGACAGACCAATCTATTGGCGTTAAATGCAGCTATAGAGGCAGCTCGTGCCGGTGAGCACGGAAAGGGTTTCGCCGTAGTCGCCGCAGAGGTGAGGGAGCTTGCGGAAAGGAGCCAGCAGGCTGCCGGAGAGATAACAGAGATAGCGACTTCCAGTGTAGAGGTAGCGGAGCAAGCCGGTGATTTACTGGACAAGCTTGTACCTGACATACAGAAGACTGCCGAACTTGTGCAGGAAATCAGTGCATCTTCGGCGGAGCAGAATACAGGAGCCGAACAAATTAATAAGTCTATTCAGCAGTTGGATCAGGTAATACAACAAAACGCAAGCGCCTCCGAGGAGATGGCCACAATGTCTGAGGAACTGTCTGCTCAGGCAGAGCACCTGCAAGTCATTATTAACTTCTTCAAATACGGTGGAAGCGGAGGATTAGTAGAAGGGGAGAGTTCCATACAATCCAAAAGGAATAAAAACCAGGGGAAACAAAGCGCTACTCATCTG
>JAREWP010000010.1 GCA_029001845.1 Candidatus Magnetocorallium paracelense | reverse complement strand
TGACATATAAATCTGTACATGAGTCTTTGAGTCTGTGGGTGCTTGAGGAGTTGATCGGTTATTATGTGATGTACAGGAAGCTGATCGGAAAGGATAGTTGTGAAGCAAGCGGGATCGGATTGTATGCTGTGTGTACAAAATATCCGAGGAGATTGTCATCCGAGCTTGCATTAAAGGAGTTGAAGAGGGGGGTATATGAGATAAAGGTATTGAGTTGTGCGATAAGGATAATCGTATTAAGGGAGATAGAGAGAGGGAGGAGGAATGCGATATGGAATCTGTTCAGCCTGGAGGAGGATAAGGTAAGGAACGGAATGGCGGAGTATGAGTGGCGAGTGGCTGAACCGAGTACGATAATAGATCAATTGATAAAGATGTACGGAAAGGAGGGAATAAAGATGGCATATACAATGGAGGACTTTAAGAAGGATTATATAAGGGAGAATTTAGGAGAGTTGGAGCCTGAGGAGAGGTTGAAGGGACTTCCCGCCGAGGAGAGGCTGAAGGGGCTCGATGCTAAAGAGATACTAAAGTGGCTTTCTCCGGATATTATAGAAGACTATCTTGATATGATTAAAAAGAATAGGCAGGGATAGTTGTTTGTCTGGATTCATGTAAAACAGCTTCCGGCTATGCCGGGTATAAGTTGCATTCTGTGCAAAGCGATTCCCAACTCTCTTTTATCCTCAATTTTGTCCCGGTTCGAATGGTGATTCAGGGTTGCCGATAACAAAAGTTATAATAAGAAAGTCGCCGGTGGAAATTAATTCTTGCGGATTGATTATCTTATGGAAAATGTTTACAGAAATCTTCACGTGATCCCATATTGCACAAAATGATCATTGAATACCTTCTCCAGTCCTCAATCCCTGCTCCCCTATAGTTCATTACCAAAACACAGAGAAAGAGTTAAAAACACAGAGAAAGAGTTAAATTATAAGGACAAAAACGACCAGGAATTGACACAGGAATTGACATTTAAAAGAAAACCTCCTATAATAGGAATATTGTATTATCCTATTATAGGAGGCTTGGTATATGAGTGAAATTTTAGAAAGAAAACTAATTACAGTCCCACAAAATGGGCAAATCTGCATAGGTAAAGCTTATGCAGGTCGTGATATCCTAATTGAATATTTGGAGGATGGGATGATTTTGATATCACGCGGTAGTTTTATACCGGATCGTCAAGCGATTTTCCATACTGACAAAGCATTAAAACAGCTCGATGAGTTTAATGAATATCTTAAAGATTCAAACCCTGATCATTCCCCCTCTTTAGAAGAAATTGGAAGAGAAAGATCAAAAAATCGTTAGATAAATGCCAAAATCAAGAAAAAAAAGTATCAGTGAATCAACTCAACAAGAATATATTGCTTGTGATTTAGGTTTTTCCTTGTTTCAAAAAGAATTTAAGAACCTCTCTGATGAACAGTTCAAGAAAATATCTGATACTATAACAAAAATACAGGGTATGACCTGGCAGCAGGTGTATGACCAATCCACGAAAAATCCAAAACAAAAAACCGGTCTTAATTGGGAGGTCATAGAAGGTCAAAAAACATTTGACGGTAAAACTATTGCCTCAATACGTGTTTCCAATAAATTTAGGGCAAGGGTATGTCGAGATCGTAGATGGATGAGATTTATTTCACTTCATCCGGACCATGATAGTGTGTATAAATAGAACTCAATACGCATCTTTATGGAAAATGTTTATAGAAATCTCCACGTGATCCTACATAGCGCAAAATAATCTGCTTTTTTTCCGGTTCTAAAATCAGACCAATCCGGTATTCGCCAAGCCTAAGACGATAATAGTGATTGTAGTTGGCAATTTTCTCAAGATGTTGAAGGCTGAAGGGATTGTCGAGTCCGCTCTTTGGAAAGTTTGCGAAGGCTTTTTTGGTACGAAGCAGTAACTATAAATTCCCACATCTTTAGTATTTAAGGATTCTTTTTTCTTCTTCTAAAAAATCGGAAAGAGGCATAAAGTCTTCTTCACTGTCATGCCTAATGCTGTAATCGATCGCAGCGGCTAATTCGTCATCACGGACTTCAGGGATATCCGCTTCAGTAGGTTTTTTGAATTTTAAAAGAAGATTTTCTAAACTTTCCACACCTCATCTATGGTTTTTAGGATTTCCACTATTCGAGGATTTTGAAAGTCTCTCTCTACTCGCATATCGATTTGTCCTCCCGGGATTGTCCGGAATTTGAAATATAGGCCATAGATCTATTGTAGCAGAAAAAAATTGTGACTTTCAGGTGAGGGTTAAATCCAATAATATGGCCTTCTGTGTAGATGCGCCACCGCGATTATAAAAATGTGATCTTCTTCAACAGAATAGAGCAGCTTATACGGGAATCTGTGAAGCAAGTAAGCACTTTCTTACGTCACCACGCTCAGTTGCCCAAGCCATTGGACACTCTGCTATACGTTTTACTGCATTTTTTACTTCATCCTTGAATCTTTTTCCGAGACCGGAAAATTCGAGTTCATAATAGCTCGCAGCATCTTCTATCTCCTGTCTTGCAAATTTCGAAAAAATGATTTTCATCATTTTTCTTTGAATATTTCATGCATTGGGATTCCCTCAAGTCTCCCTTCTCTGTATGCTACAAGTCTTTTTTCCGCCTCCTCCGCCCAGATGTCGTCAAGACTTTTATCCGGTTCATCGAGGCTCTTCAGTAAGCCTTCCACCACTATGAATCTTTCTTCCGGTTTAAGTCTCAAGGCTTGCTCCAATATTTCTTTTGTACTCATTGTGCCTCCACCTCTTTCCGTAAAAAACTAAACTTTTTACATCTCATCTTCAGTACATCTTTAATCGATCTTCTATCGCAAAATCCTCGAAACAGCTCTGCTATGGCTGCGGTTTTGTTCAATCGGATCGATTAAATCTACACTTAAATAGAGCGTCAAAGTGTCCGGTTTATTTCTGAACAGCTCTTTAACTTGCAGATTTTATGGTTTCTCTATAAATCCTTTCCGTCTATTCTATCATTACACTTGCAGGTGTGCTCTCAATAGCCAATGCAGGGAAAAATGGTCACATCGGCTTGGTGTGCTTGTCAGTGGATGACTTTCGAGCGTGTACAATAGCGTCTCTTGTTACTATGCCTAAGCCAATAATAAAAATTAAAAAAGTTGCAACAACTAACCATTCCATTATAAATGCTCCAACTATCTTTATATGACTCATGGATGATATTCATTTTAACAAATATCAGCCTGTTTATTAAAGGTTTGCTGAGTGATTGAAAAGGAGATCCGTAATATAGAGATCAATAAATTGCCCTGTTTTTATTCACGAATTCCTCTGCTCATGAAATCGTGATATCGAAAATGATAGAATAGACATATGATAGATTGGCACAGAATACTCGGAATGGTGTTGACGGACTATTTTACAGGTACTCCCTATGAGGTGGAGCTTGAGAAGGATCTTTCGTTAAAGCGGCAGATATTGGATGTTGCGATCATAAGAAAAAGCGCAGGAGGAGTGAGGGAGGAAATATGTGACGGATTCGAGGATTTGAAGGAACATAATCTGTTGACATATAAATCTGTACATGAGTCTTTGAGTCTGTGGGTGCTTGAGGAGTTGATCGGTTATTATGTGATGTACAGGAAGCTGATCGGAAAGGATGGTTGTGAAGCAAGCAGGATCGGATTGTATGCTGTGTGTACAAAATATCCGAGGAGATTGTCATCCGAGCTTGCATTAAAGGAGTTGAAGAGGGGGGTATATGAGATAAAGGTATTGAGTTGTGCGATAAGGATAATCGTATTAAGGGAGATAGAGAGAGGGAGGAGGAATGCGATATGGAATCTGTTCAGCCTGGAGGAGGATAAGGTAAGGAACGGAATGGCGGAGTATGAGTGGCGAGTGGCTGAGCCGAGTACGATAATAGATCAATTGATAAAGATGTACGGAAAGGAGGGAATAAAGATGGCATATACAATGGAGGACTTTAAGAAGGATTATATAAGGGAGAATTTAGGAGAGTTGGAGCCTGAGGAGAGGTTGAAGGGACTTCCCGTCGAGGAGAGGTTGAAGGGAGTTCCCGCCGAGGAGAGGCTGAAGGGGCTCGATGCTAAAGAGATACTAAAGTGGCTTTCTCCGGATATTATAGAAGACTATCTTGATATGATTAAAAAGAATAGGCAGGGATAGTTATTTGTCTGAATTGTGATGTATACCTGATATAAACAGACAGTGATGTTTATCTAATTAAATACAAGTATAATCCTGAAGATGCTTTTATAGGAGATGATGATACAGGAGGGGATGACATAGGTATTTGCGGCACAGAAGGCACTGATCTTGTAGATTCAGATTGTGACGGTGTTGTAGATGTTTGTGACGACTACCCCACCTATCACACCTGAAGGTTCGGTTACTTATTCAAATGGTTGTCAGGCTGATATTGACAATAATTGTGATATTTCAGTTTATGGCAAAGGGGTTCTGAATATTCCTTACGTAGATGCAGGATCTTTGGGTTGCTTCGATAATGTGGGTGTGACTGTTGGCGATATTCTATATTTTAGTCCGGCTATATGCAGATAAGTGTATACTTCATTAGCTGACTGTCGATCGATAATTGCTGTTTTAGGTTTAAATGCATGTCAATTCGTTTTGTTGCCTTTTGTTAATGTTTCGATATATAATTTTTACTCTAAAATCCGGCATTATTATTTTCCCGACCTGACAAAACTGAAGCCAAACATGATTTAGGTTATCATTGAATAATGTTTTACAACCATTTTCTTAAATATCATTTAATAATTTTAGCTATAATCGCCTTTTTTTTCCTGCTTGCTTCCAATGCACGCGTCGATATCGATGACGCACTGATTACTTATCAATACGCACGGAATATAGCAGAAGGAAATGGCTTTGTCTACAACGAGGGCGAGCATATATGGGGAACAACAACTCCGTTATATACATTAGTTCTCTCCATTCCGGCGTTCTTGGGAGTATCACCCGTGGATATGAGTTTGGTGTACAACCTATTGAGTGGTATCGCTTCTGTGTTATTAGTGTCCTGGCTGGCGCAAACACTTACCGGCTCATATTTGGCCGGATTCTTTGCAGGTTTGTTGTGTTCGGTATCCGGTCATTTTTCCGTCTGGGCCATGTCAGGAATGGAAACAGTTTTTTTTACCGCCCTTATTCTGGCTGCGTGGGCATGTTTTGTCGCAGACAAACCGGCTTATGCGACAGTTTTTTCCGCACTTACATATCTTACTCGACCTGATGGTCTCTCACTTGTTCCCGCACTGTTATTAGTCTATTTTTGGAAATACAGGCGTTTTCCATATAAAGAAACCGCCCTGTGGATAATCATCGTTCTTCCATGGTTTCTCTATGCATTGTGGCGATTTCATACAATCCTGCCACACTCATTTAGTGCAAAACAGGAGCATGAAAAATTAGCCGCTTCGGATTGGATGTTGCAGTATTATTGGGAATCACTTTGGTATCCCCTGATAATCGCTGCTGTTTGCGGTCTTACAATATTTCTTCGCCGCCCCTATAGCAAACAACATTATGCAATCTTCGGGATGTTTTTATGGCTTGTTTTATATATAGGCGCCTATTATGTCGTTGGGATAGACTATTATGAATGGTACTGTATTCCTCCAATTCCCGTAATGATAATTCTGGCAGTCGTCGGAATATGGAATGTACTAAATACGATACCAAAAATTAATAGTGTGTCCAATATTGTCGGCTCTGCAATAGCAGTCTTCATGATAATATGGTTTTTCTTACCACGAAGTGACTACATTTCCGTGCATAAAAGCTACTTAAACAGTGTTGAATGGACCAGAGTGCTGGTAGGTGACTGGCTCCATAATAACACGCCTCCCGATGCTGTAGTCGGGACCGGAGCAATAGGACATATCGGCTATTTTGCACAACGTCCTGTTCTTGACTATGCTTCACTGGTGACCGAACGCTCAGATCGTCCGGCTGATTACTCCGTCGGTCATGACGCATTTCCCTATCCTCATATTCGGTATGGAGATGATCTTCATTTTTTGCGGCGACATGAATTGGTCAAACGTTTTGTTCCGCCACCACCTCATGAGCTGATGGCATACAAAGTTTTTAAGCATCTAAATAAACCAAGCTTACTACCTGACAGACTGCTTTTTAGAAACACTCTTCTACCTGAAGACAAAAAATTGCTTAATGCACATGATATTAAACTGGATTTCTCACAACATGCCATTACTCCTTATCTTTTACGAGGCTGGGGTACGCCGGAGCCTGGATGGGCTACATGGACGGTTGCAAAATCAGCTGCTATGTTAGTTGCATTGCAGAAGGAAGTGACATATCAACTGCACATTCGAGTTCTACCTTATTTATGGGAAGGACATAAGCAAAGGATAAAACTCTCGCTCAACGGGATAGAGATCAGCGTGAAGTCTCTATCACACACTATTCAGGATGCAACCTTCACAATTCCCGGTAATCAGATATCTGACTCTTTTAATATGATAGAATTTGAATTTGCATACTTCATCTCACCACATGAGCTTGGGCGTGGAGACGATAGGCGTAAACTCGGAGTTGCTTTTCTCAGCGCTCATTTTCAACCCCAAAGCTAGCAAAGCTTTATTGCGCATGTTCTATTGATTATGTGCGTTTTCGAACAAATTACTTTACATTCTAACTAAAAGGCCCCTATTAGTATTACAAAAACAATCCCTATCAAAACAATCCAGCTTGTCAAATCCTTTACAGTAAACAACACAGGATCACTCTCAATCCCTTTCCTCTGCGCCAAAATCCACATTCTCGTATGCCAGTAAATCAGAAGAGGTCCGACGAGCCACAGCCACTCTTTGTTTCTGTAGAGTTCGTTAACTGTGCTGCTGTCTGTAATATAAAGATAAAACACCAGTACGCTGATATAGCCGCAGGAAATACCTGAACTCTTTATTGTTTGCAGATCGTCTGTGTAGTAATTCCTTCCCTTTAGTTTCGTTCTGTTTAGCAGTTTAGATTCGTTCAACTCTATAAACCTTTTCAAAAAGGCCAGATCGAGAAAGAAAAAGGTCGAAAAGGCCAGAAACCATTGGGAAATGGGAACAGAGGCGACTACACCGCCTGCGAAAATTCTTAACGAATAAAGGGCCGAGAGCCCGATAACGTCCAAGAGAAGGGTTTCTTTTAAGATGAGAGAATATATCGAAGTGAAGAGGAAATAGGAGAGTAAAACCCATAGAAAATTCAGCGAAAGTATGGAACTTAACAGGATGCTTGCAGTTAACAGAAGAAGAGACATGGCTATACCTGAAGGAATCGACAGCTCTCCGGCGGCAAATGGACGTTTTCTTTTGGACCGGTGATGCCTGTCAGCCTCGATATCGAGGATGTCGTTTATGATGTATACAGAGGAAGCACACAGACTCATGGCGATAAAAGCAACAAAGAGGGTGATGATTTTTTCGAACGAAAAGTCATGGGCCAGGACCAGAGGAACAAAGAGAAGGATATTCTTGATCCACTGGTGTACGCGAAAAGCTCTAAAAAAAACCATAATATCAGGTGACGGTTTTCTAAAAAAATGAATTCCTTTTTCCCTCTCCGAGACTTTGTTTCTCAGGCTCCGGGAACTGCTGTAAACGTATGCTCTTTTGGAGGCATTCCATATTGGAATATCAGCCTTTTCATTGCCTATATACTCAAATCCGTTCTCATTCGTGATCTCTTTAATTAACTCCAGTTTCCTTTCACCTCTCAGGTTGTTTTCCACAGTCGATCCGAAAGCATCGTCAAATAGGCCCAAATGGGAAGCGATCTTTTTTACCAACCTTTCGTCCGAGGCCGAGGCAAGTACAATCCTTCGATTTTCTGTTTTGGATTTTTTCAGAAAATCCGAGATCTCGCTGCTGTATGGAAGAACCGATACATCGGGTGTAACGGAATCGGCGATTTTGCTCTTTAAATAAGCCTTACCTTTAGATAACCAGAAGGGGAGAAAGAATAATTTTAAAGGGGAGTTTTTTGCCAAAAGGATAAGGGATTCCCAAAGGATATCCGTTTTAATCAGCGTACCGTCGAGGTCTACGATAATCGGAGTGTTATCGCTCATAAATCGCCATAAGTTACAATATCATTCCAGTCGTATGCGTTCAACGGCGATACCTAACTCTCTCTTATCCATAGATTCTTCTTCAAAGTCTTTAGGAATAAAAGGTGTGTCGATAAAGAGGCGTACTTCAAGCTGTGTGACTGTTCCGTTTGCAACGAAAGATCCGATAGTTTCAGGCAGGGGGAATACAAACTCGTTTCTATGGTTCGGTTTGGAATCGAAAACTCCTATTTCTGCACCATTTACCATAATCCGACCTGTTGTGCTGATGGGACCGGAAAAAGCAGAAAGGATCAATTTGCTCTCAGTTCCCAGAGGTTTGAGAAAGACCGTTGCCTCGGGACTTGTCCACCTGATACCTGGAGGCCAATTTTCAAAACCGTACCAGCCGGAGCCAAGTTGCAAAATGTCAGCTTTACCCATTACAATCGAATTGGATGTAACTTTCTGACGTCCCCAGTGATGCAGATAAAGCCATTCCGGATAGCAATGCAACAGATCACCGTACTTCCTGCCTATACCAAACAAATTGTCCCTATAACGCTCCGAGATACGACAAATCCAATTGTAAAGCCCGGAGTGTTGATGAATGTTGTCTATACGGACAGTTGGCTCGAAATTGTGTAATTTTAAAAGAGCTTCCAGTTCTGCACTTGTATATTCACGGTTATGCCGACCATATATCCCGTTGCCGGAATAGCAGTCATAGATATTTTTTCCCTGCAACAGTTTTATTACATTTTCAAGCCTTGCGGAGTTTGGAGTGGTAACAACAATGTAACCGTTTTCTTTTAATACTCTATGTGCTTCACTTATCATGTGGCTGGGATCGAGGAGCAGATGCTCAATGAGTTCGCAGCATAATACAAGATCGAACTCTTCATCCTCATATGGAAAGGGATCTCGTTCTACATTAAACATTTTATATGTAAATTTGTAAATCTCGTCAAACTCTTTGCTGGAGACAGTGGTGTGGCCCTCTTTGTCGGAAACGACTCCGAACTCATAATCTGCGAAATTGGCCGCCGTAATGTCATAATTCAAATACTTTTGCATTATGAGAGTCATATAATAGGGAGTTGCGCCCAATTCAAGGACCTTTACAGGGCCTTCAAGGGGCGGAAGCAGTTCCACTGTCTTTATGATCCGATGGAGGTGCTCCTTTGCATAAGCAACCCCCTCATCGGGCCTGCCCATTTGACTGAACAGGTCAAAACTGAGAAGGTATTTAAATATCTCCTCATAGGAAGGTAATTGAATTCTATTCATATTATTTCACTTCATTTCTGTCTCACACAAAGACGCAAAGACACAGAGAAAAGATAATAAAATAGTAACTGTTCACTGAGTTCGAAGTATGAAGGTCTGTTTAAGGAATTCCTTTTATTTCAATAAGAAAACGGCTCTGTATACCATAGAAACGTTCATTACATCAATGAAAACCATCACAACAAAGGAATCTTTTCGCTCTAACTGACCCCTGACCTCAGACAACAGTGAACAGTTAAATAAAATATTTAAATATCTGCTTATGAAAAGAAATTTTAAAAGACTTTGTGTCTCAGTGTCTTTGTGTGAGTTGTTTTTTCCTTATGCTCTGTTTGGTTCCGGCTTCGCCTAGTCAGGCATCGCTGAACTATTACTAAATATTATACTGCTTTACAGACTATCAATTTACTCGATTCCCGTAGTCGAAAGAAAACCGCTCTCGCTGCACTCCCGACAAGGCTCATAATAAGGCCCTCCCAAAAACGTTTTTCTCATATTTTGGTAGAACTCTCCATTCCATATTTCCTGAAAACTATTGTCTTTTATATTTCCCGCAACAGGGTGGTTGGGAGCACAGCAGGGGAAAATATTCCCTGTATGATCTATATATGCGCGTCTCCATAAAAAGGGGCACCATTTGAGTTTTGCCGGTTTATCCGCTTCGGCGGGCGCAGGTTTTGCACTGTTCGATGCGTCCTGTTCTTCAGGTATATTCTCAAGTTCTTTATCGATATGAAATAGTGGCGGAGAGCTGAAGTATATATCCAGTTTCTTCGCGATCTCTCTTGCGGCAAGTATATTCTCGTTTACCTTTTCCCTGTGATTGTCCAGGGATTCACTGCTATGCATTTCCTCTGTATGGGGATGGATAAAGGATACATTCAATGAATCGGCGCCGATCTCCTTTGCGAAACCAACCATTTGGGGGACTTCATGGAGGTTTCTCGCCATAATCACCATCGTTATACAAAAATGGGGTTGTTGATCGGAAGGCATTTTCTTTCTGTATTTATCAAAGATTCCCATATTTTCAACAACCCTGTCATAATCGGCCCCCACTCTGATCGACTCGTATGTCTCTTTATTTGGAGAATCGAAGGAGAAGTAGATACAAATCGCATTTCTTGTGATACGTTCCATTCTGCCTTTCCTGCTGTTAAGAAGGGTGCCGTTTGTAAAGATGTCTAGTTTTACACGATACATTTCGGCCAATTCCAATTCCAATTCGAAATTGCTTGACATAAGCGGTTCGCCGGCCGTGTTTAATTGAAATATCTGAGCCGTGGGAAAGACCTGCCTTGCAAAATCGATAAGATACTTCTCTTCAATGGGCGGGGTATCTTTACAGCTTGCGAAGTCGTCGGTTCGTTGAACGCACATAATGCATTTGAGATTACACTTATAATCCGTACCCAGTCCAATATAAGTGGGTAAAGCCTTTAGCACGGGGCTTCCGCCTTTTATCTCTTCCTCCAATAATGCGCTATTGGCCTCTTTCAGTTTTCCTAAAAGAAATCCATTCGCTCGTGAAAAGGAAGGCCATTTGCCTATATTCTCGAAATAATGTGTCGCAGAGGTTAAATATTTATATTTTGTCTCAACACTTATTGAATTTAATACACTTTTGAACATGGTAAAATTATTTGTCTATATATTTATCTGTGTTTGCGAAAAGAAAACTCAGGCGATTCCTTAATACAGGTTGACAACACTTTAAGCCCCTGTTTTAGTAATTTAGAGGTATTCTTTTCCAATTCCATCCGATCAACCTCTTTATCTGTAAAGGACAATAAATTATCCGGTGAAATCTCTACGGTGTCCCAGTTTTTAAATAAACGCCCCCACTCACTTTTGAATATTTCGTTTACTATCTCCTGATGCCTGGGGTACCAAAAAAGATCGTGATAAATCACACTTGCTATATAGGCCCACGGTGCAAGCACGGTCTTCAATGACCACTCCACAGGCGCTTTCAGAGGACCCCAGTAAATTTTGTGTTGCATCCTGCTTGCAAAAGTCATTTTCTTATAAGGCCCGTCAAAATGCCAGTTTTCATTCGCTGCGTCTGTGTCACCTTCTATTTCAATTTCTCGAGGATCGCCGCACCCCAAACCTGCGTCATGGGCGATACGAATAAATTTAATGTCTCTTAGAGGATCGAAGCCCATGAGTTTGGCGGCCACTGCATCGATAGCCACCTGATCCTCTGACGCCAAAATTACGTTTTTCACATAAGGCGTCATGCATCTCGGTCCCGGTCCGTCACCGGCGAATGTGCCGTCCATAACAGCAAAAAGTCCTTTGTGTATCTTTTTTTGTATCATCAGGAGATCTACAAGGGTTTCGTGAATTACGGGATGGGTCCAATGACGCCTTTCATTTAAAAGACCTCCGAATGCGTTTTTCATAGCTCCCGTAGTTGTTGTAAACACATGGGTCTTTATTGTAGGCAGATGTATAATGTTACTCCCGATAAAGCTCTTTGGAATCATAAATCCTTTGGGGTATACATCGTTGAGAGCAATAAATTTGTCAGCCAGATCGCCCACTGCATCTCTTATATGTATCCAGTCGTTATCTTCGTAAAGATGCTTATTTCTCAGGTTATGGGCTTTGATTACATCGATATGTTTATTTTCACGCTCGCCGAAACGGGCGTCTATCACAACCGTACGATTATGGCAAGCATGGATTTTCCCGGGATCAAAACCGTCGCTCTTCATGGCTCTGATCACACCTTCCAACTGCCAGGGAGTAGTAGAGCTGGCAGGATAGAAAAAGTGCCAGCTAATATTGATTTTTAAAGATGTGTCCACATCTTTCGGCAGGGTGTCCTGATAATCGGCAAGGTTCATTAAACGATGATAATCGTTAATAACTGTCTTCGGTGAAGTCCTGAGTATTGCAACTTTAGATTTTTTCATAACCTCCTCTATAAACACAGATTATATAACTTTCTATCGTCTAAACACAATGAGCGGGATGAGGGTATAGTCGGTTGTAAGGAAATAGAGGAACAGTGGCCTCCACTTGACTCCACTTAATACATCAAAAAAAACAGCAGTCATCTATCAGCCTTCAGCTAAAAAAAGTATGGATGTTACATAATGATAAGACTCGGTTTTTTAGGGTACAGAAATTGCTGATTAACTACAAGCAATCACGTCATACCGGTGAAAAACCGGAATCCGGCGACTGTAACAAGGTATCGTATATGATTTATTGTTCAAAACCGCCTTGTATTCCGGCTTCCGCCGGAATGACTCCAGGTTTGATTACTGCTTATCAGGTCAGGCAGCAAGGGCTCCATTATAATAACGGCCTGTTATATCCAAAAGTTCATAGTCGATTAATTTCAGGTTGGCTATGTGAATGGCTATCTGTCCCTTATTTGTCATAAGGCACATTTTCTTAAGTTTCTTTGGCTCAAGTTCCCGTATTCTGTCAGTCAAATAATAAAGCGCCCTTTTGCCGTCGAGCATCCTGGTAATCTTGTCCCAACGCTCTTCACTCTCCTTTATATCGTTTGTAAAGGCCGATATTTTTTGCCGATGCTTTGAAAGCTGTGAATCATCGATATCCAAATGACTTAATATCTCATGCTTCAATTTAGAGCCGCTAAGTCCTCTGCCGAATTGATGTTTCGGATTGCTTCTTTTAAATTCCATTGCCAAAGTACTGAGAGAGGTTAGGTTAATTAAATCTTCTTCATGATTAAGGAATGTTTTGGCGTTGATATCCGGCGGTGACTTTACGAGTAGTATGGTGTGAACATATTTTTGAATGGCTAAGGGTTTGAGCAGGTAATTCTCTATTTCCCAACGTTTAAGCACATGAATATTTTCTCCATATGGCGAATTACTTAAAAATTTATGATCGTCCGTTTCCCACCAAAATCTTTTTCTATGCTCATCGTCGGACATGAGGACATCTCTGTCAACAATTCCAAATGTGAGCACTCCTCTGTTTAAAGAGTCATTAACCCGCTTAATAACCTGAAAACAACCGCCATCTGCGCCTCCTTCCGAGCATACAGCCTCAAAGCTTAATTTATCGTTAAACTCGCTAAACCATATTCTGCTCAGGATATAAAGATCGTCTTCAGACTCAAGATAAACCTTTACGCCGGCTTTATAAAAACCGGCTATGTCGCTCTTTGTTATCTCCTTCAGTTCCGCCATACAGTCAATGCAAATCTTCTATTAAGTGTCCGCCTTTAACGACACCATCATCGATAACGTCTATACTTGCCGCATAGGTCTCCAGTATTTCAGTGGAATGGGTAGTCGCAAAAATGGTAAATCCGGGATTTTGAGACACCAGTCTCTTGAGTATTTTGAATAGCCTGTATTGCCATCGAATGTGTAAATGGATATCGAACTCATCTACAAGGATGATTGTGTTTTGGGTCATATGCGCCCCGATACGCAATAAAAGCAACACCATATTCTTTTCCCCGCTGCTAAGACAATCGAGACGATGATCGGATTCCCCGTTTTTTATGACAGCTTCCAGGCGTGCTTTGTCGATACCTTTAATAAATTTGTCGGACTCTTCAAATACATTCCTATTAATAAGGTCTATAGCCTTTTCGAATCTGCCGTCACCAAGCCATTTGAGCCAGATCAACAGGTTATCAAGAGAATCGGACCACTCTCTACTGTGAGGCGAAAATGCCCGAACCGGCTCATATCCCCAATTGTTCGGCTCACTGACACTCCTCTTTTGAGCGCTCAATTGTAAAAGCTCCGATCTGTTCTTAAAAGATACTTCGCTGAGATGATCGATTTTGGGGATATCGCGATATGCGGAAAAACTTAAAACCGTTGGCAGATCCATTGCACTTTCATTAAATCCTTCAGGGGGAGCGCCTTTTTCGGTATCTATTGTAGCCAGAAAATCCTCTACGAAATCATGGTTGAATTTTATTTTTTTGATATGCCCGGAAAAGCTACTGATAAAACCAAAACGAAGCCATTCCGATGCGTTATGTCGTTCCAAGTGATCGCGATCCCATAACTTAAGAGAGACATCCTCGCCTATATGTCCTGCAATAATGGATAGTATAAACGCCCTGTCCTTACCGGAATAGTTAACACAGAGGCGGATATCAAGCTGCGCGCGTCCCGTTCCGTAATCTAAGTCCTCAAAACAGTAGCGTTTCGGCTCTCTTTGGCCGAGAAGATTCATAAGGCAGGTAAAGGTCTCCAGTACCGTGCTTTTACCAAAACCGTTTTTGGAAATTAAGAGGTAAAAATTGCAAGGTGTCAAATTTTGATCGGTGAAATCAAAGGCATAAGGAGATTCCCGAAACGGTCCTATCCTGTCAAGAGTCAATGCAATGGGTTTGAATTCCTTTACAAATAATTTTTGCTTCATCGTTTACTTTATAAATTACTTTCTATAATGATTTACGCCTCTGTCGATATCGTCTGTTGTCACATAGGCCCCGTGAACCCTGACGGGTTCCGGCAATGTAGGCAATTTTACAAGCATATCTCCTTTGCCCAACAACTTTTCGGCGCCCTTTTCATCAAGTATGATAGTCGATTCCGTTGATTTCTGTACTTTTAAAGCGATTCTACCGGGAATATTCGATCGAAGCAGTCCGCTGAAAGTCTCTGCGTCCGGTCGCTGAGTCGAAAGAACCAAATGGATGCCGGTGCTTCTGGCCTTTTGAGCCAGTCTGACCAAAGGGGCTTCCAATTCCACGGACTGCAACAGAAGATCTGCCAATTCTTCTATTACGACGATAATATAAGGAATATTGTATTTGTCTGTTTTTCCGATCTCCTGAATATTTTTTACTCCCCTTTGCAAAAAAAGCGCGTTTCTGTTTTCCATTTCCTGAACAAGAGCGTTTAACAACTCCAAAGCCTCTCCCTTGGATCTGATAATGTCACCGGAGTATAAATTCGATAATTTTGAGTATGAAGCCAGTTCCACCTGCTTCGGGTCAATAAGGGCCAGTTTAAAATGCTCCTTTGGCAGTCCCCACAGCAACGATAGGATAATGGAATGGAGGCACATGCTCTTTCCACTGCCTGTCGCACCTGCAACAAGCAGATGGGGCGTTTCAGCAAGATCAAAGCTGAAATTATCGCCTGTAACGGTTTTTCCAATCCATACAGGTAAAGTAGATGGAACGAAGTCCTTTGTCAATTCGGGAAGATTGCTCAAATAGACATTGCGCCACGAACCCGCTGATCTCGGAATATCCAGACCGATAACCTTTGCTTCTTCAGTAGAGTGTAAAAAGACCCCCTCCTGTGACAATCCCAATAAAAAGGCCAGTTTATCGAGTCCTCTTTTTAGAGTGTCAAAATGCTTGATATTATCCAGGTAAAGCAGATAACGGGTTATACGAGGGCCTGACAATTTATTATTGATCTCTGCATAAATCCCTAATTCTCCAAGGGCTTTCACAATTTTATCGTCAGAACGTTCATGCTCTTCATCGGGAGCGAAGGTTACCTGATTAAACAACTCTTCCCTGAGGAATATGGAAAAATCGTGGCTTCTGGTCCAACTGGAGCGGATTTCCTTTAAACCCCTCCTTATGTGGCGCTGTAAATATTTTTTATATACCTTCTCATCCTGAAACAGGTCTTCTTGGTGATATATACTCAATAAGGACCGAATAGCGTCGTCGAAGTCAAGACGCCCGTTTTCATCGGAGCTTTTATTTTTACCTGTAACGACTTCAAGAGTATACTCAGAACCTCTTTGAATAATTCTATCATACAACGACTCAGGAGGCGTAGGAATTGTAAGAGATTTTGCCAGCGCCAGACGGAGCACTCTGTATTTCGGAGATTTGGGAGTTTTCAATCCATAGACTTTTACCTGATCGATTATTTTTTCATCATTATAATCTGTATAAATGTCAGCCATGAAAGTACCTCATTCGCCATTATTTACAATATCGATAACAGTTTGTTTGCCCGTCGGATTTCGTAAAAGAAATTCTTTATGAATATGCGGTTCTAAAAGCTTTTTTTTGGATCCATCAATCTCGGAATCAGTAGGGAGTAATATGACCTGATGACCGGCCTTCGGATAATAACAGGTCAAAAGATTATGCTGGTGTTGACGATCAATCCTGCCTAAGGGAGTATCTACGACAACCGGCACATGACAGTCAGAGGTGTCTTTCAAAGCCCACAGTAGTGCAGTAGCGGAGAGTTGTTTCATCCCTGCCGAGATATTACTCATCCCCACAGGCTGCCTGTTTTGGTCAAGATAACTGATTTGAAAATCTTCTCCAATTGTGATTGTGTCAATAAGGTCGTTTGCATCCATTAGGATTTGGTAATGGCGGTTATATAAACTTTCCAATTCCTCTCTTTTTTGTTGTTTTAAATACTCCTTTAATTCTGACAAAACGCTATCCAAACGACTCAGGATTTCCACTCGTTGTCTCTTTTCTGTAGCAAGAGTTACTCTTTCCCGTTTTTTTTCGATCTCCTTGGCTTCTTTTTCAATTTGTTTATTCATTGTTTCAATCTTATGGATGAAATCTCTCTGTTTATCCTTAATATCAAGAATCTGTTCGCCCAATTCGTTTTCTGTCTCGACCAGTTCGTTGTATCGTTTTCTTTCAGCTTCAGAGAGATTGCCTATATCTTGAAGTTTCTCGGAAATAGTCTTGATGTCTGCTTCTGTTTGTCTTAAATCATTTAATTTTGCAATAATATTCGCAGCAGGTTTGTTATCGGGACTATATGTAGCAAACCATGACAGCACTTGTTGCGCCCGAAAGGATTCAATGTGAAAGGGGCTGTTTACCTGAACAGGATTTGCATAAACATCAAGTTGCTTAATAAGCCTCTGTTTGTAGAAATCTCTCTGATGCCAAGTCAGAGGAGGTTTTGAAAAAGGGGGTTGGTCAAATATTAAAGGGAGCTGATTTTGCAACGCCTGAATCAATTCATTCTGACTGAGTTGTTCATTATGGGAGAGCTCTTCGAGAACAACAAGGGCGCTCTGTGTTAAATCCGGTGTAAACATTAAAAAGGCGTCCCTTTCAAAAAAATCGGATACCTGGCGCAACAACTCCCCCTGTCTCTCTTCAAGTTGTCGGAGCTGTTCTTTAACGATTGTCTCGTTTTCCTGATGTTTATATCCCCTTGCCAGTTCAAGATTCCGCATGACTCTGTTAAGCTCCTCTTCTGCCTGTTCTAAATCGTCTTGAAGGTCCGATTGTGCCTGCCTATAGGTTTCGATCTTTGATTTCAAGAGGTCCAGTCTGTTTTCCGCCTCTTTGAGATATTGTTTGGCTTCCTTATCCATGGCATTCTCTTTCCAATGCCTTCTTAAATCTTTTATACCTGCTCTTACATTTTCCATTGGCCGTATATTAAGAAGGAGTTCCATCTGTTGGACTGTCTGTTGGCGATTTGCTTCAGCAAGAGACTGTATGTCCTCACCGTCAAAAAAGAAAAAGGGTGTATAATCTACCGGAAGCAATCGATTCAAATAAGATTGAGCTTCACTGTTTTTAATAATTCCTTTAAGAGGATCATTAATGGTAAGAACTTCTTTCATATCTGTCATCTTTGATATCCCACCTTCTGCCGGCTACCACCTCTCCAATGTCGGTCTCCAATCGAATCTCAATATAACAGATATTCTCTTCTTCCATACGCGCTCTATGATTTAAGATTCCCCACCACTCGTTTCCGTAACCGCAAACATATTGTCTGACATTAAAAACCGATCGACGTCTCTGCCGAACGCTGCGACGCAAGTCTTCCGTGACTCCCCCAAAAAGTAATTTAATACTGTTCAACAGGCTTGTCTTGCCATGACCGTTTCTTCCCTGGATAATAATAATATTTCTTTCCCCTTTATCATCAGGAGTCAAATCGAACAAGCAGGTACCGTAATAACAAAAAAGGTTGTGCAGTGTAATGGTTCTAAAATTCATAAAGCCTATACCTTACCCTCCTGAAAAATAGAGTTGACAAGTTTTTCAAGATCGTCCGTTAAATCCTGTTTAGCGCCCTGAATATCGAGATTGGGGTATTTTCCAAAAAGCGCCAGCAACTGTGGCGCTATGTTTTGAGGAAGAGAATGCTTTTCAACAAGTTCCTTTAGTTTTTCCGTTAAGAAGGTATTGTCTTTATCGATCAAATGCCGCACTCCTCTGTTTCCGTGCATCGTGGTTGTCTGTTGAATCGTTTGGCGATGCGGAGGGCCGAAAAATTGAAATCGAAATCTTCGTTCCAGACATTCTGGATATAAAGGATTTCTTTATCGGAAATCAGCTCTATCCCTATGGACCTCTCCGTATCGAGAAGAGATTCCAGTATCATTGTCCTTGCTTCCGATGTAAACGGACCCGGGCCGGGACGACCGTCGCGTTTGTATTTACTTCTTAAATGGTCGTATCCCCGTATCTCTTTCAACCAATTCCGAAAACGATTAAGAGGGAGCATCCACTCCTCTCCGTTTTCTATAAAACCGCTCATCGATTTATCTTCCTTTACTACCGTACAGGTCCAACAGCCAAACCTGCTGCCGCCACAGGAAGGTGTGTTTAAGTCGGTTATTATAGGGCACTCTCCTCCATTTGCCTGCCGATATAAATTAAGCATGAAGCTGTGATCGCCTCCCCATGGCGAGGGATTATTATTATAAAGATACTCCCAAACCTGCTCATTGCTCCATTCGGCTATTGGCGACAACACAAGGGTGTTAGGGATTTCAGTGTGAAGGGCAAGTTTTCTGCTGCTGTATTCCCGCGCCTGCATATTTTGTCCCCTTGTACTGCTTTCAGCCTTACGATTACCTAACAGAATAATAATACTTCCAAATTGTTTGATCACATTTTCAAGCCTTGCCTTTACAGGCTTTATCTTCATCTTCGAGGTGCACCAGCGAAACCATCGTGTAGGCGGGGGGTAACCCTTTCCGATTAAATTACCCCAAAATCCGTTTTCCACACCAGGCTTTACAATTATGGCGCAAATCGGCAGGGAATGCTTCTTTGCATGTTCCGTAACAACAAAGAGACTATTTTCAATATAAGAGGAAATATTGGGAGGCTCTACCTGTGTGTCCGACGAGATTATATATACAGGTTTCAGCTTATCCGGCGGCAAATTCAGCAGCATCCTGTAAACCAGTTGAAGCACAAGGGTTGAATCCTTGCCGCCTGAATAGGCCACCACCCACGGACGGGAATCGACCAGAAAATTCTCCAGCATTAATTCCTCAGTCGCTTTTATATGATCCTTATCGTTTACTGATTTAATTTCTTGATTCGGAGTATTGTCTATCATTTTGTAAGACCGAAAAATCTCGATTTAAGTATTTAAAAGATATCACAACAAGGAGTGTATTTACAACTACAAAGAGATGTTCTTGTCTGTCTTCCAGGAACTCGCCCCAGCCGTTTTTGTAGTAACCATATTCAAGCTTGAAAGCTAAAAAAAGATTAGGTCAGGAGAATGACGTTATGTAAGTATATTAGAATATTAAGGAATTACTGAATCTCGGAGGAAGCGGATTTATAAGCTTTCATTTTTTCACAACTTTGCACGAAAAAAAAGTCGCTTTTTATCGATTTATTGCGCAGAGTCCTCTAAAATCATATCAAAAAGGGAATCCAGCATATCCGATTCCCTTACTTTTTTAACGACTTTGCCCTTTTTAAAAAGAAGGCCTTCACCCTTACCGCCGGCGACACCGTAATCCGCCTCTTTGGCCTCTCCGGGACCATTGACCTCGCACCCCATTAAAGCAACGGTAATATTTTCGTCTATAGCTCTTAAACGCTCCTCCGCTTCTGAAATAATACCCCTTAAGTTTACACGGCATCTCCCGCAGGTGGGGCAGGATACGATATTCACTCCCTTTTCTCTTAAACCAAGTGATTTAAGGATTTCATAAGCCACTCTCACCTCTTCTTCAGGCTCAGCCGTAAGAGAGACGCGCATGGTGTCTCCAATGCCTTCGTTCAGAAGAATACCCAGGCCCACCGAACTTTTAATGATACCGGCAAATGACGGCCCTGCCTCGGAAATGCCAATATGGAGAGGGTAGTCATATCTTTCGGAAAACAACCTGTACGAATCTACGGTCATCGTCACATTCGATGCCTTCAGGGAGACCTTAATCATATCGAATCCCATCTCCTCGAGGATCGATATATGCCTCTCCGCACTCTCCACAATCGCTTCGGGACAGGGATGGCCGTATTTTTTGAGAATATCTTTTTGCAATGATCCCGCATTTACACCTATTCTCACAGGTATTCCCCTGTCAGTACATGCGCTTACAAGCTCCCTGACCTTCCATTGAGCGCCAATATTGCCCGGATTGATTCGTAAGCCGTCTATACCGTTATCAATCGATTTAAGGGCAAGCCTCCAGTCAAAGTGTATGTCAGCGATAATGGGCATTTCCGTCTCTTTCCGGATCCTTCCTAAAGACTCCGCCGCGTCTTCGTCAAGAACGGCCAGTCTGACAATCTCACACCCGGCCTGTTCAAGAGATTTAATCTGAGCGACAGTCAATGCTGCATCCCTTGTATCGGTCTTGGTCATGGACTGTACCGAAACTAGGGCATCGCCGCCAATCTTTACTCCGCCGAGGATTATTTTCTTTGTCTCTCTTTTATGTTTGCAATTCATATTATTCCCTTATAAATGGTGTATAGACTGGAGGCTATCAGGTAAAACATACGTTATCGATAAAACTTTAAGCTTTTTATTGATCAACGCACCATATTCATTTAATTATTTGCTTCAGCCTTCAGTCTTCAACCTAAATACTTGAGTAGTTACAAAGATTTTGCTTAAATCACTTTTTTTTTTAACAGCTATCCTTTTTGTCTTATTTTTCTTCTTCCCATACTTCCTTGCCGCATTAATATGTTCCCTCAACGTCTTAGAGAAGTGGTGCGTACCATCACGCTTGGAAACAAAGTAGAGATAAGGAACGTTCGACGGATTAACGGAAGCATTGATAGAATTTAAGGACGGTGCTGCTATAGGTCCCGGGGGAAGACCACTTATTACATATGTGTTATAGGGCGTTTCGTTTTCCCAGTCCTTCCTGGTAACGCCCATCTCATACCCCTTGACACCATAAATAGATGTAGGATCAGCCTGTAACTTCATCCCCTTTTTCAGCCTGTTATGGTAGACAGCGGATATTATCGGTCTTTCAAAATCCCTCATTGCTTCTTTTTCTATGATCGAAGCGAGCGTCAATATTCGATTCTCTTCTATCTCGGCTTTTTTAATAATTTCACGAATACTTTCAGGGTAGTGCTCTCTCAGGTTTTTAACCATTGTCTTTATTACCTTTTCAGGTTCATACCCCTTTCTGAATTTATATGTGTCAGGGAAAAGATAACCTTCGATAGACGGAGCGTCGATGTTTAGGGAACGGAGAAAACTTTTGTCATATGCCAATCGGAAGAATGTCTCTTCAGACATAATACTGCTTTTAGACAATGTCTCGGCTGCGTCCCATATGGTCTTTCCCGGCAGGATGGTAACGGTTCTGTATCTTATTCGTTCACCACGAGCGAACTTTTTGAGGATATCGATCGGTGTAAGTCCGGCAGTTAAAGTATATTCCCCTGCTTTGAGCTTTTTATCCATTCCCGTGACAATACCTGCAATATATAGCAGATTTTTATCCCTATTCATACCCTTATCGGAGAGTAAATCCAGTATTTCTCTGTATTTCATACCATGGTGGATATGAATCTCCACCTTATCGGCTTCGAACCTGACAGGTGCAAAAATCTCATAAGCAACATACGTTGTTATAGCAAGACAAGATAAAAAAACAGCTAAAAAAATATACTTTTTCATGACAATAATTGATGATAATTAACAGATTAACGAATTGAGGGATTTAGGAATTTAGGAATTAAAAAACTACAGCTATTACACCTCCCTCAATTCCTCAATCCCTCAATTTTTTAATTTCTTTAAAAATTAAAAAATAAATGTCCCAATACTGTATAATCTTTAAACCTATATGCCCTGTCATATACCTGTATATTACAATTTAGCATTTATATAAAACAATATCGCAAATGTTTCCCAATAGTGTAAGAGAGATTGACAGAGAGATATTTTTATCGATAAATCAGGACCTGAGCTTTATTTTGCTGGACGTCCCGATGCGTTATATATCATCCCATTCCGTTCATCTCCTCTTTCCCTTTATAATCTATCTTTTTATCATTCTTTACAGAAGAGAGGGAAGTCTGTTCAAAGCCTTGCCGAGTTTAACTCTTCTGGTTACATTGGGATCGTTCCTGCTCTCGGACTGGTTGAGCAATGAGTTAAAAAATATTATACAAACCGTGAGACCCTGTCACACGATCGAGGGCGTCAGGTTGCTGGTAGGTTGTTCAAAATCGTTCTCCATGCCATCAAGCCATGCTTCCAACGCAGTTGCCGTTGCATTACCTCTTTTTTTGCTTACCAGAAAAACGGCATCCCCTTTTATGAGATGGTACCTCATCATCGCTGCTTTCTTTATAGCGTACTCAAGGGCCTATGTGGGTGTACACTATCCCTCTGATATTGTCGCCGGTCTGTTATTGGGAACTCTCTCATCGATATTTACAATACTCTTATATAAAACGACAAGAGAATATTTTAAAATCTCCCCCTACGAATCTCTTCTTTTTCTCTTTTTAATTGTAATCGGTTTCTTCAGAGTTTATTATATCCTGAACGGACCTCTCAACCTGAGCCCCGATGAAGCCCACTACTGGGACTGGAGCAGACGTCCCGATTGGAGTTACTATTCAAAGGGCCCGTTGGTAGCCTTTATTATCTCCTTTAGTACATTCATCCTGGGAAACAACGAGCTGGGAGTGAGAATGCCGGCAGTTATATTTGGTCTGTTAAGCAGCATAGTTATGTACAGCCTGGTTCTTAATCTCACCAAAGAAAAACTGCCTGCTTTAATTTCAGCCCTGTTGCTGCAAGTAGTACCCCTCTTTGCTACATACGGTATTATTTTTACAACTGACTCGCCTTTCATATTTTTCTGGCTACTCTCCCTTTTACTGTTTTTTCATGCTCTCAAGTCAGACCACCGGTGGTGGGCAGTTACAGGTGTTTCTATAGGGCTGGGACTTCTGGCAAAATACACAATGGCTCTGTTTTTTCCTTGTGCCCTGATTTTCCTGCTCTATTCAAAAAACAGAACCATTCTCAAAACCGTTCACCCCTATTTGGCGATTGCCGTAAGCCTCTTGGTATTCTCACCTGTTATGATCTGGAATCATAACCATAACTGGCTCACTCTAAAGCATACTGCCGGACAGGCCCACATATACGACGGCATTGAAATCCATTTTACATATTACTTCGAATTTTTGGGATCACAGGCAGGTATTGTAAGCCCCCTTTTATTTATCATGATGCTCTATGCTCTCTTTAAGCCGGACGCCACATGCTGCAAAAAGATTGAAACCGGAAAATTCCTCTTCTCCTTTTCGGTCCCTGTACTGGCTTTTTTTCTTTTAAAAAGCATTCAGGGAAAGGTTCAGGCCAATTGGGCGGTTACAGGATATATAACGGGAATGGCGGCATTCTCCCTCTGTTTTTTTGGTTGTAACAGCACCGATCAAAAAAGAAGTATCACGATCCTGAAATGGTCTGCCCTTTCTGTGGTTCTCCTGTTTTCCGTTTTATCTCACTACCCCTCTGTTCTGAATCTCTCTCCTGACATGGATTCGACATCCAGATTAAGGGGCTGGCGAGAACTGGGAGAGGAGGTAAGTAAAATAAACGAATCCCTTAAGGAAAAGGGGCATGTACTGATATTCTCCGACAGGTATCAGGTAACAGGTGAGTTGGCCTTTTATGTAAAGGACAATCCCGTGACATTCTGTATTAGCAGAGGCAGACGGATGAATCAATATGACCTGTGGCCCGGATTAAACGAGGCTGCCGCCCAAATCAGGAGCAATGAGAACACAACCCCGCCGGTCATCAATGGCATTTATGTAAGCAAGGGAGACAAAAAACTTCCTGACGAAGCAGTCGGCTCCTTTGAGAGATTTGAAAAGAGACTCTTAATCGTTTATGACAGAGAGTATGTTCTGAGGGAGTATTCGATATTTATAGGTTATAATTTTATGGGAATAGAAGAGAAACCTATAGAAAGGTTTTAATGTAAAAGTTTACTCCATACAGATTTCCCCCTCCCTGTCCTTGCCCCTTTACCTTAATTCATTTTTTTTACCCCTTATGGTAAACTTCACAGTTAACGATTAATGTCCATTTGAGCCACATTTATTATGAAAATTGCCGTGATCAGAAAGGAGTGCTCATTTTTTAGAGGCGGCGCCGAACGCTACTGCGCCAATCTCAGCAGAGTATTGGCTGAAAGGGGACATACTGTCTATGTTGTGGCTAAGGAGTGCGATCCCGATATTCACCCCTCCGTAATTCATATACCGGTTAAAGTAAACAATCTAACTTCTTCATCAAAAAATCGCTCTTTCCACGTGAACAGTCAGAGAGCTCTTCAGGAGTTAAAAGTCGATAAAGTATATGCCCTGTCAAGGTCATATCCTGCCGATGCATACAGGGCTTCTGATCCCCTTCACATAAATCTTATGAATATTCGTTATGCAGGAAAGATCGAGAGATTCCTGCAAGGACTCAATCCTCGCCACAGAACGATCCTTGCATTGGAAAGAGGCATCTTCGACCCGAAACGGATAAAGATCGTTATAACCAATTCCAGACTCACAAAGAGTCAGATATTGAATGTTTATCCATATCCGGAAGAACGAATTCATGTAATTTATAACGGAGTGGATTTGAAGAAATTTAGTCCCGGACACAAACGACAGGTCAATAATAAAAAAGTACTTCGCCTGCTTTTCGTTTCTCAGGATTTCAGGAGAAAGGGATTAATTCATCTCATTGAGGCCATAGCGATATTAAAAGGAATGTCACTGCCCTGCCTTCTTCAGGTCGTTGGCAGCGATAATCCAAGTCATTATTTGAAAAAAGCCAAACGATTGGGAATAGATAGAGAGATAGAATTTTCCGGTACTTCGAAATCGGTGGAAGATTATTACAGAGAGGCCGATCTGTTTGTACTACCCACTCAATCCGACCCCTTTGCAAATGTCTGCCTGGAAGCCATGGCCTGTGGTTTGCCGGTCGCTACGACAACAAATAACGGCGCTTCCGAGATAATTGATGAAGGCGAAACAGGATACGTCTTAAATGAATCCGAGCCCTTGCCGGAACAAATCGTCAGGGTTGTAAAAGTTTTTTCTGCAAAAACAGAACGTAAGAGGGATGAAATGAAGAAGTTTGCAAGAATCAGAGCCGAGGGATTAACAATTCTCAAAAACGCCGAAAAAACGCTGGAACTACTAGCCCTCACTTGAGAATCTTTAAAAAAAAAGCAGTCAGCTCCTTATATGCAGTGAGTTGCCGGCAAAAAAACGTACTTCCTCCGGTGATGTTTGTTTATTTCTTTTTTATGCTTTGTTATTCCTATGCTGACTGCTGATAGCTGATCGCTAATTGCTGTCTTTAAAAAGTATCAGCCAAACCTCAGATATCCGTACTTTACCAATAGACTGACCAACGCCCCCTTTGTTACAGGTTTGATAAGATAATCGGTGCAACCATAGTCATTGTATGCACTGTAAATCACTTTCGGTTCGTCTACAACCGTTGTTATAACAATTTTAGTCTTTTTACCCTCATCCGCTCCATACTCTGCTTCATATTCGCGAAGTCTCTTTAAAACAGCAAGGCCGTCTACACCGGGCATTACCAGATCGAGGAAAATTATGTCATAGAGAGAGTTATTTTTCATTGCCAGAGAAAAGGCCTCCACAGCCTCGTTGCCGTTAACTGCGATATCACAATCTCCATACTCTCTTAGTAAGCCCTGTATCATGGTACGACTTGTAAACTCATCTTCTACTATCAGAATGGAGAGTTTGTGGTCATCAAGGCCGTCAGGTGTTCTTAAAGACATGGTGCGATCTTCTGCATTCTCCTTTAGAGAATCCATTTGGTCCACCAGTTCCCTGCACCTCGAAAAATCAAAAGGTGTGTCAGTACCAAGGGCATTAATCATATCCTTCATAACATCTACAGTGGAAAGAATAAGATTAATCAGATACTTTTTGACTTTTAAGCGGCCATTTCGCAACAGATCGAGGAGATTTTCTATGTGGTGGGCAAAGTCAGAGATCTCTTTATATCCGACGATTAAGCTGCTGCTTTTAATATTATGGACATGCCTGAAAATCGAGTCTATCAAATCCAAATCGTCGGGAGAGCTTTCCAGAGTGAGCAATCTCTCTTCAAGACCGGAGATTCCGTCCAAAGCCTCTTCTATAAAAGCATCATAAAGTAACTTCTGATATTCGTCCATGTTTTTTTCCATCGTGTTTACCGAAAATAAGCCCTAAGAAAATTTGTTTTAATTCTATGAAGGCCACGAATTTTTTTTCTTTCTTCATCTTCGTAGTGAAAATTTACTCTATTCCTTCTATGACGATAAGTTCTCATGCTTTGCAGTACCCTGGAGGGCGCTATGAGAGCTTATCCTAAAAATTTTGCTGCAATGGAAAGTACCTGCTCCGGTTTTATAGGCTTTACAACCCACCCGTTAGCTCCGGCCAACCTGCCTTCGTCCTTTTTTTCCTGCAAGGACTCTCCGGTAACCATTACAACAGGCAGTTTTTTATACTGTGTTTTACTGCGTATTAATTTTAGAAAATCGATGCCCTTCATTTCAGGCATATGAAGATCTGTAAAAACCATATCTATTTTATTATTATCCAGTATTTTCTGCGCCTCGATCGGATTTTGCGCCTCAAAGACTTCATAACCTTCCTTTTTTAAGGGAAAGGATATGGATAACCTGGTAACTTTTGAATCGTCAACTATTAATATCGTCTTTCCCATTACAAATTGCTCTCCTTTCTAATAAATTAATAGCGTTAGCCTCTCTTTTTAATTTTGGACCATGTATCACGTAGCGTTATGGTTCTGTTGAAAACAGGTTTCCCCTGATATGAATCTTTCGAATCGACACAGAAGTAACCGATACGCTCAAACTGATATCCGACTCCCGGTTTTGCCTCTCTAAGTGACGGCTCCAGAAGACAGGTCTTTAATACGGTCAGGGAATCGGGATTTATATTTGTTGTAAAGTCGGCGTCTTCATCAGTCTCGTTTACATTACCTTTAGTAAAAAGATGATCGTAAAGCCTCACCTCGGTTTTAAAGGCATGTTCAGCAGATACCCAATGTATTGTGGCCTTTACTTTTCTGCCGTCAGGAGAGTGCCCTCCCTTTGTCTCCGGATCGTAGGTGCAGCGAATCTCTTTTATTTCACCTGACGCACTGTCTTTCACTACACTTTGACACTTAATATAATAAGCATAGCGGAGACGTACTTCCCTGCCCGGAGAAAGGCGATAGAACTTTTTATGCGGTTCTTCCTGGAAATCGGCTCTTTCAATATAAAGGGTTTTTGAAAAGGGAACTTTTCTGGCGCCTGCGCTTTGATCTTCAGGATTATTGACCGCTTCAATCTCCTCTGATTTAACTTCAGGATAATTTTCTATAATGACTTTTACAGGATCGAGAACAGCCATGACCCGCATGGCGCGCCTGTTCAGATCTTCTCTGATGTAATATTCGAGCAAACTGATATCGACAACGCCTTCCCTCTTAGATACACCGATTCTGTCGCAAAAATTCTTGATAGCCTCAGGCGTATACCCCCTCCTGCGCATTCCCGAAATTGTAGGCATGCGCGGATCGTCCCAACCTGAAACATAACCGTTATTAACCAGAATATTGAGTTTTCGTTTGCTTAAAACCGTGTAATCAAGATTGAGCCTGGCGAACTCGATCTGCTGCGGATGACACTCTGTCTTAAGCACATCGAGCACCCAATCATATAGGGGTCTGTGGTCTTCGAACTCCAGAGTACAAATGGAGTGAGTAATTCCCTCTATCGAATCTGAAAGGCTGTGGGTAAAGTCATACATCGGGTAAATACACCACTTGTCGCCTGTTCGGTGATGAGTCGCTTTCAAAATCCTGTACAGCACAGGATCTCTCATATTGATGTTAGGGGACTGCATATCGATTTTGGCCCTGAGTACATGCTCTCCCTCTTCGAACTCTCCAGCCCTCATACGCTGAAACAAATCGAGATTTTCCCCAACAGAACGATCCCGATAGGGGCTGTTTTTTCCCGGGGCTGTCAAAGTTCCCCGGTAAAGTCGAATATCCTCCGAGGACAGGCTGCATACATAGGCCATCCCCATACTGATTAACTGTACTGCATACTCGTATAAACGGTCAAAATAGTCCGAAGCAAAGTAGAGATGGTCTTTCCAGTCAAAGCCAAGCCAAATGACATCTCTTTTTATGGATTCGATATACTCTGTACTCTCTTTAACGGGATTTGTATCGTCAAAACGAAAATGACAAATACCATTGTAATCGAAAGCAAGACCAAAGTTAAGACAGATGGATTTAGCATGACCGATATGGAGATAACCGTTTGGTTCGGGTGGGAAACGGGTTACGATGCTTCCATGCCTTCCCGATCTCAAATCATCGTCTACAATTTCCCTGATGAAATTAGAGGATTGTCCCGGATTTTCTTTCGTCTCTTCTCTGTTTTTCTCGATCATAACAATTTAAGTGTCAGTAAATGAAGGCGGGTGCATTACTTATGTAAGTGAATAAAAACGAACTGCAACCTGCACTGAATTTTATACCACATCGAAGAAAATAATAACAACCCTATACACCCAATCTTCTCACAACACGTCTGAGCCATGTAAAACCAAGGGCGGAAGATACAACGACAGAGAGTGCTATCGAGTACCAAACCCATTCAACAGGTTTGTGAAAAACAAAAGCGAACAACAAGGAAAGGGGCGCCGAGACAAGAAGTATCCGTGTAGAGGTTATGACAAGTACAGGCAGCCCCTTTCCCAATCCCTGCATCGATCTGCCGCTGGTCATGGCAATGGCTACCAGAGGATAGAAGAAAGAGATAATTTGGAGATATCCTGTTGCGATGGCGCCAATTTCCCGATCTTTGGTAAACACTGAAATCAAATAGGGAGCGGAAAAAAAAATTAATGAAGCAACCAACGTTACCACCATAAAGGCCCTTTTCATCCCCTGTTTTATAATAAACGAAACCTTTGTATAGTCACCGGCGCCATAAAACATCCCCACAAGAGTCACCAAAGAAGATGAAATAGCCATCATGGGAATAAAGACAAACATATCAATACGCCCGACAACCTGATAAGCAGCCACTGCGCTCTCCGAGTAGTGTATCAGGATTCTGTTGAAGACCAAACCTCCAAAAGCCATAATCGTCATCGAACCTGATGCAGGAATTCCTATGCTCAAAATCTCCTGTAAGATTTTCGAGTTAAAAGAAAAATTTACAAGGCTCAATGAAATATAAGAGCGCTGTTTCAAAAAGAGGAGATATAAAAAAATTGTAAAAACCACAAACTGGCTTATAACGGTTGCCGCTGCGGCGCCCCTGAGCCCCATATCATAAATGAATATAAAGAGAGGGTCCAAAAAAATATTAAGCAGAGTTCCCAGCCCTATCAACATCATCGGAAGCCTTGTATCACCCTCCCCGGAAAGAATGGAAGCGAAGGCGTTCGCCGTTACCATGAAAGGCACGCCTATGGAGATCAGGCCGAGATATGACCAGGCCTGGTCAATCAGAGTTTCCGGAGCGCCTATAAAGGCCAGCATCTCTCTTCCCAGAAAAATACCTGTTACGGCAAAGCCGGTGCTGATGACAAGGGCTAAGGCAAGACCGTGAAGAGCGCAATTGTCGGCTCCCGATTTATTACCGGAACCGATGTATCTGGAAATCACCGATGTAATGGCGGAGCCAAAACCCATCATAAGAGCGATTACCAAAAAAAACAGAGGCATGTTAAAGGCCAGGGCAGCAAGGGCTGACGAACTGACACGACCTATAAAGATCATATCCGTTATATTATAAATCGTATGCAGGCTCATTCCCAACATTACCGGTACGGCCAGCTTCCAAAGCGCCTTTTCGGGATTTTTCGAAAACTCTTCTATTCTTGATGTTTTTTCGATTTTAGTCTGCATATCGGATATTGTCGCGGAAAGAGGGTATAAGATAATTTTTTAATGTTTTTAGCATGAGACTTTGCTGTTTAAGATCGTTTACCAATTGCTCGAGCTTTTGCAGATTTATATTGACAATTTTATGCAGTTCCTTTTCTTTGTCAGGCAAGCCGTATTTTGCCGGTTTTATTCCCTCTGCTTTTGCAGCTTTTAATATCCAGCCTTCAAGGGTAGGGCAGAGCATGATTATATAATTGTCGTTTATCTTATCTTTAAAGAGCAGTATGTCTCTTTTATTTTCGATACAGGAGCCGATAGACTCGATGTATGATGGTTGTACGCTGAGAGGATCCTGATCAACAACGCCTCTAACACCCTTTCCCCTGCTGACTTTATTGCATACGTTTCCTTTGCTGAATACGTGCCTGACAATCTGCTTCTTAACGCCCAAAGAAGTGACTAATGCTTTGTCGGCATAACATTCCAGATAAGATCATTTTTCGATTTCAATGAATTGTTCAAGATTAAAAAAGACAGCGGCATCCATATCCAGTATTTCCTGTTTCTCTCTCTCATTAAGACTTTTGACTTTTGTCTGGTAGCCGGAAAGGTATGTTATAAAAATTGCCAAGTCTTTCATAGGGGTTTTTTCAATGACCGAGAGTAGAAAGTAGGGGTTATGGGTAGATAATAAATATTGGTTGGTTTCGTCCAGAGCGATTCTCTCGGCAATATACTTTGTATAATAGGGGAATGCAAAGGATTCCGGCTCCTCGAAGATGAGTACGGAATCAGTATTGGTATCAATCGCAGCGATGTGAAACACCAGCCGCTGGAGCGTATCTGCGACAAGAGAGTAAGGAATCGCAACAATCATGCTATCAACCTCCTTCTGCACATCGATTCGTTTATCCTGGGGTCTTAATACGACCTTGTATCCGAACTTTTCAAAAATACCGGATACCGATTCCCTCAGAGATTTGTCTGTCAAAAGGAGAGAAAGCAGATTGTGGCCATCAGGAGGGTGGAGAAAATCTTTTGCGGAACCTTTGGCAAGAGAAAAAGATTTTAGAGCTTCAAATTTATAAAACTTAAAAGGGGGATTCTCCGATTTGTTAATAAATGTATGAGTTTCTGAGACAAGGGCAGACGCTTTTATCTTTTTGTGTTCACTATGATCGTCACCGTTGTCGTGTTGTTCGTAATAAGTACCACCGTTTTTTAAAAAAGAGAGGGTGAGAAATTCCCCTGTAAAGCATGCTATGCATTGAAAACGATCGGCAGTAATTTCAATTTGCTTTTGAATATCCAGGTCATGAAAGAGATTAATAGCATTATCGAATCTGACCAGATTACCGATGCCCATGTTTTCATTATAGAAGGAAGAGAAAATACCAAGGCTTTCGAGGATGTTCGATTTTCCTGTATTAGGATGGCCTATGAAGATATTGGTTTTTCTTAATTCCAAATCCAAATGCCCGATTGACTTGAAATTATTGATGGACAAATTTTTTATCAAAGATTTATCCTCCCTCTTCGTACTATCTCAATAAGATTAATAATAAAAACAGATATAACCCACTATTCCTCTGACCGAATTACTCTACTATATGATAATTCATGTAGTCAAGGAATTGTACTTCAATTGCTAAACCTCATGGATTTGGAGTGACCAATTTTCCTGTCGGCTACCGATTGGGGGATGCTTTTTTATGATTAAATTTTGGTATAATATTTTTTATGAGAAGTGTTACAACAAAAGAAACCTATAGTGACGGCCAGATCATTTTTAAGGAAGGAACCTTTGGAGAGGCGACTTATCTGATACTCACCGGTAAGGTGGCTATTTCCGTTATGATCGGCGGCGCCAAAATTACGATCGCCCATCTAAAAAGAGGAGATATACTCGGACAGATAAGCCTGATCGACAAGCAAGCCAGGTCAGCTACGGCAGTGGCGATAGGAGAAGTGGAACTTGGGATCATAGACAAGGATTTTCTGGAAAACGAGATAAATAAAACTTCAAAAGACTTTCGAATGATACTGAATGGTTTGTCAGACAGGTTGAGAGAGACAACAGGGCAATTGATCAATATGACCATGAAGTATCATCAGTTAAAAAACAAACTTGATAAAATAAGCAATGAAACGGATTCGTTCTGACCTGCCCTCTATTGGTCCGGTCTGCTGAATCCGACGATCTGAGTGAAAAAAATACAGTTCGAGGTATCTCCCGAGATCTCGCGGCCAAGGCTTATGATTCCTTTTTTGTAAAGCTGAAATTCCTGCCTGTGTACAAAAAATTTCTGCCCGTCATACATTTTAACATGAGTGCCATTGGTGCTGAAATCGGTTAGTATATATGTACCCTGTTTATATTCTACAGTAGCATGATTTCTGGATGCCATCTTTTCATTTATAACGAATGCGTTTTTATCCCCTCTGCCCAATGTAACCGATGTCTTTTGGTCGTTTAACCTGACCTCGGTGTCTCCATAGCGTAAAGTCAGGGCGCTCGAAGTCCTGGTTGCCGTATCTGCCGAACTCTCCTGTACTGTCGTCAGATCAGCTTCGTCTTCCTGCCAAAGTAGTTCGTAAACCACCACTTCTTCTATTTTACCTTTTACGCTGACGCGACCCAATTTGCGTGACTTTGTTAACAACACTTCCGGAAATGCCTGAACCGTATCGGAGGAGGTGATGATCTGATTCGCCTTTGCCACGGAAGTAAGCCTGGCGGCCAGATTAACGGCGTCTCCGTAAATCTCTCCCTTTTCTTTCAAAACATCTCCGAAATGAAGACCAATCCTCATTTCTATTTTGAAATTCTTCAGAGAGTTATGACCGGGAACGGACCTTTGCATAAAGGCGGTAGCTTCGATGGCGTCTTTTGGGGTTGGAAAGGTACAGAACACTTCATCTCCTATCGTCCTCAGCACTGTGCCGCTGTAATCCTGAATTGTCTCCGAAATCAGCGTCATCCAAGTCGTCACTGCCTTTAACGCCTCGGCGTCTCCATACCTTTCATAGAGTTTTGTACTTCCGCAGATATCAATAAAACAAATAACTAACCTTGAATGTTGATTTTCCATAGTCACTTCCATAAAATATAGGGACATTAAAATGTAACACTTTTTTATCCTAAGCTTCAAGGCTTTTTTGAAAGGACAACCAAATACCAGAATGTAACTGTTCACAGAGTTCAGAGATTGGTGATCTGTTTAAAGAAATTTGTCTGATTTTTCATGCTACGAACTCCTAAAAAGGGTGGAAATGCCAATTATGCTCGTGAAATTCAATAAAAAAGGTACTTTTTACTTTCAACTGATCTCAGATCACACTGAACAGTTACACCTGAATTAACAAATAGTTCGACGGCAGTGGTTATAAAGACAAACACTAATATAAGGCGGTGAACCGAATTTTAAAACTTATGCCTTATGCCTCTCTCACTTCCGTCTTGCAGGGTCAGGTAAAACAAAAAATATGTCCGGTTTAAAAGGTTATAAACTCATTGGAAAGGTCGGCGTAGGCGGAATGGCCACCGTGTACAAGGGACTACAGGTTTCGCTCAACAGGCCTGTGGCCATAAAAGTATTGTCTAAAAAACTGATCCGAAACAATGAGATAATGGAGCATTTCAAAAGAGAGTCTCTCATTATCGCCAGATTGAACAACCCCCATATCATACATGTAATAGACCGCGGACTCACGCCAAAGGGAATGCCCTACTTCGTTATGGAGTATGTGGAAGGAGAGGATCTGGCGAAGACGATCAAAGAGGGCAAACTGAATATAAATAAAAAGCTCGAGCTCATTACACAGGTATGCAAGGCCCTCTCTTACGCCCATAAAAACAGTGTGATCCATCGCGATCTTAAGCCAAATAATATATTAATAGACAAAGAAGGCAATGTGAGGATTCTGGATTTCGGAATCGCACAGTTCTACGGGTACGGAGAAAACGAAGAGATATCTCTCTCCCATACAAGAACAGGTATTGTCATGGGCACGATTCCCTATATGTCTCCGGAGCAGCAAATATCGTCGAGCGATGTAACTTCCCTGAGCGACATATATTCCCTGGGCATCATGATGTACGAGCTTTTTACCGGTCAAAAACCATTAGGACGCTTCCCTCTTCCAAGAGAACTGGCGCCCGATATATCTAAACCTCTGGAAGAGTTGATAATGAAATGCGTTGAACAGGATCCCACTCTACGACCGACTTCTGCAGACGAAATAAAAGATCAGATACTAAAACTCCTTCAAGGCGCTCACCTGGAAACAGAGCAGAAAAAACGAGCCAGTATGGGTATTACTCAGTTTGAGGAAAAATTCGCTCTCCTTGACGTAATAAAAGAAGAACCCTTTGGTTCGGTCTATATCTATGAAGACATGACCGATAAGGAGTTGATGGTAATAAAGAAAAAGCCCGTTGGCAGCGAAGGCTTCAGAGAAGCGAAAAAACTTACCTCTCTTAAGCACACCAATATAATCAACATATTCGGCGCCTCTGAAGATGCGCAGAATTTCATAATTGTCATGGAGTATTTAAGCGGCGGCAGCCTCAACGACAGGCTGTTGAATCCCCATCCCCTTAAAGAATTCCTGCAAATCGCACAGGAAATTTGCGAGGGCCTCGCCTTTACCCATAAAAACAGAATCATCCACGGAAACCTGAGACCGAGCAATATACTCTTTTCCGAATCGGGGATTGTAAAAGTAACCGATTTCGGACTCGATGAACACTACATGGACAAAGCCGCCATGATAAACTGGTATAACATGCACAACGAGCCAAAGTCGGTAGAGGCGGATATTTTTGCGGCAGGTGTGATCTTTTACCAGCTCCTCACAGCGGAGCTGCCGCCCGGAATCGGTGGCAGGCCCGACCCCAATGAGATATATCTCTCCCTTCCCGAGGAACTTCGTGACATGATCGGGAAAATGATATCCCAAGAGCCCGAGCTGCGGCAGTCGAGTTTCGATTATGTCCTTTCTGAGATAACGGCCATTCACAACAAATACATAAAAAAAATCGAAGCCGCACCGGTAAGCGAAGAGGAAGAAGAAGAAGAACTGCTCGACGCCACTGAGATTTTGGAACAAACAGATTTTTCACAGGAACCGGCCTTTGAGGAAACAAAAACAAAGAGACGACCCGATCTTGCCGTGATTCTTCTGTCCATTTACTCTGTCTTCGCCACTTATATGGCTGTGACAGGAGATCTCACCACCCATGTAGAGGATTTCATATACGGCTGGCATATCATAACTGATTCCGTCGGAGAGTTTATCGACAACACCGCCATTCCAACATGGGAAGAGTTTGTAGATACATCAAGAAAACACCTGAAACCGGTGAGAGATTGGATATGGAAAATTAAGAAATAGATAAGAGTTATCATTTTTTCCCGGCCTTTATTACCGGAGAAATCGCAGAAAACAAAATTATGGCGAAATATCTAATGATACAGGGCACAGGCTCAGGTGTGGGCAAGAGTCTGATCGTTACGGGCTTGTGCCGGATATTCAGAAATATGGGGGTAAAAACAGCTCCCTTTAAAGCTCAGAATATGGCCCTTAACTCCTATGTAACCAGAGAGGGAGGAGAGATCGGCAGGGCCCAGGCTCTTCAGGCCGAAGCGTCGGGAATAGAACCGACAGTGCATATGAATCCTGTACTCCTGAAAGCCACAGGCGAAGCAGGATCGCAGGTCATTATCAGGGGCAAAGTACACTCCAATATGACAGCGCAGGAGTATTACGAATTTAAGGATACGGCGTGGGAGGCCGTAACAGCCTCTCTGAACAAACTCTCTGAAAATTACGAATTGATCATTATCGAGGGCGCCGGCAGCCCTGCGGAGATCAATTTGATGGACAAAGAGGTTGTCAACATGGCCGTGGCAAGGTATGCCGACGCACCGGTAGTACTTACAGGGGATATCGACAGAGGCGGTGTCTTCGCCTCTCTTTACGGCACAACGGCTCTCCTGGATAAAGACGCTCACTATATAAAGGCATTTATAATCAATAAATTTCGTGGTGATCCCGAAATACTCAAACCGGGAAATATTCAAATAGAAGAGAAAACAGGAATACCTGTTATCGGCGTTTTACCTTATGTAAAAAACCCCGGGCTCCACGAAGAAGACGGCCTTTCTCTGGAAACAAAAGCCTGCGACATCCCGGAATCGGGAATGGCTGCAATAAAAATTGTCATTCTGAGACTCAGATACATGGCCAATTTTACCGATTTTGATCCTTTTGCATTTGAGCCTGACGTGGAACTTCTCTATAGTGTCAGAAAGGACGATCTCCTTAACTGCGATCTTATCGTCATCCCAGGTTCAAAAAACACAATAAAAGATATGCTGTTCCTGAAAGAGTCAGGTTTGGACAAAGTGCTTAATAAAGCCGTACATAAAGGAATATCGATAATCGGCATATGCGGCGGTTATCAATTATTGGGAAAGAGCATTGAGGACCCCTATAATGTGGAAGGCAGCCTTAATGAGATAAAGGGCCTCGGATTTCTCGATATAACAACTACTCTTAACCGTGTAAAAACGACGTGCAGAGTAGAGGCCGGTTTCAGAGGAGGGTTACCATACATAGGTGGTGAGCATAGCGGACTATCAGGTTATGAAATCCATATGGGGACCACAAGGAACTCCTCCGCCCTGTTCGACATCACACCCCTGAACAACTCCGCCGGCTACATGGACGGCGCCTCAAAGGGCAACGTATGGGGTACTTATATTCACGGTGTATTCGACAACAACGGCTTCAGGCGCGCCCTGATCAACGGACTTAAAGCAAAAAAAGGTCTGTCTCTTCATGAAAGGGGGATCGACTATACCCGGCTCAGGGAGCAACACCTTAACCAATGGGTCGATATTATTAAAACTCACATAGACATTGACTTCATAAAAAGGCTTACACGTTTCGATTTCTGATTCCATGTCGAACCTCTTTGTTCAGCTCTCCCTTGCCTTCCTGACGGACATAATAATCGGCGATCCCAAAAAACTTCCCCACCCCGTTGTATGGATCGGCGCTTATATATCGTTTATAGAAAAACGAATCAGGAAATTCTTTACACGTCCCCCCTTCGAATTTATCGCAGGCGCTTTCCTTACGACAGTCGTTGTACTTACGACATATTTCACAGCTCTTCTATTTGAAAAAACAATTATACTCCTCTTCTCCGGAATTACCCCGTTCCCCTGCCTTTACATCCACGATTTCATTATAGGAGCCGTCGGCTCGCTGACCATAGCACACAAAGGGCTTATCGAATCCGTAACCAAGGTCTCGTCATCCATTGGCGATTTAAATACCGCAAGAGCAAGGCTAGGTGAAATCGTAGGAAGAGACACAAAAAATCTCGATCAACAAAGTATTTTAAAAGCAGCCATCGAAACACTCTCGGAAAACGCATCTGACGGAATCATAGCGCCTATATTTTACTTCGCAATAGGAGGTCTACCCCTCGCCTTTGCCTATAAGGCGATCAATACAATAGACTCCATGATCGGTTATAAAAACGTAAAATACAAATACTTTGGCCGTGCAGGCGCAAAATTGGACGATATTGCTAATTATATCCCCGCAAGAATCACAGGCGCATTAATCGTCGTATCCACCTTCATAATTCAAACCTTCCGCCATATCTTTCCGGACAAATCGAAATTTAAAAACAGCAAAAACTCCCCAAAAGCCAATCCCCGATATATCAACTTCATCGAAGCAGCCAAAACAATACACAAAGACGGCAGAAAACACACAAGCCCCAACGCAGGCGTACCCGAAGCAGCCATAGCCGGCGCAACAGGAGTCAGACTGGGTGGTCCGTCTGTCTATGGCGGGATTGTTGTAGATAAACCTTATATTGGCTCAGAGCTAAACAAAGATTATTCAACTGCCCTGAGTAATGCCTTAGTCATAATAAAAGTGGCGTCCTTAGCAGGAGCTTTAATTGCTGTTGGAAGCAGGCTTTTTATAGACTGTTTTATTTGAAGTATTTGCAGCCGGCAATATCGCTTCCTGTTACTACTTCAGTTCTTCCTACCCTCAAATCCTCCACACGCACACTCAGAGAAAGATACCTTAGAATAACCTCCTTCTTTGAGTAGTGGAACATTGACAGAACCAATTAAAATAGCTATAATAACTTACACGTAAAACATTTAGACATTAAGGGATTGAATATCCTCGAAAATTTCCCAAAACGGTGTTAAAACTAAAACAATATGTTGATTTTGATGAGAATTTCGAAATCAAGATGATGATTAATAAAAATTGGTAACAAAGAGTTGTTCAAAAATAAGTATGTAATTTTAGACTTACTAATATTAGAAACAACTTATATTTTAAGTAGGATGCCGCAAAAGTTTCTAACACCGGAAACTTAAGATTTTTTTGATATTGCGAATAGTTTCTATATATACTCTTTTACTATACAAGGATAGCTGTCCTAAAATCTGCACAGTATATGGTGCTGTGCCACACTCAACCTTTTGAAAGCTTAGAGGCAAGAGAAAATGATATTATAGTTACAGATAAATTAATTCAAGGTTCAAAGCAGCTAGATATAGAAATCATAGATCATCTAATCACTAACACAGAGATTTTTTATAGTTATGTAGTTGAAAGTATTTTTGATTTTGATTTTATAAAAAATAGTGATCAATTTTTAGACAAATATATGAAAGAAGAACGATATAGAGAAGAAATTAAAAAAGAGCGCGATATAGAAATTGCTGCCAGAATGCTTTCTAATTGATAATCTTATTAAATAAACACTAAAAGCTAAATAAGGAACGATAACCAAACATTGTGGTGGATTTAGTTTTTGGTCGGTGTAGTGCAAGCTGTTTAGACAAAGATTTCTATTTTGCTGATTTTCTATATTTACAAGAAATAAATTGAAAACGATTGAAGTTATTACTAAACAATTATCTTTCGGTCGTTTTGATTATACCAGACATGCTTTCAAGCGTGCTGTTAAGCGTGATATCAGCGAACAGGAGATAAAAGAAGCAGGGAAATTTTCAGAGATTATTGAAGAGTATCCTGACGATAAATATTCTCCAAGTTGCCTGCTCCTTGGTTTTACGGAACTTGGACGACCATTACACATGCAAGTATCTCGGGCTGATACAGATTTAATAAGGATTATTACACTACATGAGCCTGATAAACAAAAGTGGATTGATTATCGTAAACGGAGGTAAATATGTTTTATTGTCATGTATGTGGTTCAAAGGAGGCAAAAAAAGAGTATATTAATGAGATGTTTCAGATTGATAATAAACCGATTTTAGTTGAGCACATACCGGCGATCGTATGTGTGCGTTGTGGAGAGGAAATTTTTAGTAGAGAGACAACTGAACGGATCAGACTCATTGTGCATAGTAAAGTTAAACCAATAAGGTCGGTTTCCATGGATGTGTTTGCATATGCATAGTAAAAAACAATAGGAATTTACTTCAAGAAAGGGGAGGGACTTGAATTTCAGTAAGATGATGTTATAGTAATAAATTCATATCTGAAACAGGAGAATAATGACCATGTAGTGGTATGCAAAGGTAGGAAGTTTTCCTTCAGACAGTGTAAACGGAGGAATAATTGTAGGAAGGAAGATCCTACAGTAACCACACGTACTGGTTATGTAATTCACATAAATCCAAGTACGCCAATAAAGTGGGCAAATAGCGTCGGAATAAATTGTTTTGATTCCTCTGGTAATCGCATAAATGTCAATAGTCTAGTTTTTGGAGATATGTCTAATTATAATGATAGAGCATGGCACAATGTTGTTGGTATATGTGACATCGATAACAATGGAAAAGCAAGATTATATATTGATGGGGCATTCATTGGAGAATCTGAAGAAACATTAATTTCTAACATTGGAACAAATGATTTACCTGTTATTATTGGAGGTCGAGACATTGAACCTCGACAAAATATGAGGAATATCTGCAAGAGCAAGGATATGTTACAAAAACACTAAGGAAAATTAATCCCAAAATGTCGGTTGAAGAAATAATCGTATAACACAAGGTTCCATGTTTTGGCAGATATGTATAATACAACAAAGAGTCAAGTCCTATCATTAGGAGGGAAAATGGTATCTAAAGAGATTGTATGGAAAGTCCCAGAAAGTCTATATCGTGAGCTTGAATGTGCACAGCAAGAACTTGCATATTCTACTCTCACTGATTTTGTCTCCCAGGCTGTACAACGTTATTTGGCTGACATACATCACGAAAATTGGCAGCGTGAATTTCGACAACTACAGAAACAAATACGCTCTACGGGTGGATTTGGTTTAGGACATACTAAAGAAGAAGTAATTGCCAACCTACGAAAACAACGCCGTGAGATTTACGAGACAGAATATGCGCATCTGTATCGATAGCAATCAATTTATTTTCGGTATTTCCGGTACGGATTCAGCTTCAGAAAAGTTGATGCTACTCTTACCTCAAGTGGATCTTGTTCTACCACGTTTGATTATAAAAGAAGTAACAAGAAATATAGACTATGAACAATCAAAAGTTCTCTATGCATTGCTAAACAAATTACCGCATTTTACTATTATTGACGAAGCTATCCCAATTGACTTGATCATAAAATACACCGGGCTTGGGTTACCCGAGAAAGCAGATGCTTTAATTGGAGCTTTTGTAGAGTGGCAAAATGCACAATATCTTATCTCTGACAATCGACATTTTCTTTCTGATTTACATGATGCGGCGTTTGAAGTATTAACTCCAGTTGATTTTATCCAGTATTTCAAACAATAGAAAACTACAGCAACAAAAATTTAAAATAAAAAGAAATCATCAGAAAAATCTGTTCGATGTCGATTCATTATAATTGACAAGAAAGAGTTTTTTTATTTAGTAGAGCAATAATGAGGTATTATAAATTTAAATAAAGGCATGCTAACCAGTCGTTTAAGTTGACTGCGCTTCGCTTTGCAACTTAACTCATTGTTAGCGTGTCGATGAAAGTGAAAAATGTAACACATATTAGTAAATAAGCAACATACCAAGAATTATTTTATAAAATATAAAAAAGTCAAGTGAGGTAATACCAGGAAACATGTTATGACTAAAATAAAATAACATATGAAATAAGAAAATTGGGAGAATAGATGAGCAGGAGGGACCGGCAAAATAAAATTACTGAACACATTAATAAATAGAATGGAAGGAGACTCACTCTGATCCGTATCAGGATCGCCGCACATGCAAGTCCGGTTGACTTGCCTTCCGTTGATATTTTTGTTATACTTTTTATGTATAAAGAGAAAAAGGAAAAGAGACAATATTCTCTGTTACGCTACATACATTCTACTGCAATAATTTTTACTTAAAAATGACTGACAACATGCGCAAGACTTCAATTCCTGTTCCAATCTGGCTTAAACTCTCTCTTTCTACTACAACAATCATTGCCTTTACCATTATCGCGATGAGCTATATAGTTCTCAATCGACAGAAAGACCAACTATACAATCAGAGCGTAAGGGCGGGTACGATCAGTCTGAATTATTTTGTAAACAATTCAAAAATACCCCTTATCAACGATGATACGCTTAGGCTCAACACTTTGTTAAAAGAGGCTTCTTCAGTAGAAGGCATTATGTATGCAATTATTTTAAACGAAAAGAATATCATTAAAGCTCATACCGATATTAAAAATATCGGAAAAAAACTGAAGGAACATAGGAATGCCGGGAATGAAATAAAAGATGGTGAAGTGAGATACTACAATTATATAAATTCAAAAAACGAAAAGATATTGAATCTCAGTCGGCCTGTTGCTTTTAACGATAAACAACTGGGTGAAGTACACGTAGGAGTATCCATCGATTTTATAGAGGACCTGATAAATAAGGAAAAACTCTCAATCATAGTATTCGCTGTAATTATTATTTTTTTCGGTATTCTGATATCGACAATTATGAGTTTCGGTTTTTCCCGTCCGATAAAAAGACTTGTAAAGGCTGCAGATGAGGTGGGTAAGGGAAATTATAAGTATAGAATCGAAACAAAAAGAAGTCGAGACGAACTGGGTGATTTGTCGGACGCTTTTAATAATATGGCTGAGGAGCTGTGGCGTGACTCACTCATGAAGGAATCCTTCGGAAAATACGTAGGCAGCGAAGTTCTAGATATGATATTGAAAAACCCTGAAAGCACATGGCTTAAGGGACGCAGAAATGAGGCAACCATACTATTTGCCGATATAAGAGGATTCACCTCATATTCGGAAAGCAGAGAGCCTGAAAAGGTAGTGGAAACGCTCAACAGGTTTTTCGAGATCACATCGTCTCTAATCTTAAAGCATGGCGGTTATGTAGATAAATTTATCGGAGACGCAGTACTTGCAGTTTTTGGAGTTCCTGTATATAATGATAATCATGCCGAAATGGCTGTGAGGGCGGCAATTGAAATTCAGGCTGAGTTGGAATCTGCCTCTAAAGCAGGAATCGAGCTGCTTTCAAAAGTCGGAATCGGAATAAACTCGGGAGTTATCGTATCCGGAAATATCGGTTCCAATATCAGGATGGAGTATACTGTAATAGGCGATCCCGTGAATCTCGCCTCTCGTTTAAACGGCCTTGCAGGTCCCGGCGATGTCATAATCAGTAAAAGCGTAAGAGAGGAAATCGAAAATATTATTACCGTTGAGGCCCTTCCATCTCAAAAAGTTAAGGGCAAATCTCAAGCTGTAGAAACTTTTAAGGTAATACAACTTTCGGCATGACAAAGAATGTGATATGATGAATAATTTTTTTTTATATATAATTTTACTTACCTTATTTTTAACAATTACTTCGTCCTGCGTCACAACACCCGAAATGCAGACTTATGATAATTTTTTAATTGTTCGAACAATGCCTAAAGACGATTTCTCCTCCCTTGCCGAAAGATACCTTGAAGACTCTTCCAGGGGATGGATTATCTCTGAATTCAATAACATGCAAACTCTTAAGCCTGCTGACGAAGTCATTGTTCCTTTACGTCCATATAAAAGAGGCGGACTGTCCCCCAATGGTTATCAGACTGTACCGGTCCTGTCCTATCACAGAATCTCTGACGGTAAAGTCTCTAAAATGGACCTGCCTAAAGAGAGATTCGAGCAACAGATGAGATATCTTAAAGAGAATGGTTATTCCGTTATAACGGTCGAACAGTTCCTGAACTTTCTCGATTTTAAGGAGGGCATTCCTAAAAAATCAGTTGTAATAACTTTTGACGACGGCTGGAAAACACAATATGTAAACGCCTTTCCTGTTTTAAAAAAATATGATTTTCCGGCTACTATCTTTATTTATACCGATCTGATTGGCACCAGACATGCCCTGACCTGGGAAGATGTAAAGGAGTTATATAACAATGGTATTGATATCCAATGTCATTCAAAGACTCACCGTAATCTGAGCATACTTAAAAAGGAGGAATCCTTTAGAGATTTTTTTGATGATATTCTCAAAGAATTGGAAGCGCCACGGAAGTTAATTAAGAAAAAAATTGACCGCCAATGCCAACATCTGGCCTATCCTTATGGAGCTACAAACGATTTACTGATTGCCAATTTGCAAAAACTCGGATATAAGAGCGCATTCACAGTCAGGCGGGGAACAAATCCTTTTTTTACTGACAAGTACCGAATTAAACGCTCGATGATATACGGCGATTACGATATAAAAGACTTTAAAAAGGTATTAGAGGTCTTTAAAAAGGAGGAACTGAAATAAAACGGATACTTTTACATCTTATTGCATTAATCACTCTCTGGGGCTGTCAGACCACACAGGTATCGCAGACTGATGACAGCTTTACACCTGCCGGGAATCCTTATGTAAAAAGAGCCGAGGAGTTTGAGAGACAGGGGGAGCTTAGTAAGGCGAAAATATATCTTGAAATTGCTTCTTCAAAGTCTATGGAAAGCAGTACAATCGACGAAAAGATTGCTTCGTTAAACTCCGATATCTCCAGGAGGAGCAGAGAGCATATTCAAAAGGGATCGGAGTATAGAAAAAAGAAATCTTTCAGCAAAGCGAAAAAGGAGTTTTTAACTTCTCTTCGATACGATCCTGACAATGCAAAGGCATTGAAGTACTTAAAGGAAGTTTCCATTAAAACGAATTATAAAGAGTATAGAACAGTCAAAGGCGATACGTTGAGTAAAATAGCTTCTGTCGTGTATAAAGCCCCTGATATGGATTTTATAATATCCTATTTCAATGACCTTTGCAATGACAGCGTAATCGAGGAGGGCACAGTTTTAAAGCTGCCTGTAATCGATTCGATTTTTCTGGTTAATACAAAAGAGCTTCTGAAAGAAGCGGAAAGCAACTACAGGGCGAAAAAGTATTTTGAGGCAATATCGACTGCCGAAAAGCTCCTTCACGACAAAACTTTTGGCAAAGAAGCCGAAAATTTAATAAACCGATCCTATTATCAAATGGGCAAAAATCTTTTATTTAAGAAAAATTATTTAGAGTCCGTTAAAATACTCGAAAATGTAAGAAAGAGTTATAAAGACGTCAAAGCTCTGCTTTCCATGGCAGGCAGAAAGATAAAAAAACAAGCTGAACTCCATTACCAAAGGGGGGTTAGTTTTTTTATGAACGAACAACTTGGAAAGGCGATCAGAGAGTGGGAAGAAGCACTCAAATACAATGCTGATCATAAGGAGGCAAGAAAGGGCCTGATTAAAGCCGGAAATCTTCTTGAAAAATTGAAAGCAACGAAATAGAGAGTATGTTAATAAAGAATACAAGTGAAATAAACATCCTTTGCAGCAGACTACTTTTTTTTTACCTTCTCATTGCAATAATCGCTCCTGTATATCACACCCATAAGGGCAAAGACCATCTTGATTTACATGATCATGACATATCCGCTTTTCCATTTCATCATTCAACCAAACATTTTCACAAAACTTATAGCACCGATATCGACGGAGGTCAAACACATACAAGTCATATACATGTTAAGGACAACCTCTTTTATGTAAATCGAATCGATTACAAATCGTTTAAGCTTTGGGCCTTCCTTTGCGTCGCAGTTACGTTTTTATTGACATACATGAAAAACGCCGCAAAGCCTGCCGAAAATTTACAATCAATCAAACATAAGCATGAAAGCTCAAAAACCTTTTCAGGTCTTTCTCCTCCTCTTTTATAATTCATGGTCCGCACATATTATGGTATATCATTCGGTATACACACGATGAACATAATCCGGTTCAACAGGAGAGTATTATGTTTAACAACAGAGCCGAAATAAAAAACATTTTTAAAAAGGCAATTAAAAAGGAAATCAACCTCGCTTTAAAAACCCATCACAATAAAAAATTTGGAGGAATAAAATGTTTAAAAAAAATATTGTTCTACTCATATCTCTACTGTTTTTATTACCTGGAGGTCTCTTTTCCCATGAAGGCGACCACAGCGATATGTATCTTTTATATAAAGATGCAGGCATGCCTATTGGAGAAGAGCAGGCCAGGACCTTTGCCCACTTTATGATCGAAAAACTGGTTGAAAAGGAGAAAATCAACAAGACCTGGCTCGAGGCGAAAATAAGCAAAGTAACACAAAAAAAATTTGCTAATGAGCTGGAATGGGTGGTTTCATACTCTAATCCTAAGGAAAAGGATGAGAGTAAAAAGACTCTTTTTATTTTTCTCAGTCAATATGGAAAAGTCCTTGGTGCTAATTTCACCGGTAAATGACAGACTCGGTAAGTAGATAATGGTTTCCATAATTACTCTTGGTTGCCCTAAAAACAGCGCAGACTCAAATAATCTTGTTAAGCTGTTAACAGAGGAAGGAATTACCTGCACAGAATCTCCCGATGATGCTGATGTAATACTTGTTAATACATGCGGCTTCATAAAAGAGGCCAGAGAAGAGTCAGTCAACGAGATTCTTAACTGCATCGAGTATAAGGAGAATGGCAAAAAGATTATAGTCTTTGGTTGTCTTGCACAAAGATACAAAGAAGAGTTGGAAAGAGAGATTCCTGAGATCGATGCTCTCTGGGGCATCGATCAGGAGAGTAATATAGTTGACTCATGCAAGCAATTTCTTCTGTCTCATCGGCCAACCGGGAGAAAACAATCGGAAAATATCAAGCATTGCCTGTCGGAGAGTGAGCTTTTTATTTATTTGAAAATAGCCGAAGGCTGTGACAGGCGATGCTCATTTTGCGTTATACCATCTATCAGGGGGAAATACAGAAGCGAGTCTCCCGATAGAATTCTAAAAAAAGCAGAAAAAGCAATATCGGACGGTCGAAAAGAACTTATACTTATCGCTCAGGATATTACAAGTTACGGCCATGACATTGATTACTCCCTTGCACGACTTGTAAAAGAGCTGGCTTCGATTTCCGGAGATTTCTGGATAAGGCTGATGTATCTGTACCCCACTTCCATCGGAGATGATCTTATAGATGCAGTCTATTCCGAAGAAAAAGTCTGCAAATATCTGGATATACCTTTCCAGCATTCAGAGGACAAGATACTGAAAGAGATGGGAAGAGGCGGAACAAGAAGTTTCTATATAGACATGATAAAATCCTTACGAGCTGCTCTGCCTGATTTAGTATTGAGATCTTCCTTTATCGTCGGTTTTCCCGGCGAAACCAGGAAAGAATTTTCAGCTCTTCTGTCTTTTATAGAAGAAGCGGAAATAGACAGGCTCGGAGTGTTTGGTTATTCAGACGAGGAAGGTACGCCGGCCTCTTTATTACCTCATAAAATTTCCGATGTTTTTATTAAAAAAAGAATTCACGAACTCATGTCTCTGCAGGTTGCGATTGCTAAAGAGCGAAACAAGCGTTTTGTTGGAAGAGAATTTAAAGCACTCATCGACGAAGCTGATTACAATCAAACCATTGCCAGGCTCTACAGCCATGCCCCTGAAATAGACGGCAATGTTATAATTGACGGTTATGCACAAAATAAGACTGATTTTTTAAGAGTCACGATAACAGGCGCGGCAGAGTACGATCTGACAGGAAAGTTATTATCCTAAACAGCATTTAGCTGTCAGCTATCAGCTCTTTAATTGCAACACTTTATGGTTAAACAGATTCACCCATAAGGTGAAGCTTATTTTGGCATAACATCAATTCTTTCCTTAGCTGAAGGCTGACCTGTGAAAATCTTATTTATTATACTATAACCAGAGATTCAAGGAAAGATTTTAAATATCAAGTCAGTAAAAATTAACCCGGATAAGTCGGAGCCAAACACGTTTTGCGCCATAAATCAACAGGCTGTAAGATATAAATAAAAAATTTAGACCTTTTTACACACGATTTTTTTTAAGAAACTATTTTCATTGACGATTTAAGGATTGTCAATTTATCATTACCGGTACTTCTTCTTTTCTTTACGCTACTACACTTTTATCTTATTTTAAAACGTTGATAAACAAAAACAGTCAATATAGAATCTCTAAGCGACTAAACACTACGTACCATCCTCTTCCACTCTCTTCTTCATTTATTTGATTCTTTTTACACCTCCAAACAATCTCTGACAATTTACATTTACACATTTTTTGCTGTTTAGGATATAATATATGTTAACAACACCCCCTGTGAGGTAAAATGAATTATCAAAGAGCAATATTCAGTGAAGCCATTGACACATTATTAAAAAACAAGATAATCGCGATACCTACGATTACAGTATCTCTCCTGATGGTGCTTATTACAATGCTCATGAGTGACGGTACAACTCCAAATGACTTTATCCTACAACAAACTACGCCAATCGAACAGCAGGACAAAGTCTTTCAGCAGGAGGAGGAAGAGACTGTCGACTTCTCAGCTTCTTCTATACCTATCAAAATGAACAAGACTCAACTCAACGATTTTCTAAAATTTCTTTTTAAGCTCTTTTTAATAAACTCCTTCCTTGTCGTGTTTTCCATCGGTATGGTGCTTTCTATGTACAATGACCTCTTACATAAAGGGGAGTGTTCCCTTCAGACCGGTTTCCGTAACACAATTAGTAACCTTAACAAACTAATGCTTTCTGCATTTATTATTGCGACCCTGTTTATTATCGGAATGTTTCTCTACCTGTTGCCCGGTTTTGTAGTGCTTTTTATTTTTATGTACACCTTTGTACTGATTATTCATGAAAACACCGAGACAATACACTCCTTGAAGCAGAGTGTTCAGATAATTAAAGAAAACTTCAGAAAAAGCTTTCTAATCTTTATAGCCCTCTTCTCTGCTAAAATTCTTTTAGAGATAATCGATGCGTTTTTATTCAATATCCCCTTTATCGGTATTGTCGGCTCCGCCATAATGGAGGGTTTCTTTCTTTCTCTGGCATGCTTGGTATTATACAAGACTTATCTTTCACTAAAGAGGAATGTAACTGTAATTATCTAAGTCTCCGTGCTGATAATTTATGACAAGTCACAGTACCTAAGTAGTGACTAACAAAAGACTCAATGTTTTACTGATTACTCATATTTTACCAGATAGCCTTCAGTCTATTTACCTGAATAATTACATATCTTCTGTATATGCTTATAGATACCCATTGTCATCTGGATATGAAGCCCTTTGATAACGACCGTCATTCTGTTATTCAAAGAGCAATCGATGCCGGAATCGAGGCATTAATAACTGTTAGTTACGATTATAACAGCACGGCAAAGGTATTGAAACTTTCTGAGAACAACTCTTTTATTTATGCGGCAATTGGTATTCATCCCCACGAAGCGAAGTCAGTTAATTCTTCTACATATACCTCATTAAAAAAAATGTGTAAAAATAAACATGTCCTGGCTGTAGGTGAGACAGGACTGGATTTTCATTATGACAACTCTCCTAGAGAGACACAGAAGGAAGTATTTAAAAGACATATAGAACTTTCTCAGGAAATTGATTTGCCATTGATAATACACTCAAGAGAGGCTGACAACGATACATTGAGGATTCTTGAGTCTTTAGGCGCCGATAAGGGCGTTTTTCACTGCTTTTCCGGCAATGAAGATATTGCAAAAGCCGCCATATCCATGGGATTCTACATCTCCTTTGCCGGTACTGTCACTTTCAAAAAAGCTGTAAAACAGAGAGAAGTAGTAAAAACAATTCCCGATGATTATCTCCTCATAGAGACCGATGCCCCTTACCTCTCCCCAGTCCCTTTTAGAGGCAGGAGAAACGAACCTTCCTATATAATACACACGGCAAAATTAATAGCTCAAACCAGAGATGTCAGTATAGAAGATATTTACAGAATCACCACTTTAAACGCAAAAAAACTATTCAATATCTCTCAAATACCTCAAAACGGTAAAATTACCTATAAAATCAGAGACTCATTATATATTAACCTCACAAATCGATGCACTAACGAGTGTATCTTTTGCGTCAGATTTCAAAAGGATTTTGTTAAAGGCCATAATTTAAGATTGTCCCATGAACCTACTATCAAAGAAATTGTAAAGGAAATTGATAATCCTCTGGATTACAAAGAGATAGTTTTTTGCGGCTATGGAGAACCCTTACTCAGACTTGATACAATAAAAGAAGTTTCTCAATGGATTAAACAAAATGGCGGTTCAGTCAGAATCAATACGAACGGACAGGGCAATATAATAAACAAGCGCAATATTTTACCGGAGCTTTCAGGAGTTGTAGACAGCATATCGATAAGCCTTGATGCTCATAATGAAGAAACTTACAATAATATTTGTCATCCTGCTTTAAATCATGCATATACAGGCGTAATTGATTTTATAAAGTTGTCAACAGCCCATATTCCCGACGTTACTGTTACTGTTGTTGACGAGAGCAGAGTAGATATTGTTGAATGCAAAAAGATTGCGAAAAAACTCGGTGTCAATTTTAGATTAAGAAAACTCGATGTAGTAGGATAATAGCTTAAAAACAAAAGGGAATCATCCGGATGTTCCACGTGGAACATCCGGATGATCCCCTTTTGTTTTTGACTTAGAAAAAATTGTTCCTTCACTTTTATATACCATTTATGTTAAAAAATCATGTGGGAAAAATTATATCTATAGCTAACCAAAAGGGCGGTGTTGGAAAAACAACAACAGCGATAAATCTTGCAGCCTCAGTTGCAGCCACCGGTGGAAACATTCTTGTTATCGATTCAGATCCTCAATGCAATACAACCAGCGGCCTTGGTATCGATAAAAAGAGTCAAAAAAAGAATATTTACAATGTTTATCTCTCACAGTGCAATATAATCGAGATAATTATCGATACTGATTTTGATAAACTCTATATTGCGCCTTCATCTCTGGATTTACTTGCAGTAGAGATGGAGTTGGTGGACAAAGAAAAAAGGGAGTGGCTCCTTGCAGATGCGCTTATTACTATAAAAGACAACTATGAATTTATTTTTATTGATTGTCCGCCCTCCCTCGGTCTGTTAACTTTAAATGCACTGGTTGCCGCAGACAGCGTTATTATACCTGTTCAATGCGAGTATTATGCCCTTGAAGGATTAAGCATGCTTACAAATACATTGGAGTTGGTAAAAAACTCTTTTAATCCAACCCTTGACATTGAAGGCATCGTCCTGACGATGTACGATACGCGAAACTCTCTTTCCAGGCAGGTGGCTGCCGAGGTTGTAAAATTTTTTGGCTCTAAAGTTTTTAATACGATTATTCCTCGCAACGTAACTCTCGGAGAAGCACCGAGCCATAGTAAACCAGTTATTTATTACGATAAGAAGTCAAAAGGCTCTCAGAGTTACATATCCCTCGCAAAGGAGTTGCTTAATGAAAAAGGCGTTAGGTAAAGGTCTCAATGCGCTTATACCGGGTAAAAACGAAGAAATAATTAACATAGAAGTCAGCAGAATTGTTCCAAATCCCGAGCAACCCAGAAAAGCATTTAACGAGGATTCTCTAAATGAACTGGCTGCATCTATCGCAGAAAAGGGAATAATTCAGCCCATTGTAGTTTACAGAAAAGGGGACGGCTCCTTTGAGATACTGGCCGGAGAAAGGAGATGGCGCGCCTCTATAAAAGCAGGACTGAAAGAGGTGCCCTGCCTGGTAAAAGATGAAAAGCCTGACGATTCCATTGAATTATCGCTTATAGAAAATATTCAGAGAGAAAATCTCAATGCAATGGAAACGGCCGATGCATTCAGAAAACTGGTTGATGAATTCTATTTAAAGCAGGAAGATATAGCAAAACGTGTCGGGAAAGACAGGGCTACGATTGCAAACTATTTAAGACTGTTAAATCTTCCTGATGAAGTAAAAAAATATGTGAGCACCGATAAACTGAGCATGGGCCATGCAAAGGCAATTTTATCGTTAACTTCCGAGGAAGAGCGTATAGAAATAGCAAACAGAATAGTTCAAGAGACTCTCAGCGTGAGAGAAGCAGAAAGGCTTTGCAAAAAAAGCTCTAAATCTTCCGGGGAAAAGGGGAAAAAAGCGTCTCCTGTAAAGGATCCTCAGATCAAATCCATTGAAGAGGAACTTATACAAAGCCTTGGCGCCAAAGTAAAAATCGACCATAAAACGAAAAAAGGTAAGATCGAGATAGAATACTATTCCTTAGATGAACTCAACAGGCTCTTAGATTTGTTCAGAAGCCTGTGAATTTGTATAATAATGGCATAAAAAATATTGAGACCTCTTTACGCACGATTTAGCTTATAAGCAACAAAATAAATAATTAAACAGCCAATGCAAAAAAAAGCTATAGCAATAATACCGGCGAGATATAACTCTACTCGTTTTAAAGGTAAATCACTTGCTCTTCTTAAGGGTAAACCTGTCATACAGCATGTATACGAAAGTGTAAGAAAATCTCGATCTTTATCGGATACAATTATAGCTACTGACGACAAAAGAATTTTCAAAGCTGTACAAGATTTCTCAGGTAAAGCGTTAATGACATCGAGCGAGCACCGGTCCGGTACTGACAGGATTGCAGAGATAGCAAAAAAACTAGATTATTCCATTATTGTAAATGTACAGGGCGATGAACCTCTCATAAAAGAGAGCATGGTAAACGATGTCGTCGAATTGCTCTCGGACAAAAGAGCTCATATAGCTACCCTTGTGAGGAAGATTGAAAATAAAGACGAACTCGCTGACAAAAATATTGTAAAGGCAGTGATCGATAAAGAGGGTTTTGCTCTCTATTTTTCACGATTTCCCATTCCTTTTAACATAAATATGGAAAATGACACAATCTATTACAAGCATGTAGGTATTTATTGCTATAGAAGAGACGTATTGCTAAGCTTAACAAAAATGCCACAGTCTCCATTGGAGAAGGCCGAGAGTCTTGAGCAGTTAAGAGCTCTTGAAAACGGTTTTAAAATAAAAGTCAAAGAAACGAAGGACGAAACGATCGGTGTTGATACACCAGGCGATCTCGAAAAGGCGGAGAAATGGCTAAATACATATTTGTAACAGGCGGTGTCGTCTCTTCCCTGGGCAAGGGAATTGCATCCTCTGCCATAGGTACGCTCCTTGAGTCACGAGGATTAAAAGTTACCATACAGAAGCTCGATCCCTACATCAATATTGACCCCGGTACTCTCAATCCTTTCGAACATGGTGAAGTCTTCGTTTCCGATGACGGGGCCGAAACGGATCTCGATTTGGGCCATTACGAGAGATTCACATCCATGAGAAGCAGTAAAGCCAATAACGCGACAACAGGGCTCATATACAATAGCGTGATTTCCAAAGAGAGGAGAGGAGACTATTTGGGAAAAACGGTTCAGGTAGTACCTCATATTACAAACGAGATAAAAAGCGCCATAAAAGCATTGAGTAACGGCAACGATGTCGTTATAGTCGAAATTGGCGGTACAATAGGAGACATAGAAAGCCTGCCCTTTTTAGAAGCGATCAGGCAGATGCGATATGATATCGGTAAAGAGGGGGTCCTTTATGTGCATTTAACTCTGGTTCCCTATATACCCAGTGCAGACGAACTGAAAACGAAACCGACGCAGCACAGCGTAAAAGAACTCAGGGCCATAGGAATTCAGCCGGATGTCCTTCTCTGCCGCTGCGACAGGCCTCTGCCTCTGGATTTAAAAAGAAAGATCGCGTTGCACTGTAATCTCGACGTTGAGGCGGTTATCGGAGCGATAGATGTGGAAACAATATACGAAGTGCCCTTTGAACTGCACTCTGAGGGTATAGATTCCCTGATTATCGACAGACTTGGTTTAAAAAAATCCGAGCCTGATCTCGGAAAGTGGAAAGAGGTGGTGCGGAGGATAAAGGAGCCGAAAAGCGAAGTTACAATAGCCCTGGTAGGGAAGTATATAGGGCTTAAAGATGCTTATAAAAGTCTTGTGGAAGCGCTTACGCACGGGGGGATAGCAAATGAATCCAAAGTGTTGTTTCAGTGGATAGATTCCGAACAAATCAATGAAATCGGACCGGAAAGATTTCTTTCCGAAGTGGACGGCATTCTCGTACCAGGAGGATTCGGACAAAGAGGTATTGAAGGTAAAATTGAAGCAATCAGATATTCCAGAGAAAAAAAAATACCCTTTCTCGGTATATGTCTTGGAATGCAGTGCGCCGTAATAGAGTTCGCCAGAAACATATGTGACCTTAAAGGCGCCAACAGTACGGAATTCGACATTAATACACCCTATCCCGTTATCTACCTCATGGAAAAATGGTATGACTTTCGTACCGGAAAGGTGGAAGTGCGGTCCCATGACAGCGACAAAGGCGGCACAATGAGACTGGGCTCTTATCCCTGCTCTTTAAAAGAAGACACCCATGCCTATAATGCCTATAATGTTTTCGAGTTATCGGAAAGACACAGACACAGATATGAATTTAACAACGATTTTATGGATGTTCTGACTGCCAACGGACTTATAATCAGCGGCACAAGCCCTGACGGCAAACTGGTGGAAATAGTCGAACTGAAAGCTCATCCATGGTTTCTCGGGTGCCAGTTTCACCCCGAATTCAAATCGCGCCCTACGAACCCCCATCCCATATTTACGGACTTCATAAAAGCCTCGTTAACAGAACGAAGAGCGCTTTTCCAATATGTTGGAGAACCTTTGGCAGACAAATATTTCGACGATTCGGAGAGTTTATAATGTTATTTACACCATTCGATCTATCGGGTATCAATTTAAAAAACAGAGTAGTAAGATCCGCTACATACGAAAAGAGAGCCGACGAAAAAGAGTTTGTCACAGACTCTTTAATAGAATTCTACAAGGAGCTGGCAAGGGGAGGAACAGGATTGATTATTACCGGTAATGCACTGGTCCATCCTTCCGGGCGCTCAGTCCCGCAAATGACCGGCATCTATAAAGACGAATTTGTCAAAGGTTTCAGGCGCCTGACAGATGCCGTTCACGACTTGGGCGGTAAGATAATCATTCAAGTCGTTCACGGCGGAAGACAATGCATTCCAAAGTTAATTGACGATATGCCTCCTTTAGCGCCTTCTTCTGTATACGATCCTTTCACGAAGATCACTCCAAAGGAGATGACAGACGACGAAATTCGGCATATGATAGATTGCTTTGGAGATGCCGCAAGGAGAGCGAAGCTTTCCGGATTTGACGGAATACAGATACATGGAGCTCACGGCTACCTTGTCAGTGGGTTTCTCTCACCCCATACAAACAGAAGAGACGATCAATGGGGAGGCGATGAAGAGAGGAGATTCCATTTCCTCAATGAAGTGTATAACTCCATGAGGAGCGAGGTCGGGGACAACTATCCCATAATGATTAAAATGAATGCAGAAGACAATATTGAGGGTGGTTTGCTTCCCAACGAAGCGCTTGGAATTGCAAAGAAACTGGAAGCTGTGGGAATCAGTGCAATCGAAGTAAGCGGAGGGATGTATGAGTCTGCCCTGAAAACGGCCCGCACCAAAATTCTCAATAAAAAAGAGGAAGCCTATTACAGGGAAAATTCGAAGTTATTCAAATCAGAACTTAAAATTCCGGTTATCCTTGTAGGGGGAATCCGTTCGAAATCGGTTGCCGAAGAGATACTCCAAACCGGAACCGCCGATCTGGCATCCATATCCAGACCTCTTATTCGCGAGCCTGATCTACCTTCAAAATTTATGGAAGGTAAGGAAAAGGCCGACTGCATATCCTGTAACGGATGTATGAGGTTCATGAGACTCGATGAGATTAAATGTGTACAGCTGGAAAAAAACGTTAAGGAATAATGAATCTCAACACGTTTCATGAACAATATCCCCAATTAACAATTCGCTCCATTGCAATGCTTCCTCTTCGGTTTGTTCATCTTGAGCCATTTCCTTGTAGCCGGCCATAAGGATGTCATTTTCAAGGCCTGAAAGAGCTTTTGCTTTCTCTAAAATTACTTCTTGCAATTCTTTAGGAACAATAAACCATGTCGCCAGGCCTCTCGATTGAGGATTGCCTATGCCACTATTAGAATTATCACCGTTCCAGCGTACACCCAAACTTTCAACACCATCCCAATTCAATTATGTTAATTTGTCAAGAAGGCAGGGGAGATGTGGCAGCCTCTGCAAAAAAGTAAGCAAAGGCCGTTCAGGTTCTTGCTTTATAAACGAATAACCGGGTATAGTGTTGCCCGAAGTTGTTGAAAAATCTCAGAAACTCGTAATTTTCGTCAAGCAGCTCGATAAGTCTGTGCTCCTTACCTGTTGCAAGAAGCATCTCAAGCTCGCCTTCGGTAAAGGCAGCCACTGCCGCTCTCCTTTGCACTATATAATCCCTGATTATTTCCGGATTTAGGAGATGGAGGCCTTCACACTTCTCTCTCTCCCATTTTGCACTGAGCGCGTAAGAGGCAATACCCTTTTCCATTCCCGGCACTACAAAACGATCGGCCTGAACGGGAATGTATGTGCTGAAAGCCATTAACTCGTCGTCTTCCTCCGTTATGTGGCTGATGAAACTTGAAGCCTCTTTTAAGATTTTTACCGGCATGGTAAAGGAAGAACCTGCTTCATTTGGCCGTAAAATTTTATAGGTTAACAATACATGGAAGTTTATAAACAAGTTCAACAAAACGATTGCAGCGACAAAAGGGGACACATTTTTACTCTCTAATTTCTTCTTTTCGATAAAGTCGTTTATAATGCGCCCGGCCAGTATGCACATGGCAGGAGCGATGAGATTGTTATAATAGCTGCCAGGGTACCCGGCGCCTCTCGGGAGTAGATGAACAGTGAGAGTCACGAAAACAATGGCGATCAGATACCACTCAAAAGAGTAAAGCCGGAAGGAGTGACTCTTTGTCCGCCACTCCTTACAATAAAAAACAACGGAAAGTAAGAAGGCCAGCATTAAAAATGGAAAATTATAGCAGTTTTCGGTTGTAACAAAGAGAATTTTATAGAACTTTAAAAAAAAAGGAGACTCCGGATACAGATGAGTACCCAGAAAATGATATCTGAAAGACTCGAAATCATAAGCCATATAAGGGCCGTAAACAAGTCCGCAGACCAGGAGAGCAGTCATGGTTGCTACTGCAAATATCGATGTCCTCTTATTCGAAGTAATCGATAAATAAACTATGCTTATCGGTATCAAAGGCGCAACAGAGAGTCTTACGCCGGCAGCCAGCGTAATAAATGTAATGGCAAAAATAACCCTCAAACGATCATTAAGACCGGAACAAGCAAAATAGAGGGAAAGGAGAATCAGAAAAGAAGTCAGAGCGTAAATTTGAGGCACCGTAAAATGAGCGATTCCGTAAAGACCTGTGAGATACAATAATGACGCAGGCGTAGAGGCTTCGCGCCCCCCTCTTAATGAGGCGATCTTTATGGTAAGGATAAGTCCGCCCAAGGCGAGCAGAGAAGAAAAAAACCGTATGACATACATGTCATAACCGAAAGTTTCTCCTATTGTCCCGTACACATAAATCAGAAGCGGTCCCTGAGGGTAGGCAAAATCGATATAAGGTGCTTTCCCGGAAAAGAGGAGCTTTGCAGCATAAAGATAGACACCGTCATCATAGGTAAGAGATCTGTAATAAATAAAAAAGAGGCTGAAGAGAAGGTAACAAAATAGAATAGCGCCGGTAAAGAGATAACCGGAGTGTTTGATCTGCATTATATATCCAGGAACGATTGTAACGATGATGAACCAGGCAGTCCTTTAATTATTCGATATTCTACACTTTTCGGAGCACCTGGCTATTTCCGCAAGCAACTCCTCCTTAACAATGGGTTTTATCAGGTTGGTGCAGACTTTTTCGCTTCTGTGATCACTGTCGTTATATGCTGTCGTTATTATGATAGGCTGGTCTTCATTAATCTCAAAGATTCTTTTGATCATATCCAAACCGTCCATAACAGGCATTGCGACATCAGTAATAACAATATCCGGTCTGGTGTTTTTAAATAACTCCAACCCCTCTTTTCCGTTTTCAGCGACATGCACCTCTTTGCATCGTCTGCGAATAAATCTGGCGATACCTTCTCTTACAATCGAATCGTCTTCGACATATAAAATTCTTAAATCCTTAATTTTTTCTTCCGATTCCATTTTAAGATCCTTTCGCAATAAAAATCCCTTTACAAAACCTAAAGGGTCTCCGGGAATATTATGTATGACTCTGACAGGTTGTCCCTCAATTATATCATCAAAACTCCTGATTATACTACAAAAATTATACTTCATAATTGTGTCCATATATTCGAGTATATGGGAAGACCACATTTTTTTTCTTATAAGATGATCGTACACCAGAATTTCACCGTCATTTTTAACGACTCTGACTACCTCTGCAAATGCTTTACGAGGATCGAACACACATGTAAGAAAAAGTCCGAGAATCGCTTTATCGAAAGTGTTGTCCGGAAATTCCAGGTTCTCGGCGTCCATAATAGTCAGAGCAATATCTTCCATGTTTGAGAACATTCTTAATTTTGACTCGGCGATGCTAATCATAACATCGCTAATGTCTATGCCCACTATTTTTACATCCTTTGGAAGATATGGTAAATCGTGACCGCTGCCGACACCGGGAATTAGTACTTTCTCTCCACTATTGAAACTCAACATTCCAATCGCTTTCTTCCTCCAGTTTTTCAGAGGCATCATAATGGCAGGATAAAAATAAGGAATAAATGTGTTAAAAGAAAGCTGTTTGATTATATTTTTAAATTCAAAAGTCATAACCGGAATGTCACTGGTAAGGTCATTTATTATAAGGTTGAAGGTCCTCAGATATGGAAAACAAATCAACAGAAGAACAAACTTTATCTTTGGTCGGTAAAGCAGAGAAATTCTTTTTTGCTTTAACCAAAACACTGAGTAGTTATAAAATAGTTTAGTGCATTCTTGTGGGGAATGTAAACAAGAATAGTATCCGTTTACAGCGAGCTGAGATTAGAGGTCGATTTACAATGAAAAAGAGTTGTAAATCGAATCAACAGAAAAGATGAGGCTCCGACATCTTTATATCGTTTTTCTGTTGAAATATTTTGTAAATATCGTCACCGGCTATTTTCGCTTTTACCAACAGCTCGGTTATCTCATTCCAATACTTCTTTTTATAGCCGACTCTTTTTCTCATTTCTTCAAGGTCGTATATCATAAAGCTCATATTATTTTAACCTCCTTGTTATCGTAATACAATGTCATTCACTTAAGGCGCTTCACCGCTTAAGTGAATGACATTGATCAGTAATATGTAATAATTTATCGGCTTTTATAAAAAAAAATTTAATCTCTTTCAGCCGCTAGCCTTTCACAAGAAAAAAAGTAACTCAGATTCTTATTATATTAACTGACCTCAGTTCCTCTTATACGGTTACTCAGACTTTGTATCAAGACAACGGTAAATTAATCGACAGAAGAAGAAGAAAGAGGCTGCGAATCATTGAAGTTTTGCTCTCTTTTTTTGAGGATTTCAAGCAGCCAAAGGGGATCGAATGGTTTTTTCATAAAGTAATCAGCTCCGGCCTTATAGAAAACACTTCCCATTTCAGAACCGCTCATTCCTATTACTACTGTCCTCTGTTTGAAGCTTCTGATTGCTTTAATTACTTCCACTCCCAAACCGTCTTTCAAATGATAATCTATGATGGCAATGTCAAAGGGTTCACTTTTTACAAGATCTTTCGCTTTATTTATTGTTGAGACAGTAGTCGATTTAAACCCGCCAAACTCCAGTAAATCTTCGATGTACTCGCAGATATAATACTCATCATCAACTATAAGTATTTTCATAATGAGTATTATACAACCAGAGGTTGTGTTTTTTCAACATAAAAAACTATGCAAATTGAGATTCAAAAATTTATTTACTTTTTTTACTTATTTTCCCCCTGATTCTGTTTCGACGGTGAGCGATATTGTCGTCGGTTTTATGGGATGCCGCCAAAAGACGATCCAGCATCGCCAGAGCGGCATTGTAATCTTTCCTCTTGTGCTCATAATACTTGGCAAGCTCAATAAATGGAGCTGTTGACTCTGCCGGCGCAAGTTCTATCATCGATTTCCAGAGCGACAGGGCCTGCGTATATCCATTCCTTCTTTTATGATAAATGGAAAGGAGATTCATAGCGTCATAGGTTTCTTTTCTGTCTGTTGAATCATTTAAAATAGACTTCAAAAGGGTCGCAGCCCTGTCGGGAAATCGATCAAAGAGGTGCTTCGCCAGAGGGAGCCTTATGCCTTTATACTTCCATGGCATAGAGAACCTTAGAGACAATTCATGGTAGAGCAGAAAAAGACCGATGATATCGTCAAGGTTGTGGTGAAAAATTTCTTTCATATTCCTCAGCACTCCCTCTCTTTGATACTCAAAGTATGCAGAGGGAATTAAGGCGCCCGGAATATCGCAGGTTCGTTCTTTCTTAAATATGAATCTTTCTATAGAAGAAAATTTCAGCGAATCGAGCAAACCTTTCCACAATACTCTTGAAGGATAAAGTAGATCTGTATGGCTCTTTTCAGGTATTGTAGTGCTCAGACCGCACAAGACATAACGATTAATAAGAAAGGGGATATCATAGGATTTGCCGTTATATGATACAAAATGCGAAAATGGAGCAAGAAGATTTTCCACCAAAAAAAGCATTGCTCTTTCAAATACAAATTCTTTTAAAAAGAATTGTTTGACTGTAAATCTACCCTCTGAGAACAGACCGATTCCGATCAGGAATGCATAGTTTCCTGCGCCGCCGGAAAGGCCGGTTGTTTCCAGGTCTAGAAAAAGCGTTTTATGGAGCTCATGAGTTATACGATCTGCTTTACCTGACAGAGTTGCCTGAAAAGCAGAAGTCAGTTCATCGATTTTCTCCTTATAAAGGATATCGGTAACGGTTTCCGAGACAAAAACTTCACCATATTCGGTCTTTACGGTCTCTCCCTCGACAACATTCTCTATGTCTCTGCTGCGACGGCTTTTTCTATGTCGGAATAAGGAATCGAGAGAGTCTCTAAGTGCAGGCGCCTCCGTGGATGGAGAACGTTTACTTTTATGAATGATCCTCAATTTCTCTTTCAGATTCATGCTTCTATTTTATCATTTCCCCGTTCTTCCTCTCCCACTTGCTTTTAATACGCCTTTTTTGGTATAAATTAGGTATGTTTGAAGCCACTCGGATTTCTAAAACCTAAACACCGTGTTTTACCTGCTTATTAATCCGAGAGAGTTGTGTATTTATACGAAGTAAAGACGCCTGCCCTGTTGGTGTTTGTGATATGCAAAGTTGATCCGAACATTAGACGTCAGGGAGTTTGAGTAAAGATTACTGAGTGCATGCCGGTTACGCCGGAAGCCGGACGTATCTTTCAGAACACCCATTTTTGTTAAAAATGGCGGATCTAATCTTATATCCTCACCACATGGGCGGGTTTATTTTTTTCAAGGAGCCGATTAAGTCTCCGGATAGTCGTCTCAGATTATTCGAGCTTATTTAATATATATCATGTTTTTAACTTTTTTCAGGGAAAATTTAAGGAGTGTTTATATAAACAAAAGTTTCTGGTTACCTTTCAATGGAAATTTATTATAGTAAGGCTAAAGATATGACACATATACTGCATTTCAATTGAGATATTAAAGCTCTGCACTTCAGGTAATATCTTACGGGCTAATGCTCTGTGTACATATTACTTTATGCTTATCGATACAATATAGCTACCTCCTGAAATCCTTCCCTACACTTTTTGTCTTGTTTTCTTAATGCGTCTGTCAAAACAACTGCCGTACCGATCTACGTTTCGGCAGAGATTATTGAGCCCGCGAAAGGGAACGTTTTCCTCGGTGTATTGGCTTTTTTCATATTGCCCGGGCCGACGGACTTCTCTTCGAGGACGCAGCATATTTATTTAGCCGGGGTTCCTCTTAATCTCATTGACAGATGTTGATTTAACGGATTATTACTCGACTGAAGGGAAAAACTGCTGAGTTTGGATCTTTTTGACAATTTAAAAGAAAGGGATTTTCCCTTGGCATGGAGACTGAAACCCTCTGACCTTTCCGATATGATAGGCCAGGACCATATTTTGTCCAAAGGCCGGGCTCTTAGAAGCATTATTGAAAATGACAGGATAATATCGGTTATCTTCTACGGTCCGCCCGGTACGGGCAAAACTGCCCTGGCCCACATAATCGCAAAAAAGACAAAGGCGGAATTTATTGAGATCAATGCCGTCACATCGGGCGTCAAAGAGATCAGAGAGGCCGTCAAAAAAGCAAGATCAGTAAAAACTCTGGTCTTTATCGACGAAATTCACAGATTTAACAAGGTTCAGCAAGACGCTCTTTTACCTCATATTGAAAGAGGAGAAATTACACTTGTAGGGGCTACAACGGAAAATCCTTTTTTCGCCCTGATACCGGCCCTGTCGTCAAGGACGCTCATTTTTAAATTTACCCCTCTTACCAATGAAAATGTTCGGTCAATACTGAGTAAGGCTCTGTCCGATAAGAGGGCTTTAGGCGAAAAGGGTATTATTCTCGAAGATGACGCCGCGGATTATATAATTAATAAGGCAGACGGCGACGCCAGAAAAGCATTGAATATTCTTGAACTGGCTTATCTCTCCTCCGGAAAAGAGACTTCACCCGTCATCGATATCGAGCATCTTAAAAAAATCGTTCACGATAAAACGATATATTATGATGTAAATGAGCACTACGACATCATTTCCGCTTTCATCAAAAGCATGAGAGGTTCCGATCCGGACGCCACGGCCTATTGGCTTGCAAAAATGCTGGAAGCAGGCGAGGACCCGCTTTTTATAGGCAGAAGGATTGTAATATGTGCGTCCGAGGATGTAGGCAATGCCGATCCTGCAGCCCTTGGTCTGGCAGTCTCGGCTTTACTGTCAGTAGAGAGGATAGGGATGCCCGAAGGGAGAATACCACTCTCCCAGGCCGCTATCTACATTGCCTCGGCTCCGAAAAGCAACGCCTGCTATATGGCATTGGAATCTGCAACCGAGGCAGTGCGTAAAGAGCCTGCCCGCCCTGTGCCGGATCACCTGAAAGGTTCCGGTTATGCCGGTGCTCTCAGGCTCGGGGTTCAAGGCTACAAATACCCCCACGATTACAACGGTCATTATGTTGAACAGGATTATATGACAAACAAAAAAATTTTTTATGAGCCCTCAGAGGAAGGCTTCGAATTTGAGATTAAGAAAAGATTAGCAACCAGGAGGCAAAGAGAGAATGGATAGCAATATATATCTCCTCATAGCAGTAGGCATCGGTTTTCTGCCAGGCATTGCAATCGCTGTTTATTTTAAAAACAGTTTCGAGAAAAGATACTCCTCTCTGGAAGAAAAACAGAGAGTATTGATCGACGACGCCCAAAAGGAGGCCGACAGAATTAAGAAAGAAGCCTCCCTCGAGGCAAAGGACAGCAGAATTCAGGCAAAATCAGAACTCGAAAAGGAACTTAAAGAGAGAAAATATGAACTGAATCAGACAGAAAAAAGGCTTCGCCACAGGGAGGAATCCCTGGAGAGGAAGATAGACCAGTTCGAAAAGAGGGAAGGCGAGCTTTTGCGAAGGGAAAAAGATTTCGGGAAAAAGGAGAGGAATCTGTCAAGTAAGGAGAAGCAATACGAAAAACTGCTTCAGGAAGAGACTCAAAAGCTCGAGCAACTGTCCGGTCTGACTTCGTCCGAAGCAAAGCAGCAACTGCTCCAGAAGGTCGAAGAGGAGGCCAGATTCGAAAAGGCCAAACTCATTAAGCAAATGGATCAGGAAGCAAAGGAAGAGGCCGCCAAAAACGCACGCAATGTGATAGGTCTTGCCATTCAGAGATATGCCAGCGAATATGTATCCGACGCCACGGTAACTGCTGTTACCTTACCAAGCGACGAGATGAAGGGAAGAATAATAGGCAGAGAGGGCAGAAACATCAGAGCCCTCGAAGCAGCCACGGGGATAGATTTTATTGTAGACGATACGCCCGAAGCAGTGACACTGTCCGGTTTCGATTCCGTAAAACGTGAAGTAGCCAGAATTTCTCTGGAACGACTGATATCCGACGGTCGCATACATCCCGCCAGGATAGAAGAGGTTGTCGAAAAGGTGAGAAAGGAAGTCAATACTATTATAAAAGAGGAAGGCGAACAGGCTGTCTTTGATCTCGGCCTTTCCGGTGTCCACCATGAATTCATTAAACTTCTTGGAAGATTGAAGTACAGAACATCCTACGGGCAAAACGTTCTTCAGCATTCACGAGAGGTTGCCTATTTTGCAGGTATCATGGCGGGCGAATTGGGCGCCGACGTAAAGCTTGCAAAGAGGTCCGGCCTCCTCCACGACATAGGTAAGGCAGTGGATCACGAATTCGAGGGAGCTCATCACGAAATCGGGGCGAACATAGCCAAGAAGTATGGCGAAGACAAGCGAGTGATTAACGCAATGCTGACACATCACGGTGACGGCGACCCTATATGTGTGGAATCCGCCCTTGTAGCCGCTGCCGATGCACTGTCAGCGGCCAGGCCGGGAGTAAGAAGAGAGAGCATAGAAAACTATATAAAGAGACTGGAAAATCTTGAAACAATCGCAATGTCATACGATGGTATTGAGAAGTGCTTTGCCATGCAGGCCGGTAGAGAGCTGAGGATTATAGTAAAGCCCGAGGATGTAACGGAAGAGATTTCATATCTGATAGCCAGGGAAATCGCCAAGAGAATCGAGTCGGAGATGACCTATCCTGGTCAGATTAAGGTTACTGTAATCAGAGAATCCAGATTTGTAGAGTATGCGAAATGAGAGCATTATTTATCGGAGACATAGTAGGAAAAGCAGGCAGAACTCTACTGGCCAATTTTCTACCCGGTGTAATCGATAAATATAAGATCGATTTCGTAGTGGCCAATGGAGAAAACGCAGCCGGAGGTTTCGGGATCACCGAAAAAATTGCAAACGAGATTTTCAAATACGGAGTGAACGTTATAACCACAGGCAATCATGTATGGGACAAGAAGGAGGTTATTTCTTTTATTTCTCAGCAGGACAGACTTCTCCGTCCTCTAAACTACCCCCAGGGTGTACCCGGTTTCGGCAGTGTCATATATCCTTTGCAAAACGGCCTTAAAGTAGCGGTTATTAATCTGTCTGGACGCGTGTTTATGTCAAGTGTTGACTGCCCTTTTACAATCGTGAAGCCTGAAGTGGAGAGGATAAAAAAGATAACGAATCACATAATAATCGATATGCACGCAGAGGCTACTTCCGAAAAGATAGCAATGGGATTTTATCTCGACGGTACTGTAACGGCAATCATCGGCACTCATACCCATGTCCAGACTGCCGATGAAAAGATCCTGCCTAAAAATACGGCATATATTACTGATGTAGGCATGACCGGACCATTGAATTCCGTGCTCGGTGTCAGGATCGATCAGGTCATCGACAAATTTCTTACTCAAATGCCGAAAAAGTTCGATATTGCCAAAGGCAAAGGTATCTTTTCGACTGTAATTATAGATATTGACAGGGAAAACGGAAACGCAAAGGCGATAAAGAGACTGAATCTGACAGGGGGGGATTGAGGATTTTCGATTGACTATTGACTATTTTCGATTGGCGATTGTGGAATTTTTCTTTTTAAATTATTATCACTATTTTTTAAAGGAGGCAGATTATGGATGCTAAAGTAACTTTTGTTGACGGAATGCAATTTGTCGGCGAGGCTTCATCAGGGCACTCTATAGTTATGGACGCCGATTATGAGGTCGGAGGACGTGACACCGGCTTGAGACCTTCGGAACTGCTTTTAATCGGTTTGGGCGGATGCACCGGTATGGATACGATATCCATACTCAGGAAAAAGAAACAGGAAGTATCGGGATTCGAGCTGAAAGTACAGGGAAATAAGGCGTCTTCCCATCCAAAAAAATTCGAAGAAATAACAGTGGAGTTCATAGTAAAGGGTAAAAATATTTCAGAAGAAGCAGTCAAAAGGGCTGTCGAGCTGTCCATGACCAAATACTGTTCAGTGAAACATACACTTGAGGGTGTTGCTAAAATTGATTATAAATATACAATCGTTGAAGAATAACTCCCATATTATTTTTAAAAATATCGCGACTCTGGGATTTTTCGGCTATCTGACGAACGCTCCCGGTACTGTAGGCAGTGCGCTCTCTTTTCTTACCGTTATTATTCTGAGACCATCGGGAGTAATGACTTTACTGCTGATATTATTCCTTTTTGTCCTGGGCGTTGCAGCCTCCCACTCGGCTGAGATTACGTTAAAAAGAAGAGACAGCAAGCATATAATAATTGATGAGTATATGGGATATTTTGTTTCTATAGCCTTTCTTGAGCAGAACCTTTTTATTTACATCACAGGCTTTGTATTTTTCAGGCTCTTCGATATTTTTAAACCACCACCCATAAAATTACTGGAGAGATCGTTACATGGAGGGTTCGGAGTAATGACTGACGACCTGGCGGCTGGAATTTACGCCAACATAGCCCTCAGATGCACAATACTCGCAGGGTTATTATAACAGAACTTCTCGGAAACAGTTTACGGTTTACGGTTAATGTCCTGACGCCGTAAACTGTAAACTGTAAACCGTCTTTTTAAGATTGCCCCGCCTCTTTAAGCTCCAAATTCACATCCAGTCTGGCCAATCCCGAAAATTTATAATCCTTATCGCCGATTACCTCGAAATTGATTATATTGTCGCACCAGATATAACTCCGCTCAATGTGTGTTTCGTCACCGTGTACAGCCACTGTGAGAGTGTATTTGCCTGGACCTATATTGAGCTTAAAGCGGTATTCATATGCAAAAGTTTCTCCCCGGTTCATGGAAACAACTCTTTGCAGGTGATGAGTGTTCGTTCCAAACATATCCTGGCCGAACCGGTCTCTTATCAGTATTCCTACAACAACACTGTCCAGATATTCCGTCGCCCCGATCGTAAGTGCGATGGTTATTTCCTCTCCGGAAACGAATGTCCTGGCGTCTATAAAGGATTGATTGAGCAGCTCGATGGCCTTGATTTTCGCCTTAAAATTGCCGTAGGATGTACCGTCGTTGAGTCTCTCCATCCTCACTTCCTGTCCCTTGCTCTTTTTGGCCAGCATAAAATTATAGGTATTGATAATATTGTCGGGCGCGCCTTCCTCTACGACTTCACCGTGATTGAGCAGCATTGCCTTGTCGCACAGCACTTTAACGGCATTGAGTTCATGGGAAACAAAAACGATAGATGCGCCTCTCTTTTTAAGATCGCGAATTCTGCTCATACATTTCTGCTGGAAATAGGCGTCTCCCACTGACAATGCCTCGTCAACCACAAAGGTATCGGGCTCTGCATGAGTAGCTATGGAAAAGGCCAGTCTCATCATCATGCCCGACGAATACATCTTAAGGGGCTCCTCTATGAATTCTCCCAGTTCCGCGAACTCTATAATCTTATCAACTTTCTCATTAATCTCCTCGCGAGACATCCCTATAAGCAGCCCGTTCATATAGATATTATTGAAACCGGTAAGCTCCGGATTGAATCCCGTTCCCAATTCAAGAAGACCGGTCACCAGACCTCTCACATGAATTTCACCTGATGTCGGCAGGAGCACGCCTGTAAGCAGCTTTAAAAGCGTAGACTTTCCGGCCCCGTTTTCGCCAATAATCCCCATGGTCTCGCCGTCAGCCACAGTAAAGCTCACACTCTTCAGTGCGGTAAACTCTTTGTAATACTGCTTCCTGAAAAGAATCTCCTTAAGCCTGTCCTTGGGGTCGCGATAGAGTTTAAAAACCTTTGAAATATCTTTGACTTCGATCATGATTCAAGTAAACGACTTTTCTTTTACTCCCTCTCCCCCTTTGAAAGGGGAGAGGGTTGGAGATGTTAGCTGAATGTCCACTATAGCTCTAAGAGCATCAATCTTTTTAATCTTTTATAATGATTTATGTTTAATGTAGCTAATGGTAATTCATAAGTAAGGGCAGTCGACAGATGAAGATATCCCTGATATCGATTAATTGATTTTTGCTCTTAAGTTCAACAAGAATTTCCGCCCCTCTTTCAACTATTTCGTAAGTAAAGGGGACGATTTTTTTCTTTTCTTCTTTTCCACCGGTATTTTGAAATCAAAGGGGAGCGCTTTGTGTAATGCTATTTGTTTATAAAAGAGCCGGACCGCTTCTGTAGGGGTGATTCCCATCTCGCTCAAAACAGCTTCCGCTCTTTTCTTGACTTCAGGTTCTATTCTGGTGGATATATTCGCCGTTCTGTTTATCGACATAAAACGATCCACGTTGTATGGCATGTAGAAAACACCTAATGGTAACAGCTTATAGAAGTATTTAGCAACAGCAGGCAAGGATTGAGGATTGACAGCATGTAATTAAATTACTGTTACGATGATAATTTAACACTCAAAGTCTTAATTTATAAAGCCTCGAACATTTATTTTACAATTTTATCGTCAGCAGCGTGTATTCGAATACTATCACACCTTCCTCTAACCTTTTTAAGTGCATCTTTTGCAGATTTATACTAAAAAATAAAACAAATTTATAATAAAAATATAAATTTATTTTTATTGACTTTATTTATCACATATTTTATAATTACACTATTTGTGGCTAGTGTTGGTGCGCCGACGGAACTCCGGTAAAACAGGATATTAATACAATATGATTATTTGTGGTGAAAGCGCGCCATGTAAAATTAGACTTGATAAAAAATTGTCGGTAAACTATCTTGATGAATATGATCGCGTAAAGCTATCTATTAACGTAGCTACTTAGGGATTATTGGAAAATTCAGTCGGTCTGACCGCCCGCTGATTTTCTCAACAGAACTTGCCAGATCAGGAAACGAGGACATTAAACATCCCTATCGTGTAAGAGTCGAACTTCGTGAGAAAATCGATAAAGAGACAGCCATCCTGAACGATCCTGAGGCAAGCAAAGAAGAAAAGGAAAAAGCAAGTGAGCGGCTGGACAAGCATCTCAACATTATACAGCGGTCTGTTGCAAAATACGGTATGATCAATGTTCGTACAGACGGTAATCGCCTTATTGTAGCTCAACGACTGGAACGAATGCGTTCAAGGTCAAAAAAATGGGACATCTATCTGTTTGAATCGGATGATCGCGGCCGTCTCAAGTACATCCACTAGTTTACGGAGTAACCGTTCACATCAAGGTGAGCAGGTAGGGAACATTTATTAAAATTCTCAAGAGAGGAAAAGCAGGGAAACCTAAAACAAAGTGGAGTGGTCAGACAATTTCCTTTTCAGGAATCAGACGGAAGGTTTCAGTGGATATGGCGTTGTGAACTTCTTCTCTTACGATCTGGCGTACTTCTTTGCGATCAGGGAACCTGGCTGTTTCGCGTTTAACAATCTCAACAACTTCATCTCTGTCAGGTTTTTTAGCGAGTTCGGCTTTAATTTCTCCAACTTTCTTGGCAAGTTCAGCTTTAACTTCTCCAGCTTCCTTAGTGAGTTCAGCTTTAACTTCTCCAACTTCCCTGGCAAGCTCTCTTTCAATATTTCCAAGTCTGTCCTTAATTTCCCCGACTTCCTTGGCAAGCGGGGGAATGACCTGATTGAGGGCCTCCATAAGGTCTTCTTTTGTTAGGGGTTTATCAGTCATGTTTATAGTATATAGGATTTATTGTGTATTGTCAAATGAACGAATTACAGGCACTATTCAGGCTTGTTATTGTTTTCTCTCTTATTAAGCCATAAACCGTTTTAATATGTTAATATCAATGTTATTAACTTAAGGAGCAAAGCACTTTCCGCCTTCACCGGCTAAACTCGAAGGCGCCGCTTCCGGCGGAGAAAATATTCTACTAAAATGAATCCACTATCGAACAAGAGAATCCTCGTAACCGGAGGCGCCGGCGTAATCGGCCGCGAACTCTTGAAACGTCTTATTGACATCAAAGCGGAAATTATGTCCATTGACAGAGAGCCCCATCCCAAAGAGATAACCGATAAAATAACCGCCATACAGCAGGATATTGCCAAGGAGCACGAAGACTATTTATATGAAAAATACATAAAGCAATTCAACCCCCATGCTATCTTTCACCTGGCCGCAGCCTTTGAACGCTCGCTGGAATCACCTTCCTTTTGGGATATCAACTGGAGGGACAACATCATAGTGAGTCACAGAATTATTAACAGCGCATTTAAGTTGCCCCATTTAAAAACATTTGTTTTTGCATCGAGCTATCTCGTATATTCGCCATCCCTCTACCTTTCACAAATTCTACCGGATAAACCATACAGCCTGAAAGAGGATGATATGATCGAACCTCGTAATCTCGTAGGCGCTGCAAAATATTATAGTGAAAAGGAACTGGAGTTTCTGAGTAAATTCAATGAACATCCCCTGAGTATCATTAATTCCAGAATTTTCCGTGTCTACGGCAGAGGGTCCAAAGATGTTATCTCCAGATGGGTGCGGCTTGCACTGGCAGGCAAAGAAATAGAAGTTTATAACGGCAACAACCGTTTCGATTACATATTCGCCGGCGATGTAGCAGAAGGGCTGCTGAGATGCGCATACAGCGAAAAGGCCGACGGCCCGATAAACCTGGCTTCCGGCCTGGACCGTGCAGTGCGGGATGTCGTGGAAATTTTAAAAAAGGAGTTACATGTAACAATTAACGATATGGGCGATAAAGAGGCCTTTGAGTCAAACCGGGCCGATGTATATATGCTAAATAAAACAACTCAATGGACCCCTAAAACCTCACTTGAAGAAGGGATAAAAAGAATAATCGAATATGAAAAAGAAAAGCCTCAAACCTGACGAGCCCTCTCTTATCAGCTCACCGATTAGTTCGTTCGACGAAGTGTTCGCCCAGTAGTGTTTTGCCACTCTCCTGTCTGCATAGTTGATGATCGACCAGGGGTTGAAAATTATCGTTCCCCCAAAGTTATACCCCTTATACCAGTGATTCGCCTCATTAAAACTATCTTCAACTCCGTACTGAAATAAGAGGCTCTCTACCTCTTCCTCGGTAAAACCGAATTTGTCGGAAAATTTTTTATCCAGAATCGTGTATACTCCGAGATTATTCAGTCCGCTAAATATACTCTCCTTTGCAACTCTCAGAATTCCCGTTACCACTCCTTTATACAATAAGGGATTGTCCTTAAATGTTTCACTCAGCAATCCTCTCATGAAATCAATCATTTCCCTGTAATAACCGCTCACCCGGGCCGAGTGTACGGGCGTATCGTTTTCGTCTATCAGTATTACCGGATTTATGCCGTATCTTTGAGCCAATAGTTCGCTTAATATCCTTAAGGAGTTTTCATAGAGAGAAATATCACCCTCCTCCCACAATATCTTCTCGATGTCACTTCTCTGTTTGGGTCTTATCTTTTGAAGCGTTTCTTCGCCATAGTGGTTATCAACCTCTTCACTTATCAGCATCTTTATCTTTGCAAGGGCAGTATCCATATCCCTTTCTTTAATGTCTTTAAAGGTAATATAAATAAAGGGATACTTACACAAATGCTTTTTAAACTCTACGCTTCTCTCGATGGCAAGTCCTTGAAATAGTCTTTCCCTCTTCTCCCTCTCTTCCCCTTCACTATACTCGAAAAAGTATCGCACCATGCTCAGATTCAGAGTCTTTCCAAAACGCCTGGGCCTGGGCAGGAGGATTATTTCAGCCCCGGAGCTAATAATCTCCTCAATAAAAAGCGATTTATCGGAAAAAAAAATCCTCCCTCTCTCAATTTTCAAAAATCGCTCAAACCTATTGGCAGTTTCATAATATCGGCTCTTAATGGACAATTAATTATAACATAGGGGTGTTATGGTATATTATAAAATACCATTCACTTAAGGGGTGAAGCACCTTCCGACGGAAGCGGAGCCTTCGAGTTTAGCCGATGAAGGCGGATGGTGCTTTGCTCCTTAAGTTAATGACATTGGTATATTATAAATAAAAACAGAGGGATTTAGAACTCGACGACTGACTTCTGAATTTCTTAATTGTAGAAAAAGGTATCTGTTAAAGATGACTTCAAAATATAACGACAGAGAAATAATGGACAGGCGTAAGTTCCTTTTAAAAACAGCCGGCGCCGGCAGCCTCGCCCTTGGAGCAGGGCTTTGGGGATGGTTATTTTACGAAAATACACCTGTGCGAAAGAGAGAAGAAAAAATCTTTACTCTTAAAGATTATCGAATCGAAAATTCCACGGCTTATAACAAACTGGCCATAGTCAGGGGAAATGATGCAGAGAAGATGGTCAGGGCCGCTGTGCACAAGCTTGGCGGTATTTCAAGGTTTGTAACTCCAGGTGAAAGGGTGTTGATTAAACCCAATGTCGCCTGGGACAGGCAGCCCGAGCAGGCTGCCAATACCAATCCCGAAATCGTTGCCTCAGTAGTGAAGCTCTGTCGAGAGGCCGGAGCAGGAGATGTGTGGGTAACTGACGTTTCCTTTAACGACCCGGTAAGGTCTTTTTCGAGGTCCGGAATAAAAAAGAGCGTCGAGACAGCAGGAGGTACGATAAAATATGCAGGCAACGGCGATTTTGTCAGCACTGATCTTGGCGGCGACATTCTTAAGGTTCGCCCTGTTTGCAGCTTTTATCACGAAGTGGATAAGGTCATAAATATTCCGGTAGTTAAAAACCACTCTCTCAGCAAGTGTACGATTGCCATGAAAAACTGGTACGGCGTTTTAGGAGGTCAAAGAAACATGCTCCATCAGGAAATCGATAAGTCCATTGTCGACCTTGCCGCCGCCCTGAAGCCTAGTTTAACGATTGTCGATGCAGTCAGGGTCTTAGTGCGAAACGGGCCGACCGGCGGCAGTTTATCCGACGTATCTGTAGAAAACACAATAGTCGCGGGACTCGATCAGGTAGCTCTTGACTCCTATTGCCTGAGATTTTTGAATCTCTCTGTCGATGAAGTCCCTTACATAAAAATGGCCGAACAGAGAGGTCTCGGCTTCTCTGACTGGAAATCGTTACATTACGAGGAGTTGTCAGTGTAGATGATAACGATTTAGTAGCATGGAGTCAGGTGTTCTCAAGTGAACTTACTGTTTCTGTTTAATCCGGTCCTGCCCCTGCAATGTCCTCGCCTTTGACCCAATGCGCCTCCTTCCAACTCTTATTATATTTTTTACTCATCAACAAAGCAAGCCAAAACTGCTCAAAGGAGTCGTAACGACTCATCTCCTCTCCCGAAGCCTTTAGTTTTTCTATAAGCTCACCGTAATTGCCTGCCATATCCTGAAGCTGATCCTGCCTGGGAAGCCATAAGAACTTTTTCTTTCGGTAGCCATTTCAAGCCCCCCTTCACTGTCGCCCAAGGAATTTCTGTATGTCGCGCTCTTGTCCAAATAATAGTCGCCGAATGTAACGGTCCAAATATTCTGAAGTTCCTCGGCCTTTTCACACATATCGATATAATTCTTTGAAAAATCCATTTCCCTTTTCACCTTCAATATAAATAACTCACAGTAAGACGCAAAGTTATAACTAAAAACAGCCGTCAGCTATCAGCGGTCAGCCTTCAGCTAAGTAAAGAATTGATGTTATGCCAATAATAAGCTTTACCTTACGGGTGAATCTGTTTTGAACCATAAAGTGTTGCGATTAAAGAGCTGACTGCTAAATGCTTTTTTTAGATAACTTTTCTTGTTTGCCTTCTTTGTGACTTTGTGTGAGAATAAAAGCCCATGAACCTCCGATTCACCACAAAGCATGAAAATCGTTAGAAGGAGCAGTGATGTCCTGCCAAAACAAAGTGGTGTTTGAGTTTACGAGTTTCAGCTTGTTTTGGCAGGACATCACTGCTCCTTCCGGTACGCATTCGTCTGTTTTCGGAACAAATCTCAGGTATAGCTGAATTGTTTCAGACTCATCACTGACCGCATACATTGATAAATTCGCAATACTTACAATTCACCTTTCTGTTTACAGTCGGCTCGAATTCTTTATCAACATCTATGATTTCTTCCAACAGTTTGAATATAATCTCTTCCATAATGTCATATCTTTCCGAAATTTCCAATATCGCCGGGCTAAAGGAATGCTCAATCTCCCTGCTTATGGCGGATTGACCGGTTAAAAGAAACATGGCATCTATATCTTTAACGTCTTTTTTATACTTTTTCGAGTACAGAAGCATATAAAATGGCAGTTGCAAAGTTTTCACGCACTTTTCCCATGTGTCTCTGTCATTGAGCGAGAGCTTTTTAAAGTCAATGGAATACTTTTTTTTATCTGCAGAGGTCTTATAATCAACGATGACAAGCCTGCCGTTGCGCGTCTCCACTCTGTCCAGAAATCCTTTAAGATGAAAATCGTTTTTTCCGTGCCCTGCCTTCACTTCTATTCTCTCTTCAATTCCTTTAATTTCCACATCCAAATCTTTTACCAAAGGTCTCTGATAGAATTGAAAAAACTCCTTTAAATGGGTCTTTATCTGATGTTTTAAAAGCCATGCCGCTCCTGTAACATCATCACCATACGTCTCCTTAAACAGAGAGTCGGTTACAACCATCAATCGATTATTACTTATATCTCCGATCGTAAGGAGCCCTCTGTTTACATACTCTTCAAAGTAGTTCTTAAGCACATCGTGGACAAAACTACCGATTTCGCTCACTTCGATATCTCCGGTCAGCTCGGCCTTTTCCTGTATATTCAGCACATATCTGTAATAGAAATGGAGGGGACATCTCAGATATGTATCCAACGAAGATGCGCTGAATTTGAACTCCCTGAGAAACTTCACAACATGGTTGCTCTTTCCAACCGGTTTTGGCGTCTCTCTGGTAAGACTGACAGAATATTCGATCGTTTGAATATATCCGGTTTCGTCCCGCTCTCCCTCCTTCTTTTGCCTGGCCCATATCATTTTTTCGATAAATCTGCTCTTTTCCTTTTTATCCTTTTCAATAAAAAAGAGGCGCACCTCCTTTGCCCCCTCAATAAGGTTGCCAAGGTAGTATTCCGTTACACTCTCCATTTGGGAATAGTCAGGCAGACCCAGATAATTCCTTGCCATCAGGGGGATCAAAGTATCCTCCTTCCTCACTGCCGGGAGCACTCCCTCATTGGAATCCAGGATAAACACCCTGTCAAAAGAGAGATTTCTGGTCTCTAAAAAACCAAGAACCTGTACGCCCCTTACCGGCAGACCTTCAAAGGGTGTATGGCAGGTCATTAAATACCTCCGCGCCAGATTAAAATAACCCCTCCTTTCATTAAAGGAGATATCGCCAACAAGCGATTTGGATAGAGTGTGCAGGGATTTGATAAAGTTTTCCGTAAATGGATGAAAATAGGGATGTAAGGGAGCCGTACTATGATCGTAGATAAATGACAGCACCTCGATTCCTTTTACTGCAAAATCGCTTATATCTTTAAATTTTAAAAATTTTCTTATTGTTCCTGAATGGATATCTGTAAGATGCTTTTTAAGAGCCTCCCTGCTCGAGACTACCCTTTTAAACTCCCTGACGCCTCGCAATCTGGTAAAGATGGCGTCTAAAATAGTATTGTCCTCTTCAATATCTTCCAATGTGAGGAAGGTCTTTGTCCTTGTTTCCAGAAGTATTTCCTCTATTGTATGAAAGACGATTCTTGTAATGCTCGCATTGCCGTTGTAGAATATATTCTTAGTGTAGGGGTGCAATACAAATTTCAAATAATCGGGAAGATATATCCGACCTCCCTCCATAGATACGATCAATTCCATTAAGTGGTTTAAAAAGCTGTAAACAGGAGTTCTGTAAAGGGGATAACCGATAGAGATGTTATAATTCTCCTTTCCAAGGAGAGAGAGGCTCTGATGGACCAGTGGAAAGAGTGTGTCCGACGACGGGATCATGATCAGAGTTCTTTCATCATAGAGGATGCTCTCTTTCATATCGTCCACAAGAATCTTACTAAGGGCGAGAGTCTGGCCATGTGTATCGGGGCTTTTTATGAATTTTATTTCCGGCGCCGCACTGTCGGTATCATCCTTTTCCCGAACAGGAGAAAGGGCGAGCTCTTTCAGCATCCTCTCTATTCCCCTGCCCTGTTGAAAAAGAAAGAGAGTGTTATCAATATCCATGAGACCTTTGAATATCTTCTTCTCCGCCCCGGTTAAGGCGAAGAAACCGGCGAATATGATCTTATCGTAACCTGTTAAGTCGCATTCATGGATATTCTCCGAAACAATCCTGTATCGTGACGACCTGGTCGAACAATTTCCGGCGCTCAGGCGTTTATAAAAACTGTCGTAAAAAGAGGCAAGGGACCGGAGGTTTTGTAAGGACTGTTCAGGCTGAAAATCCAATGCCATATGTTCGATACCTTTCACGGAGCCCGGTGCAATCCCCTCTATACAAAGTTCTTCCAGATCACCGAACATCTTCATTCCCAGCGGGATAAAGGAGTCTGCTGTCATAAAATGATCGCCGCCAAAAGAATTATCGATTTCCCTATGTATGTCATACAAAAAAGCGACACTGTCAATGGCTCCTATTTTTCTGGTAACGACCTTCAGAACTCCTTCGCAAACAAAGTCCACGAACTCGTCCATGGAAAAAATCCTTGGAGGAATGACGCTTTGTCGCTCCCTGCCGGCCAGCGCCTTTCTGATAAAATGAGAGGGCCTTTTCCCCGGGAATACCACGATATAAGAAGAGTAGTCACGCCTCTTTTCCGGCAGACAAGAGAGCGTCCTGGCTATAAGATTGGTTTTACTGCTTATGAAAAAAGCACTCACCATCATTTTAATCTGTGCAATCTGTGGTTTCCTCTGTTCATATCTATAAATGCAATAACGCCTTCAACCGCTTTATCGGGATATATCTCTTTTAAAACATTGATATATTGCCGTAACTGCCTTTCATAGGCATTCAATCTTTCACTCCCTGTTTTATAGTCCATAACCGTTATTTTTTCCTTATCCTTTATAACTCTGTCCATTCTGTACAAATTGCCTCTGGAATCCAAGAACTCCTCTTCATTCATCACGACTCTTCCCTCTTTTTCAAGAAAATACTCTCTTATCTCCTCTCTTTTAAAAAAACTCTTTAACAGATCCGCAATTTTCGACACAGGATAGTCCTCTCCCTTTACCCTGTTCAGTGTTTCAATAATATCTCTAAGGTCGTGCTTTATATTACCGCCTGTAAACAGAATATGACAAAGCACACTGTGTATGAAATCTCCCCTTCCTCTTTCCATGAAATGAATGGACTCTCTCTTTTCAAAGGTATGTTCGATTTTTTTATTACAGTGATAAATCGGAGCGACCTCGCCCTCTCCGATTACTTCCTTAAAAACTTCCAACGGTTTTTCGGCAGGTGCAAACTCCTCGTCAGGCAGTAATGTAAAGGGTTTACTCTCCCTCTCCCCCTTGACGCCGATTACATAAATCTCCGATTTCGCCCTGGTGAATCCCACATATAGACTGTTTAATCCGTTCACCTTATATTTTGCCTCTTCCTCGCCGTATATATCATTCAACCGAATATTGCGGAACAAAGGATCAAAGGCCGCCATTTTCCCGGTAAGCTTCAACAACCTGACACCATCATCGTCATCGAGTAGAAAATAGCCGGGCCTGAAATGTTTCTCTCCATAGAGGAGGAGGATTACAACCGGAAAACCCAGTCCCTTTGATTTATGTATTGTCATCACCTGTACGGCATTGCTCCTTTCGGGTGCATCGATATTCCATTCCGAGTCACCGCTGTCCTCATCCAGCGCGTAAAGTATAAAATCCCGGAGACTGTTCTTACCTGTGTCTTCAAAATTTTTAATAATCTCCAGTATTTTCACCAGCGTGGCCTCTTCGGAATCCTTGCCGGTAAATGTCTCGAACAGGTCAAAGGTATTAAAAATATTGACAGCCAGATCATATAGGGGGAGATAACCGGATTCTTTAAAGAGCATGCTGAAATATCGGCTCCAATAGTGGGGGAACTCTCTCTGAAAGGCAATATAAAAGGGCCTGTCCTCCGACTCCCTGTTGTTAAAGAGAAACTCATGCACCGTTCTGTCGCAATCCTCTTCCGAAATATCGAAATCCCTCTTAAGAGACCTTTTCAGAATAAGGCCTGTGCAAAAAGTCATGAACGAAAGATCGTCAACAGGGGAATCGAGAAACTTCAACAGAGAAACTATTTCGCCCGTAATCCTCCTTATCCTCACATCGAGACTGCTGTAAGAGATAAACTGCCGTCCCCCTTCATTCAGCCACTCCGACACCTGGACAACAGTGTCATTGTCAGAGGTAAGTATGGCAATATCACCCAAATTATAACCTCTTTGGGTTAACTCCTCTGTCAGTTCAAGAATCTTACGCCTCTCAGGCAGATTCTCCCGATCCTTCGGCAATATGGTCACTTCCGAGTAACCGAGCCCCTCTTTGCCCTTTCGTACCTTTTGAATAAAATCGGTGAGACCGCTTCTGTCGCCAAGGTCCTTATAATCCGTTGAAGAGAGCCTCTCCTTAAAAACTTTATCGTTGAACTCGATGATTCTCTCCAGGCTCCTGTAATTTGTTTCCAACTCTTTTACCTGAATTTCCGCAGAGAGAAACCTGTTCTCCTTTTCCAGCTCCTTCATGATCCTGTAATCTGCATCTCTGAATCCGTAAATGCCCTGTTTTGTATCACCTACGGCAAAGAGACTTCCGCCCTGGGACAGCGAATTCTCTACCAGCAAAAACATATTCGTCCATTGCACAGGAGAGGTATCCTGAAATTCGTCTATCAGATAGTGGTATATGGTCTCTCCGATTCTGAAATATATATCGGGCGCCGTCTCCTCATCCAGGTATTTCTTGATATTCCTGTTGATATCGCCAATATATACGGTAGACTGCTGCCTATTGACTCTCTCTATGGTCTCTTCGAACTCCTTATAAACTTTTAAATAGGGATAATAAAAAGTGAGTGCAAAATAGGTTACATATTCCCCGATTAGAGCGGTCAATTCCATCCAGTCGCTTACAATGCTGTCGTATAATGAAGCGATATCCTTTTTTTTGACCTTTTTTACAGGTACGCTCTTTACCCCCAAATCGAGTATTTCAGGAAACCTGTCTCCTCTGACAAATCCCAAAATCTTTGGCAAAGTACACTTACTGTTTCTTTCAAGCCCCGAATTCTCCACAAAGGCATCGAGATTTTCCGTTTTCTCTCTTATCCGCTCCTTTATACTTTTCAGGTCAGAAGAAAAGTCATCCATGACAACCCTTTTACCTGTTGTTGTCAGCTTTTTATAGATGGTCTCAAGCTCAGAGAGAATATTGTTGGCAGGATTCCACAAAAAGGCGGAATCGCCTTTTCTGTTTTCCCTGATTATTGTCTTTGTCACCTTTTCCATAAGTTCGGCTTTATAACTCCCCTCTCTGACATCTCGTAAAAAGAGATCAAAGGCGTACGTTATGAGTCTTTTATTGGTAAGAGTGATTTCGAAATCAGGAGTATAACCGAACTCTATGGCCGATGCTTTGAATATGGACGTCATATAGCTGTCTATCGTCTTTACCTGAAAATCCGTATAATTATCCAGAATCGTATCGATTAGTCTTTCCGCCTCTTCCTTGAGATTCTCGCGCCTTTGAGAAACTACCTCCTCGATCTGGTTCAGCGTTTCGGGATCGCCAAAGTAAATTTCCTTAAGCCAGCCAAGGGTCCTCTCTTTCATCTCTCTGGCTGCGTTATTGGAAAAAGTAATGGCCAGTATATTCCTAAGATTATTTTTGTCGATTCTTTTGGAAAGGAGAAACTGTACAAAACGTTTTGTAAGAGTATGCGTTTTGCCGGACCCTGCCGAAGCTTTAAGAAGAATGCACGCCGGGAGATGTACATCGCTGTCTTTTTCCAGTATTCTGTCAGGCATATGAATAATAATACACAGGTTAAAGGGGTGTTTTCGAAGAGTAGAGACTTAATAAGGGTCGAATCAAAAAAAGTTAAAAACCTGTCAGGTAAAACAGGCTTTAACAAAAACACATGTTTTACCTGACAGCCTTCCGTGTAATTTTAAAATGAACGCCTCCATTAAGTAAAGCTGCTTTAGGGCTTATCAGGAAATAACTTTAACATCTTTCATCCCGTATTCAGTTCATCTTCAATTGATTTTCAATCGCAAAATCCTCGAAATAGCACTACTATGACTGCGGTTTTACTCAATCAAATCAATTGAATCTAAACCAAATCCGGGCGCTATATGTCAAAGTTATTTCCTGACAAGCCCTTTAGTTACGTACGTGGAAAGGATAATAGCCGGATAGATAGAGCATTATAGTAATCTCGGAGTGCACTCAACAACTTGTGCTCTTTGGGGCGGAGTAACAGTTGTTTCTACAGATTTTCGGAGAACGATACAAAAATGTAACGCACGACATTTTTGTATCGTTACAAAGAGGCTAAATTCTTTTAAAATCAGGTACTTGTGATGTGGCACGGTTTTAGCAAACACAGAAGAATAATAACTGTTTGTCACTTAATCTCTTGACAGAATCAACGAGAGGCCGGGTTTACATAACCACGAAGTTCAGGTCGGGCACGAAGAAAAACTCTTTTTTTAAAAAACTTCTTGCTCTTCGTGAACTTCGTGGTTAAAGGTACCATGTTCTTCAATCACTATATATTTTCATGCTTTGTGGTGAACCGGAGGTTCATGGACGTTTGTCCTGTAATCTTACCCGAACAGTTGCAACAATTGCATCTTTAAAAACAACAGCAGGATTCCTGCTGTTCTTAAGTCTTTAATTTGGGAGGACTAGATGAGAAAGGTTTTTTCTTTAACACTTTTATTTTTATTATTTTCAAGCCTGACCGCTTTTGCAGAGGAGCCGGAGATAAAGGCTGCCGAAGTGCAGAGACATGCAGATTTTCTGTGGACTCTTATTGCTGCGTTTATGGTTTTTTTTATGCAGGCAGGTTTTGCACTTGTAGAGGGAGGCTTTACCCGATCAAAAAACACCGTAAATATTATCATGAAAAATATGATGGATATGTCCATGGGGGCATTATCTTTTTTTGCTATAGGCTTTGCCATCATGTTTGGTGTTACAAAGACCGGGTGGTTCGGTACAACAGGATTTTTCCTGAGCGACTTTGCAGCAGACAAAGATCCCTGGGTCCTGGCTTTCTGGATGTTTCAGGTTGTATTCGCAGCCACTGCTGCAACCATTGTTTCCGGAGCGATGGCCGAAAGGACAAAATTTGTCGCCTATCTTGCCTATTCCGTTGTGATTACAGGTCTGATATATCCGGTTTTCGGTTCATGGGCCTGGGGCAGCCTGTACAAAGGATCGGGCTGGCTTGAAGCCTTGGGATTTATCGATTTCGCCGGCTCTACGGTTGTCCACTCCGTAGGCGGATGGGCCGCCCTTGCAGGCGCCATCGTTATTGGACCGAGACATGGTAAGTATGTCGGCAATACAGTAAAAGCGATTCCCGGCCATAATTTACCGCTCGGCGCGCTTGGCGTTTTTATACTCTGGTTCGGATGGTACGGATTCAATGTGGGAAGTACAACGGCCGCTAGCACTGATATTGCCTTGATAGCTGTTAATACAACACTGGCCGCAGCAGCAGGCGCCGTAGGCGCGATGTTTGTATCGTGGTCAAAATTCAAAAAACCGGAACCGACAATGACTTTAAACGGAGCTCTCGCGGGATTGGTCGGTATTACAGCGCCCTGCGCAAATGTGATGCCAGGCAGCGCAATCATAATAGGTCTCATTGCCGGCGTTATTGTTGTTATATCCGTACTTTTTATAGATCAGGTGTTAAAAATTGACGACCCAGTGGGCGCCATATCCGTTCACGGTGTCTGCGGCGCCTGGGGCACGCTGGCGGCGGGACTGTTTAATACAGACGGTGTAACGATGAAAATAATCGGTGTTCAGTTACTAGGAATAGGAGCAGCCTTTTTATGGGTATTTCCGACAGCCTTTATTCTTTTTAAGCTTATAAAAGCGACTATCGGATTACGCGTAGACGAAGAAGAGGAATTTAACGGACTGGACGTGGAAGAGCATGGAATGGAGGCCTATCCCGACTTCCAGATTCATCCTTCAAAGGCATAAAATTTATAATGGTTCACAGGTTCGGAGCTTTTATCGAAGTCACAGGATAATGAGCCGGTAAGCAGCCATATGAACAGCTTACATTCTCGAACCTGTGAACCTAAAAAAAGCATTTAGCTGTCAGCTATCAGCTTTTTAATTGCAACACTTTACTGTACAAAACACTTTCACCCAAAAGGTGAAGCTTAATATTAGCATAACATCAATTCTTTCCATGACTGAAGGCTGACCGCTGATAGCTGACTGCTGTTCTTAGGGTGAATCTTTTCAAAGTTAGTAATAGCAAAAGACTAAGGAAATTTATAAACGGAGGATTTATGAAAAAAATAGAGGCAATTATTAAGCCCTTTAAACTTGATCCGGTTAAAGAGGCCCTCAATGAAACAGGCGTACAGGGAATCACAGTAGTAGAAGTAAGAGGCTTTGGACGTCAAAAGGGTCATACCGAGTTGTATAGAGGGGCGGAGTATGTAATCGAGTTTGTCCCTAAAATAAAAATAGAGGTCGTTGTTGCAGACGACATATTGGAAAAGGCTGTCACGGCAATTCAGGAAACTGCCAGAACCGGAAAAATCGGAGACGGCAAGATATTTGTTTACAATGCAGAGGAAACGATCAGAATCAGAACGGGCGAAAGAGGAGATTCTGCGATTTAATGTAAACAAAGCTATCAGCTATCAGCTCTTTAATTGTAACACTTTATGGTTTAAAACAGAATCACACCTATAAGGTGAAGCTTATTATTGGCATAACAGCAATCCTTTCCCAGGCTGAAGGCTGATAGCTGACTGCTGTCTTTAGATTGAAAGCACCCTTCGATCCGAAGCTACCAACGGTTTTTTTACAGTCTGCTTTGAAAGGCGGAATTAAAAAAAATCCAACCTTATGCCTTGTGTCTGTTATCTTTTACTTTACAGGTTCGCTGTATAAACAAAGTATCGCTCTAGTAGTAATGAATTAAAAACCAAAATTGACTTTTGCAGTATTTTTTTACTATTCTCAAAGAGAATTCGTATCATTCCCCTTAAAACCCAATATACTATATAAATAAGGGGTCTCCTGAACAGTCATGAAATTTAGTGGAAGTATCTTTCTCCGGAAAATAAGCCCTTAATAACCACGAAGATCGCGAAGGGCGCGAAGAAAGCAAATTTTTTAAATCTTCGTGCTCTTCGTGACCTTCGTGGTTAAAATATCCGGAGGGCCTTAGACATTTCATCCGGTATAAATACCAATACCAAAAGGAGAGCATTTATTATGAAGGACGAATTAGAGTTTTTTGATAAGTGGTTAAATACACAAAAAGATTTTTTGGACAATTGGATAGAGACCTCTAAAAAATTTCAATCATCCTTCTGGCTTGGCGAAATTTCAGCTGACAATAGAGAAGAAGTATTCTCTTTATATAGCTCCTGGACAAAAACGATCGGCAAAACTTTTGATGAGTACCTGACAAACTATCCTTTTGAAAAAAGGAAGGATATTTTTGAAAAAATGAAAACTTCTATTGATTCCTTTTCCGGTATTTTTGACTTTCATACACCGATATTGAATGAATTACTGAAGAAGTCCGTGAATATCGACAACGTCATGGCTGCATTGGATTCCTCAGCATATAAAGAAAGTATAGACAGGATATTCGGTTTTGTTACGACTGAAACAGTGTCCGATTTTTATAAACAGACCTTGGAAATAGTCGACATATGGGTATCTACACAGGAGAGCTTCCTGAAACCATGGACAGACGCTATCAGGAAAAATACCGAAACAATCCCCTATTTACTATCAGGTAATCCCATGGCAGGTATGGAGATATTCAAAAATTTATATGACGCCTTTGAAAACAGTCTGACAAGCCGCTTTAAAATCCAACATGAAAACGAAGAGAGAGAGAAACTTGAGTTAATTAAAAATATTCTTGACAGACACTCCTCCTTTATTGCCCAAAATGTCGAATTTCAGAAAAAAATCTATATAACTGCTCAGGAGATTATAGAGAGTGTTATCCGACAACTTGTACAAGAGATAAGCGATGGGAATGAAATTAAAAGCAGCGACAAAATACTAAAAATGTGGATGGATAGATGTATAAAGGAGTATAATACACTTTTTTCATCAAAAGATTTTTCAAAGTTGCAGAGTCAGCTTTTGAAAGCCGCATTGAATGCGAGAAAGTACTTTCAAGTATTTATGGAAAAGTTTATAGAGGATTTCCATGGAGCAAACAATACCATAACAGACACTATCTACGAAACGATCCGGGAGATGAACAAAAATATTGTCGACCTTGAAACCAGATTTTCAGAAATAATTAAATCTCAATAAAAAAAATGTTCATCTTTTAAACTCTCAGAAAAAGAGCGGACTTAAGCCAAAACAGCACCACCCCTGCATCTAAAGCTATCTTTTATGGACAAAAAAGTAATGCTTTTCATTTTACTTTAAAATCCTTATATCGCATTACCTTCACGCTTTTGTAACCCACACTTACCTCCAAACCACGCAACAACCTGACGACAGCCAGGTAGAAGACCCCTACGCCACGTCCCTTGCCCTGAGAGTAATGACAAAGAGCAAACCGGATCCAATGTAATCACAGCAGGAAACAGAGAAGGAAAAAAAATATCATTTTTCGACAGACTACCTCAAAACAGCGCATTTTATTTTCACAAAACATTCATTTTTGGAATTACTATTCACATATTTTACAAGTCTATTGCAAATAAATAAAAATATTAAATAAATTATCAAAAATTAATTCAAGAGTAAATATCACAAATAAATTTAATTATTTATATTTTTATCTTGACTTTTAAATTCATTCATGTTATTTTAGCGTGAAATATACGATTCAAACGAATCTCGCCATGTTTGCTTTTTTCTTCCATGTCATGGCGGGGCGCTTATTTACTAAAAAAGCATTCAGCTGTCAGCAGTCAGCAGTCAGCTAAGAAAAATCAATGTACAGCGCTCAAAGCATATACAGAGCTGACAGCCGAATAACGATGTCTAACGGCTTTATTAGTCGCATATAACTGCACAAAAGGCAACAATACTTTTTTACTTATGCCTTATGCCTATATCCATATTTGATTCAATCTTACCGTGTCAGGTCAAACACAAATAGGCGTACCTGAACAATTACTTTTATCTTTTTTTATGGAGGAGCAATGAAAAACAGGGGAGTTATCAGAAAGATATCGATAACAGTACTTATGGTTGTTATGTGGGAGTTTTGCGGGCTCTATCAGCTTGCCTATGCGTTAAAAGATACATCTGGTATACAAAAAAGAGAGAGCAGTGAAACCGGAGCTGCCGTAAAACTGGAAAAAGCACTCTCCGAACTGGACGATTTATTGACCGACATGGATGAAGAGGTTGATTCCCGCAAAAGAGATGAATTAAGGAAAGCCTTAAAAGAAAAGAGAGATGCTCTGGCCGATATCGATACGGCGATAAGAGAGGAGTTTTCAGAGACAGAGAAGATGTTGAAGTCCAAAGGACTTTCATCTGAGATACTTGACAGGCATTATGATTTTACAGAGAGTTATAAAGGGAAATACAAAGAGCTGATCGGAAATATAGAGACAATAAGGAAGTCCGGTGACAGGGATGGCGAGAGGAGAGGGATTAAGGAGACGAGAGAGTTTTTAAGCAGGCATGCAAAGCCAAAGAGACATCAGTCTCTTGATCCGAATAAACTACCCCACAGGAGCGCTCAGCCCGTAAACAAAATGCCTCGATTGACAAAAGAGGAGTTTCAGAGGGGAAGCGGAAACGGCAAGAACAATGACAGTACAATACCCGCCTCTTCAGGCGAACAGTCAGCCGGAGTCTCAGGCGGCAAGTCAGAGACAAAAGCCAAAATCGATCCGCCAACGGAAGCCGATCTTTCTGAGACCATAGAGATACAGTTTACCGATGCAATCCGTGCAAAGGCGGAGGAGCTGGAAAAGAACCCTATAAAAATTCACAACTGGATACGCAATAATATAGAATTCGTACCTACATACGGCAGCATTCAGGGAGCTGATATGTGCTTGCAGACAAAGAAGTGCAACGCCACGGATATCAGTTCTTTAACGGAAGTTCCCCCCTGCCCGAAGGCTGCCGGATGGCGGCAGAGCCATATTTTTCAATGGATTTTCGCTGAGCCTGCAACTTTTTTCTCGTGACTACAGGCACCTCTCTGTGGGGCAGAACGGAGGGCATTTTAATATTAAGAGCTTTTAACAGTGCGGCATTACTGTCTGAAGGTGTCGGAATTCTAAGGCACCAATGTTCCCTAGGAACATAATCATAATACTCGCAACCGTTATATATGCCGATAACTCTATGGCCGAACGCTTCTATTAAAACAACCATACAATCCACGCCCCCATAAGGATAACTGAATGAATAGAAATAATAATAACAGTAATCATTTTTCTTTTCGATTCCAATCAGTTCA
>JAREWP010000094.1 GCA_029001845.1 Candidatus Magnetocorallium paracelense | reverse complement strand
ACCTGAGGTCAGAGGTCAGTAGAAGATAAAAGGGACTTTTTTATTGAATGTCATGATTATAATTGGTATTAAAGCACTTTTCTGAGTTCTTACCATGAAAAAAAGACAAATCTCTTTAACAGACCACCGATCCCTGATATCCATGAACAGTTACTAAAATTATTATAAGTTATGAATTAATACCATTAACTTAAGGGGTGAAGCACTTTCCGACGGAAGCGGGTCATGTTTGAGAAGGCGCAGCGAAGCGGAGCCTTCGAGTTTAGCCGCTGAAGGCGGAAGGTGCTTTACTCCTTAAATTAATGACATTGAGTTATGAATATCAGAAAGCGGATAGAAGAAAACGAAAAACAACTACTCCATCCCTCTGCCCGTCTTAGTTCGGCGAGTAAAGGGCGCGTCGTTAAGGAGAACGAGAGCTCCATCCGCACCGTTTATCAACGGGACAGAGACAGGATTGTACATTCCAAGTCTTTCAGGAGGCTAAAACACAAAACTCAGGTGTTCCTCGCACCTAGAGGAGACCATTACAGAACGAGAATTACCCACGTCCTTGAAGTGTCTCAGATCGCCAGAACAGCGGCAAGGGCGTTAAGGCTGAACGAAGACCTTACCGAAGCGATCGCTCTGGGGCATGATTTGGGGCACACTCCTTTTGGCCATGCCGGAGAGGCGCTTTTGAGAGAGATACATCCCGGAGGATTCGATCATTACAAGCAAAGTCTCAGAGTAGTCGATTTTCTGGAAAAAAACGGTAAAGGCCTGAATCTTACCTATGAAGTCAGAAACGGTATTATAAAACACTCAAAGGGGAAAGGCGAGATTATACCTTCCGACCCAAAGGAGAAAGCTGAGACGCTTGAAGGGCAATTGGTGCGAATATCGGACATTATAGCCTATGTCAATCATGACCTGGACGACGCTCTGAGAGCCGGCGTTATCGGAAAGAGTGACATTCCAAAAGATATTACCTCACTGTTTGGTGACACTCATGCCAAACGCATCGATAAAATGGTGACCGATCTGATATTTAACACTGTCGACGCAGAGCTAAATGAAATAAGAATCAGTACGGAAGTACTTGATGGAATTTACAGACTCAGAGATTTTCTTTATGAAAGCGTATATTACAGCGAAAAAATCAAGAAAGAATTTGGTAAGGCAAAAAAAATATTAAAAGCCCTCTATGATTACTACATCGACAATCCTGACGAGGCTTTGAGCTTTGTACCCGGAGAAAACAACTCCGACAGGCACCGAATAGTGTGCGACTTTATTGCCGGTATGACCGATCAGTTTGCCCTTATGAGTTATGAAAAGATATTTATACCACAACAGTGGACAGTACTTTAATTTAGGTGTGCGACAATAAGTTTACAGCAGGATGAATCTGTCGTTTTTAACTAAAAAAAGCATTTAGCAGTCAGCTATAAGGAAAAGCTGAATTCCACAGAATTATCCAATGAAGAACTGCTGGCAATACATGGATAAACTTGGACGTAATGTTTAATTTTTTATTTTTCGGGCCATGCAACTGTGCTGTTCACAAATCAAATCTTACCTATTTTATGTCGCAGATACCTTTTTCTATTGCCAAAACACAGGTTTTCTGTTATTATAGAGATACTCTCTTTAATACGGCCGACTTATAAGACTAAATGGTACAGACAGGAGGATCGATATGAGAATAGACAACAGTATACCGACAATTAATAACAAAGATATCTCTTCAAAAAATATTGACTCAAAGGATAAAAATAAGTCAAGAAGCACCGGAACCAATACCGGTGACGCCTATACCATTAAAATCAGTTCTCCCAATCTCTCCTCTCTCGTGTCATCCATTAATTCCCCTGAGGAAGCATTGAGCCTGGTCGGAGACACCGGAAAGATGATAGCCAATAACCCCGGAGCCGCAATTAACGCACAGTCATTGATAAACGGCAACAGGGTGCGGGAAATAGTAGCCGACATAGCAGATTAAAACCGATAGTATTATTTAGTTTTCATCAAAGGTTTAGCCTGCTAAACCACACCATGCCTACGAAACCAACCATATTAAGTATAATAAAGAAGTCCGCCAAAGGCGTTAACTTGCAGACGAATAACGTACTTCAATCACACCTTAATAATCGAATATTTTCTGTCGAAGAAAGAAGCAAATGAAAAACTCTAAATGTTATAATATTCGTGATCGCCGTTTTTTTCAGATTATTTTAATTTAACGGGAAGGAAATTATCTTGTCTCAACAGGAAACCTCATTTGACAAAAACAGGCTATGGGCTGTTTTGATTGCAGCCTTTTTAAGCATTGTCAGTCTAATATACTACTCGGTTAACACCTATTATATATACCTTGTTGTGTATATATGGTTTGGTGTCGCTTACGGAGCACTTCTTCAATACGGGCGTTTTTGTCTGGCCTCCGCCTTTAGAGACCTCTTTGGTCTGGGCGTCACCAGAATGTTCGCCGGCATAATGATCGCAGCCGTTATATTCAGTTTTATTATGGCCGGGCTTGAGAGTATTAATATGTCTACTTTTCACTCGGGACCATTCGGCGGATTCAGAATTGCCGGAGGATTTATATTCGGCCTGGGCATGGTTATGGCCGGAGGTTGCGCATCGGGCACTCTTTACAAATGCGGAGAAGGAAACGGAACGTCTCTGCTTGCTTTTATAGCCATATGCATATCGCAAGCCCTGTTTGTTGATATTGCCGGTATATTTGACAGCTATATGACAGGATACATCTATGATCTGCCGGAGTTCATTCTCTCCGATTTTTTTGAATTTCTCCCGCCTCCTTTTAATTATTTCCTGGGAAATGCCGTTGTAAACACACTGTTACCGGCATTACTGCTTCTAATAATAGTATATGTTTTCCGTGGCAGGAAAAGTTCCATAAAGAAAATAAAAGAGTCCAAGACCGCCGGCTCTCCCGGAGGAGCAGAGGAAACAGGTTTTACAGACGAACTTTATGGCTTTTGGCTTATGCTTTCCGCTTCAAAGAGAACAGTAATAGCGGGATTCCTGATCGGTATTACTGCCGGTGCGCATGTCTTCGCAATCGAAGCACTGAGAGAGTTTTTTAATATTGACAACTTTGGCGAATTATTGACTATCATGAATCACGATTCAGATGTTACGAGAGGAGGCATGATTTTCGACCCGGGCTATTGGTACATTACCACCCAGGAAGCGCAACTTGGGGCATGGTTTTTTAACATAATCGGACTGAATGCAAGTGATAATCTTTTTTTTAAATCCGTTGGAGTTCCTTCGCCCTTAAGAAATCCGGCCCTCTGGATGTCTTTTGGAATTGTTTTCGGCGCGACGATTATGGCGCTCTTTAAGGATGAATTTAAATTCAAAATCCCTAAAGGAGAATTTATAGTATGGGGGCTGCTGGGCGGAACGTTAATGGGTCTCGGCGCCAGACTCGGTCTTGGTTGTAATATAGGAGCTTTCTTCATTAAGGTAGCCGGAGGAGATCCCGCCGGCTGGCTATTTGGGGCAGGTCTCGCTTTAGGTTCATTTGTGTGTGTGAAATTTTTCGACTGGTGGACAACAAGGAAATTAGCCGATCTGGACTTTGACGACTTTTGATAACGCTTTCATAAATATAAAGAGAGGAGTATATTATGGCGAAAGTAGACTTTAAAAAAAAGGAAGACGGACGCTATTTATTGTCTGTCCTTGATATGGTATGCCCCCATCCGCAGCTTTATACGAAAAAGGCGGTTGCTAAATTGGCGGCAGGCGAGTTACTCGATGTAGAATTCGACAATACTTCGTCCGGGGAAGCGATCGAGCAGATTAGCGATTCATCGGGTTTCGAGATAATATCCAGGGAGAAAGAAAGCAACAAATTCGTTTGGACACTGAAAAAAGTATAGCAAAGACTCCCTATATTATATTCATGAGGAGTATTAAAGATAATGGTAGACTACAATATAGACAAGCAGCTTAGAGACAGGCTTATTTTGAAGTTTAGAGGCGCGATAAAAAAAGAGGACGAACAGGAATTAAAAGAAATTCTTGCAAAATCCTTGAACAGTGACTACCTTCTGGTCTTTAACATGGAAGATGTAACGGAGATATCCAACAACTGTATGCAGTTACTCTGCCATGCTCACAGAGTTTCCACAGATACCGATAAAGTACTGATGTTGTGCGGGATCAAAGAAGCACTAATTGAAAGGTCTGTCGAAGCCGCCGGCCATACCCGTCACACGGTATGCGATGTTTATGGCAATGACGGTTGCGTTTGGACAGGCGGTTGTCATAAATGCGATTTTTAATGGTCAATTTATAAATCTGAAGAAAAAAGAAAACAATGAACTACCCCGCCGCAAGCAGCGGGGTAACTAATGGAAGATATCTTTTTATGGCGCCGTACAACTCATATGTATGATTAAACATTGGCCCGAGGCGACATAATTTTGCCATTCTCAATTACCTGTGAAATGGCTGCAAATGCCCTTTTATTACGCCTTACATCGTTTTCAATCCTCCAGTAAGTTATCATGATGAGTTTTCAGATCAAGATCTATACTCTCTTTAATTGCCTCTTTATGCATCCTTTCATGGTCATGAACATGGAGGTCGGAACTAAACCCATACTCATCCGGATTGCTCGAATGCCAATAACCATGGAATTGCATCGAGAATAGGAAAATCCCTCCTGCGATTAAAGCAACGTTAGCGGCTTTTGCAAATTTGGTAAAGCCTGTAGTCTTGCGCCAACCACCGAGCAATGCCAACATCACCGTAAGCGCCGCAATTTGCCCCAGCTCGACCCCGACATTAAAAGAAAGAATTCTCATTAACATAGCAAAGGCGTCATCACCAAGAGGTAATTGCTGAAGCCTGGTTGAAAGCCCAAAGCCATGGATTAATCCAAAGGCAAATACCATTTTCAAAAGATTGGGCGGAGTCCAATCAAAAAACTTTTGAAATCCATCAATGTTTTCGAAGCCCTTATACATAACACTTACCGCTATAACGGCATCAACCAAATAATAGTTAGCTGTAATTTTAAAAAATGTAGCAAAAATAAGCGTAATGCAATGAGCCACGGTAAAGGCAGTGATAAATTTTACGATTTCCCGAAACGTCGTTAAGAAGAAGATTACCCCAAAAATAAAAAGTAAGTGATCATATCCGGTAAGCATATGGGTTGCCCCTAACCACATATATTTTAAGTATCCCCCACTTAGCATGGCGGCCTTATCGGCTTCAGAAATTCCGTGTGCATACACTGGGCCGGCGCCCAATAAGACAAACCAAAATAATAATCTCATAATACCTCCTTATAGTATTGTTTGGTGGTCTCGTAAAAAGTCCGTTCATCATTTCTTATGATGAGTCTAAAAATGGCTTCACTATTTGACCCGTATTTTATTTTTAGGGTAGACCAATGATAAAAAAGCCCATAAAAAAGTCGATTTTAATGAGTGGGCTGCTTTTTACGAGATTGTCATTGTTTGAATTTAAATTTGTAGAAACTGCAAAGGTCTAAACAATTGGAGGTCTAAAAATCCTACGCAAAACGCCCTGGCATTGTAAAGGGCTATCTATGTATAGAACTGAACATTTGGGATAAATTGGAAATTGTTGATCGTCGGATGGGAGTGTAGCGACTGTCCCGTCTAAAAAAACAATCCCCAAGTTGTGCCGGTGCTTGTGGTTATGAGGGACATCTTTGGGTGAATGTTTGTGCTCATGTGAGTGCTCTGCATGAGTGTCACTATTTTTTGTGTTTTTGGAGTCAGGGTATGCTTCATGATGCAATTCATGCCGGTCATCGTGAAGAAGTACCTGAATATCAACCGCCACTATTATAGACTGAACTTTTTTAGACCAGGAAAGGGGAGCAAACACTGATAAGATCAAAATCAATGCTACACATCTTGATAAAAATCTGCAGTATTTAGGCCTGGGACTCATTATTAATTGTTTCCGTTACCCAATAGTTAAAGCTTACCCTCTCTTTGCATAAAACCTCTTACAAACCTGGCTTCATCGTATGTAATAGTTTCATTGGAATTCTCTACCACAGGAGTAAGATTCCACGTATTGAGGGTTGTAAACAGTTTCTCTATCTGAGCTCTTTTGTCAGACTCGACGAGGAGGTCTATATCGATTTCCCTGCCATCCATAATCAGTCTCTCAATATGACCGGCAATAGTGGTTTGTACAAGTTTTCGTCTTTCCGCTATCTCCTTTAAAGAGAGCCCCGCTTTTAATAATTCGAATGTAGCTTCATAGGTATCACCTTTCAGCTTTTTTTTAACAGGCGGTACGCTAATGGAAAAATCCCTTTCATTCCTGTCCGGTACAGTGATATGAGGATTATCTCCAAGATAGCTCTTAATAGCTGCGATAAATTCGGCGCCGTAATGAATGAGTTTCATATCGCCTACACCATTAATCTTCGCCATCTCAGGCTCCGTTACAGGATAGTAGCAGCACATCTCGCCCAGAGTTTTGTCCGAAAAGACCACATAGGGAGGTACCTGCTGTTTGTCGGCCAGCTCTTTGCGCAATGCTCTCAGCCTCTCAAAGAGTGCTTCATCGACCGATAAACCGGGTCCGATACTTGGGCCGTACTTCTTTCTTTCAGGTTCGAGCCTCTTTAGAGCAGTCACGGGATGGCTTTTGAAAAGAACATTTCTCGCCTTCTCAGTAAGCTGTAAAACAGGATATCTGTCGCCATTCTGTACAATGAGACCCTGAGCCAGAAGTTCGTCGGTTATAAATCGCCAGTGAGTTTTGGGTTTGTCCCTTCCCACGCCATATGTCTTAACCTTGTCATGCCCCAACTCGCGAATACGTTTTGTATTCGCCCCGACGACTATATCCGCAATATGAGCAGCGCCAAATCTCTGACCTGTCCTCGATATGGCTGACATCAGTTTTTGAGCATCTATTGTAATATCCGTCTTTTCCACACTTCCGGTGCAAATGTCACAGGCATCACAGTTATCTTTCTCATATTGCTCATCGAAGTACTCCAGTATCTGTTTTCTCCTGCAAACATTTTGTGAAGCATACCTGACCATACGATTAAGCTTTTCAACGGCAACCGAACGTTCCCTGTCATCCTGAATTTGATCTATAAAAAATCGAATCTTTGGGATATCTCCTCTGCTGAAGAATAAAACACAATCAGCCGGTTCCCCGTCTCTTCCAGCCCTGCCCGTCTCCTGATAAAAGGATTCCGGATTTTTTGGCAGGTCCATATGTACGACAAAACGTATATTGGACTTATCGATACCCATACCAAAGGCTATGGTTGCTACAATAACAGTTACTTCGTCCCTGTTAAAGGCCTCCTGATTATCCTTACGCTCCACAGGTGTCATTCCTGCATGATAGGGCAGTGCTTTTATTCCGTTATCGGCAAGAAACTCAGCAGTTTCGACTACCGAATCCCTTGTTGTGCGATAGATAATTCCCTGCTCGTTGTTGTGATTTCTCAAAAAAGTCAGGATGCGTGATTCCAGATTATCCTTTCTTTCAACGCGATAAAAAAGATTTTGCCGATTAAATGAAGCACGAATCGTATATGGATTCCTCAAACCCAGTTTATCGATAATATCTCGCTGCACCTTTTCCGTGGCTGTTGCCGTAAATGCGGCGACAGGAATATTGGGAAATTTGGTAATAAGAGTTGATAAAGAGAGATAATCGGGCCTGAAATCATGGCCCCATTCAGAGATGCAGTGAGCTTCGTCTACGGCAAAGGCGGAAATTTCAACAGAACCGAGAGTATCGTAAAAGTGCGACACAGCCAACCGTTCAGGTGCTATATATAGCAGGTCCAGAGAACCGGCTCTCAACTTCCGGTAAGTATCGGACATATCCTGCGAGGTCATCGAGCTGTTTATAAACGCCGCTGAAACACCAACCTCGCGAGCGCCGTCCACTTGATCTTTCATAAGAGATATAAGAGGACTGAACACGACAACCGTGCCCTCCATTATTTTAGCCGGCAACTGATAGCAAAGAGATTTCCCTCCGCCTGTGGGCATGACGGCAAAGATATCTCTTTTTGCCAGGATATTATTTATAATCCCCTCCTGATTCGGACGAAAACCCTGAAACCCGAAAACCTTCTTTAATGTTTCATGAGGAGACATCAGGGGATATTTCCTCTTACATGTTTATCATACTGGCGTATCTGCTCTTCCATGAAACCCAGCTCCCCGTTCAACTCGATTGCATTTTCAGGGCAGATGCAGTAGCAGTAGAGACATTGAATGCAGCAATCGATGTTACCACTAAATGCACCGGGCAATTCCAGGTCGATTGGACAGAAATCCAGGCATTTTCCACAGTCAGTACACTTTTCCTTATTCAGTGACAGGCCCTTGAATTCCGTCTCCTTATCTATAAAAACATCCTGCCTCAGCCCGGTCATAAATAATATCCTGCCGGCAATGCCGGTAGAACAGATATAATTAAAAAAAGGGGTGTTTCTTATGGCGAGAAAATACTTTTGTCTCTTTGGATTATGTATAAATCCGGCGATAACACCTGCGTCCGGTTTTTTAAATTTGTAAATGTCCTTAAGTTCGACTTCTTCTGCGAAACCGAGATATTCACTGCCAATAAGCCCCTTTGCTTCGGCTTCGGCCAAAGGAGTTACATCCCTGTAATTATATGATGCGAATCTTGTACATATCAGATCGATTAAAAAGGGGTCTCTTCCCACAAATATATTATTCGTAACTAACGGCGTGCCTCTGCTGGGCCCCGTACCTTCCATGGAAATCAGGGCGTCCACTATGTGAATATGGGGCCTTACCTGTCGATTTAAATTAACAATATTCGCTGCAAGCGAGAGGTGTGTCTTTTTTTTGTTTTTCATCCCTACCAGGCATCCCATCAAATTTTTCATGCAAACGCTCATACCGGCTTCAAAATGTGTTTTAAGCTTTGGCATATTTATTATCAACTCCGACTCCACACACTCTTTTGCAACTTCGGCTGTAACACCGTCCTCGAAATCTATTTCCACAGTATCCGAATAGTTAAGATCTTTTGTCGCTATACCGTAGTAGCCGGCAAGAGAATCTACCCTGAGCCTCGAAATTACACTGATATTACTTCTGTAAAATCCACTGTTCGTTCCCTCTCCTATTGTAATGTTTTTGTACCCTCTCTCCTTCAATATCTCAACAACGGCTGCTATCAACCTGAGATCAGTCGTATTTCCGGTAAGCGCATTCATGTTGCTGTTAAGATTGGGTTTAATAAGAATACCGGCATCAGGCTCAGAGGGGAAGAGATCAGAATATTTATCGACAATCAAAGCGCCAAGCCTCTCCCTTATCTCCCGCCTGGTACTTGCATTTATAAAATCGAATGTAAACATTGTAATCAGGATTAGTGACGCTATTATAACATTTTTCTAATTGCTGTTGAAGCCGGTGAATGCCTCACAAAAAATCAACACGAAAAGATGAAAATAGCCTTTTCGGGAAACAGAGAGGCAAAAACGGGACTGACAATGAAAAAGAAAAAAGCCATAATAACGGAAGTAAGCTGCATCACCTGCGTTCATTATCGAGCTGTGGATCTAACAATTTTTCTTCCAGGGAGTCCTGTACTTCAGCAAAAACCGCTTCTCTCGCTGTTATACTGATTGGTTCCACCGGGTTTATCTCCTCGGCGGACCGGACACCTAAGTCTTTGAATCTCCTCACAGTCGGCAGCACTCTGGAATCCATTGACCCTATGGTTTTATTAAAGGAAGACACAGACTTGTTTATCGACATTCCAAGTTCCGAAAGATGTTTTATAAAGATATTAATTCTGCTATACAGCTCTTTGGCTGCCCTGCTTATCTCCTCTGCATTTCGTGTCATTTGCTCCTGCCTCCATCCGAAAGCGACTGCTCGAAGCAGTGCGATCAGTGTAGTAGGCGTGGCTATAATGACTCTTTTTTTAAAACCATCTTCAAGAATGGTTACATCCCTGTCCAGCGCTGCGCTTAAAAAAGATTCACCGGGAAGAAAGAGAACTACAAATTCCGGTGATTTTGCAAACTGCTCCCAATAAGCTTTTTGCCCCAGTCTGCCCATATGTTCCCTGATCTGCTGAGAGTGTTTTTTTAAGAATAGATTTTTCTCCTCTTCATCGGACGTCTCGAAAGCACGAAGATAGGCGTCCAGGGAAACCTTTGCATCAACAACAATATCTCTCTCCACAGGCAAATGCACTATCAGATCAGGCCTCTGTCTGCCATGGTCAGTATTAATTGACACCTGCTCTGTAAAATCACAATATTCCGTCATGCCGGCAAGTTCCACGGTTCTTCTTAATTGCATTTCACCCCATCTTCCCCTGACCTGCGGTCTTTTTAGAGCGTTTACAAGATTTGCAGTCTCTTTTCGTAAAAGGGTATGTGTGTCGTTAACGGCTTTCAGAGAACTTTCGATACCACCAAAATCCTCTCTTCTCTTTTCTTCTACTCTTTGAAATTCTTCCTCATATTTTCTTAATGCCTCATGCAAAGGTCTTACAATGCTATCTATTTTTGCCTGATGTTCACCAAACTTACCTTTTGTATCAGTCGCTATCTTTTCAAAAGATTCTTTTGCAAGATTCAGAAATTCCTCATTATTATTTCTTAATGCCCTGGACGATAGTGAGGCAAAAGCGTCGGTAAGCTCCTTTTTCGAACTTTCCAAAAGCATTCTCTGTTCCCTGATATTCTCTTCGGCAGATATTAGCGCTGTTTGAGCAGCCGTCTTTTCCTGGCTCTCTGCCCTCAGTCTCTCCTGTAGTTCATAAATCGCATTTTCCCTTTCCACGGCCTGAGATTTAAAGAGCTCCGTGGCTGACCGGGTTGAGTTTAATTTACTTTCCGCTTCAATCAACGCCCTGTCGTAAGTACGTTGAAGCCTTATTTTTATATACAAAGCGCCAAGCATCCAGCCAAACAAAAACACTGAAGCCAGAGAAATTAATATCACCGAATCCGCAAGCATTTCAATAATGATAAAAATGAGTAATTATTCAGCGAAGAGCATTAATCGACGTATCTGCTCAGGTGGCATGGACAAATTTGTTTGTCCATGTGACGGTCACTCTATATCGAAAGCGAAGACTACTTTTCCCAAATAGTCTCCTCAATTTTGTAACCAAAGTGTCTTGCACCCTCTTCTTCAAAAATGACTACCCTGTCTCCCTTCTCTATCGTCACAACAGATTTAGATTCTCCCTCAGGCGTGACCAGCCTGATTGTTTCAGCATTTTGAACGACTGCGCCGAATGTGCCTTGTTTTCCTTTTATTCCGATGTGAAGCATTGGCCGTCTCTCGATCTTAACTCTACCCGTAACAGTTATGGAAGTCTCTCCTCTGTGGTTTACAATAAGCACTTCGTCTCCGCTTTTTAAGTCTGAGAGGTATTTTGTCCTGCCCTCTGTTGTCATCAAATAGCTGTGCACTGCTCCTGCATTTATTCTGAAAGGTCTAGGCAGCACATAAGGATTTTCATGGCTTTCGGAATTAACCAGCACCATACCTGTAGAAAAATCTCCAATGAGCATTCCCTCGCCATTCCTCATATTTATTATTGTATCTATGCAAACCCTGTCTCCCGGGGGATATCTCCTTATAGAGAGAATTTCCCCTTGTCCCAACGAAATCGAGCCTTTTTCTGACTTAATCTTTTTAAGTATCTTTAATTTTTCAACATCCGGACAACCTGAGATATAAACACCGTCTACTCCCTTTTCCAGTATTGCTGTCGCATCGACAGCGTCTTGCAGATTATCGACTAAAAGGAAGAGATTTTTTCTCCTTGCTATGAGGTTTTCCATAGGTATCACTTTCCAATCCTCTGCAACGATAATAAGAGCGAGAGAGGCAGGCAAAGCAGCAGCTTCCTCTTCATCCTCCTTTCCCTTTATAACAAAAAATCTGATATCTTCCGGCAGGTTCTCTTTATGATATACCGCTGTTCTGGAAAGGGAGCTTATTTCAGGCATTAACTCTTTTCTGGTTATAAAAAAAGCGTCAACCCCGCTTTCTATAGCGTCAGTGAAAAATTGCTTATTCCGGTTGTCAACCTCTATCCAGACTTTTTTCATCAATACTTGTCGGAAGCACTATGACGACATGCCTCTTTAACTAAATTTTTAAGAGAATAAATATTGTCAAACCCCTGTATTGCCTTTGGACTCTTCTCTCTCTGACCGTTAAAATAACTCTTGAATTCCAGATAATACTTATTTACAAACCCCTTCGTTCCTATTATACCACTGTCGCTGAAATATCTCGTTCGGTATCTTAATCTGTCCGTTGCAGTCAGTTTATAGCCCCTGCTCCTGCCTTCTCCCAATATAGCTTTGTCTATAGTCTTTCCTTTGTCCGTCTCTATTGCTCCCTTTTCATACACATACTCACGATAATTCCTTACCCTCTCCTCCTTCGACAGCTCCCCATACTCACTCAATCCGAAATCCGTTGAAAGAAAATTATCTCTGTTACCGTTCTGCACATGATAACCGAGACCACTCCACCTGTATTCCTCAGGTCTTTCTACGATCCCAGCTCTCACGGGATTCAGATCTATATAAGCAAGACAATTCACCAACGTATCCCCGCTCTCCACGATCACACTCTTAAATCGATCTCCCCAAAAATAACCGCTCCTGTTATGCTCTCTGTTATAATACCTGGAAAACCTCTGCTTGATATCCTTCACATACTCAGACAAATTCGAAAACTTCGCTCGATAAAAAGGCATCTGCCCCGAAGTCAGTAATCTATCCTCCCCCTTATAATATCTATTCACCCTCGCTCTTATCTCATCATCGTCAAAACCACTCCCCTCCTTCATCTTTACAAGCAGATGCATATGATTGCCCATAACACAAAACCCGTACACCTCCGTAAAATACACCGAACTCATCCACTTAATCAGCTCCGTTAAATACTCCTTTTCAACATCACCAAGAACAAACCCCTCAAGAGCAGTCTTCGTAATAACATGATAAACAACCTCTTCTCCCTTCACAACCATTCGAGCTATACGAGCCATTATCAATACCTCCTTAATTTTGCAACACATACATACACAATCTTACCATACTCCCAACCACAATGTCAATGAATTAACCTGTCCCTAATTTAGTTTAAAAACATAAAAAGCGCTAAGTTATTTTTATCTTCTCAGATAATAAAGATACAAAGTAAACTTAACGCCTTTTTCTATTAATCCTAACGAAATATTAAAATCTTATTTGAAGCATCTTACCACTTAAGCAGGACAAATCTTTCCTTCAGGCAGCCCAGGATTGGAAAACAAATCTCAAGATCGAACAACAGCTCACAATCGTCAAAATCAATCTCAAACTCACACTGACACCCAAAACCCAAAAGTTTAAAACCTCTCTCGCATTTGAGGTTGTCCTTATTAAAAACGAACTCTATAAGCGTAAAAAAGTACATAACAATGAATTTAAAACCTAACTCCGGCTTTTGGACATCAAGCTCAAATTTGAATTGGAACGGCCCGAAAATAAGTGTATGTTGAGGTTCAAGCGATTCTTTCTTCAGCGCCTTTAGTATTTTTGGTTCCAGTGGTTTTGACATAACAAATTCCTCCATTATTAATTTTTTCACCCTAAGGGTTTTGTTAGAATTCAGTTAATATGGTAAAAAGCCTATAAACGATTGTCCCCTAAGTCCCATGGTAATAAACTTTTTAATATTAACTTACTTATTACAATGAATTTTAGGATAGTTTATATAATTATGCTTTAACGCGCCACTTATTTTATTCATGATCGTTTTTAAAACCTAATATGCTTTACGTGTAGGATATTATATATGTTCTAATTGGTTCTGTCAATACTCTACTACTGAAAGCAGGATTTTTTCAATAACATAGCAATTCAATTAACCTCTCTTTTGTTCTCTACGGTATTAACATCTCTAATACACTTATTACATTGAAGAGACGAGGACAGGCAAAAATTAATTTTCCGCTGCAAGAAGCACCAAGCTTCGCTTGGCGCACCAATAAATTGCCCTGTTTTTATTTACGAATTCCTCAGTCATGAAATCGTGATATCGAAAATGATAGAATAGACATATGATAGATTGGCACAGGATACTCGGAATGGTGTTGACAGACTATTTTACAGGCAGTCCCTATGAGGTGGAGCTTGAGAAGGACCTTTCGTTAAAGCGACAAATATTGGATGTTGTGATCATAAGAAAAAGAGCGGGAGTGGTGAAGAAGGAAATATGCGACGGATTCGAGGATTTGAAGGAACATAATCTGTTGACATATAAATCTGTACATGAGTCTTTGAGTCTGTGGGTGCTTGAGGAGTTGATCGGTTATTATGTGATGTACAGGAAGCTGATCGGAAAGGATAGTTGTGAAGCAAGCGGGATCGGATTGTATGCTGTGTGTACAAAATATCCGAGGAGATTGTCATCCGAGCTTGCATTAAAGGAGTTGAAGAGGGGGGTATATGAGATAAAGGTATTGAGTTGTGCGATAAGGATAATCGTATTAAGGGAGATAGAGAGAG
>JAREWP010000058.1 GCA_029001845.1 Candidatus Magnetocorallium paracelense | reverse complement strand
CTTGAGATCAATTCAGTTCTTAATATTAATCAGGATTTAAAATTGTTCTGATTCAGAATTTTCCTGCTCTCTCTGTGCTCCGGGATTACTTTACTGCTTTTCCCGGAGTCTCTGCTCTTTTTATGCTCATCTCTTCTTACTTACCATCTCTTAGCTTTTCTTCTTTTTCTCTCTTCATTAAAATCTGTATGGATTAATTTGTTGTCTCGTTTTTTATGTAATTATTTGATCGGTTTATTGTGGAATTTAACACCTCCTCTCTCATATGATTTACACCATCTGCATACGGTGTCTATATGGACTCCTGTTATTTCTGATATCTCCCTGTATTTTCTCTTCTGTTTTCTCAGGCGTACTGCCTGCTTTCTTAATTCCTGTTGGACTTCTTGTGTATGCTTGCGGGCATCTGTTTTTTCCATCAAATATTATAACATTTCTTTACTTCTTTTCGATATGTTTATTCGCCAGGTTAATAACAATAAGGAGCTATGAAAAAAACGGTTATATAATGACGGAAATTCATGATAACGGCGGTGGTATAAGTCCGAAAATAAAAGAAAACATATTCCTGCCATACTACTCCACAAAAGATGAAAAGCTTGGCGCGGGACTCGGACTTTATATGAGTAAAACAATTGTAGAGGAACATTGCGGAGGCGAACTATCCATCGAAAACATGGGAGACGGCGCTGTAGCAACCATAAAATTGCCGATAAACCTAAGGGAGTAAGAATCAACTGTAATGACTATTAAAACAAGGTTTAAAGAACTGAAATCCCTTGCAAGAGACCTCAACGTACTATACGTAGAGGATGAAGAAAGAGTAAATAAAGAAACCTCCGATTTTCTGTCCAATTTTTTTCATTATGTAGAAAACTGCTTTAATGGAAAGGAAGGTCTTAGTAAATACAAAGCAGGTTCATTCGATTTAATAATTACGGATATAAGGATGCCCAAAATGGACGGAATAGAGCTGGTAAAACATATAAAGGCTGTCAAAGAAGACCAGAAGATAATAATAACATCCGCCCATGACGATTCCGAGTATCTGTTGGAATTGATAAACCTGGGTGTTAGCAATTTTATATTAAAGCCTTTTGCAAGTGAAAAGTTGGTAGATATCCTTGTAGGTGAGTGTAAAGTCATAAACAATGAACAGGAGATTGAAAAGTATCGATCAAATCTGGAATCGATCTTTCAATCATTTAAAGAAGCGATCATCTCCCTGGACAGTGATTTAAAAGTCATAGCAATAAACAAATCTGCTCAGATGATTTGCAGTTTTAACGAAAATGAGATAAAAGGCAAAAAAATAGATGAAATATCGACTTTTTGTGATACCGGCTGTCTTAAGATCATTGAGGAAGCGATAAAAAGTGGAGAAACAAAAGAAACAGAAATGTTGAAATGTAATAACAGCAACAATCCTGATCAATTTGTAAGCGTCAGTGTGTATCCTATCCTGGAGAGGGATAAGAGAGTTTCAGGCGTATTTATGATTTTAAAGGATGAAACCAAAGTCATACGCTTAGAAAAGGAGCTGGAAACTGTTAAAAGAGGGAGTCAACAACATCACATTATTGGAAACAGCACGGCAATAAAGAAAATCCACTCTCTTATTGAAAACCTTGCTGACATCGATACTACAGTATTAATAACCGGTGAGAGTGGGACAGGCAAGGAGTTAATCGCAGATGCTATACATTACACCGGTGTAAGAAAAGACAAAAAACTGGTAAAAGTAAATTGCGCAGCCTTACCGGAGAATTTATTGGAAAGCGAACTTTTCGGTCACGTAAAAGGCGCTTTCACAGGAGCTGTCAGTAATAAAGCCGGTCGCTTTGAAATAGCAGAGGGAGGCACTATTTTACTCGATGAAATAGGTGATCTCCCTTTGAATATGCAAATAAAGCTATTAAGAGTACTTCAGACAAAAGAGTTTGAAAAGGTTGGCGCTACGAAAGGGATAAAAGTCGATGTAAGGATAATGACAGCTACCAACCGTGTTTTGACTGATAAAATTGAATCCGGAGAGTTTAGGGAGGATCTGTATTACAGGCTCAAAGTAGTGGAGATCCATGTGCCCTCTCTTCGGGAGAGACCGGATGATATAACTCTCTTAATTGAACACCTTCTTGAATGCTATAATAAGAAGTTTCATAAAATGATTACCGGTATAACAGGTAAGGCAATGAAAATTTTTTTGGAATACCCATGGCCGGGTAATATAAGAGAATTGGAGCATGCCTTGGAACATGCATTTGTAGTATCCGACGGATCATTAATAGAAATAAAGGACTTACCTAATGATCTGCAAAAATACACAAAAAAAGAGTATCCTCTAAAAACACTCAAATCGGGCGCATATGGTAAAGGCTATCTAGGCTTGACATCGGATCAGATTCAGGAAGCCCTGGAAAAAACAGGATGGAATAAAGCAAAGGCGGCTCGAATGCTCGGAGTGGCCCGAAAGACAATTCAAAGAAAAGTTACAGAATATAATCTAAAGGAATAACCACTTAGGGCTGCTTCAAAAATAAGTTTACATTTTTATCGCTCATATTTATGTTGGATTTGGTTGAAGCAATTGAGCAAAAACGCAGGCGTAGCAGCACTACATTGAGGATTTTGCGATTGAGCTTCATACAAATACGACGTGAAGATGAGATGATAGAATGAAAAATTATTTTCACTCATAGCCATACTCGTAATGCGATACCTCTAAAATGTCCCAACAGCAATGTCCCACTATCGGAACATTGTCTCATCGATTTACCGATCAACTCCATCACTCCAAATTACTACTATCCCTATAACTTATTGAATTTAAAGAGAAATTTAAAAAAATACCGGATCGGCATATATTTTGTATTTATAACATTGTGTCTCTGTAAAGTTTGATCCTAAAAAAACAGCATTTAGCTGTCAGCTCTTAAATTACACACTTTATGGTTCAAAACAGATTCACCCGTAAGGTGAAGCTTATTATTGGCATAACATCAATTCTCTCCATAAGCTGAAGGCTGACCGCTGATAGCTGACTGCTTTTTTTTAGGTTGATGTTTTCAGACATAACAATAAACCCTTTAAAGAAAGGAGTAAAGTCATGAGATGGTTTAATAAGGAAAACAGTAAAGGAGAAACCGACTCAGGATCAGATGTAAGTGGAAACGACATATTAGCAGATCGAATTACTATCAATTTAAATCAGGTAGAGATAACAAAGGCTGAAAAAAAGTTAAGAGACACAATCGATGAAATAGAAAGATTAAGTGTAAAGCCTGAATTTAATATATTCAAAAGCATAGATATCACTCAAGAGTTTATTTTAGGTGAAGTTCATGTTAAGGCCAAGTCCCTTGTTTTGACCAAGCTAATAGCAGAGCATATCAGATTAAAACTTCTATCACAACAATTGGCCCTACAAATGAAAAAATTGACCTAAATTTATGAGCTTAGAAAGATAGTCAGCACTAAGAGTTTATCACCTATGTATTAAGTTCATGTATAGCATTCAGCCATTTTACAGAATAAAGGATCTATTTATATAGTAAACTTACTCCTGTCAGGTCAGTTTATTAAAAGGAATTTCAAAGAAATACCCTTCAAGTCTCCTCTCCCCCTTCAAAGGGGGAGAGGGAGCAAAAGAAAAGGCGCTGCGTTAGCATATTAACTTGATAACTTTTTGTTAACAAGTAAAAGAGTATTATGAATAATGAATTTATCGAATTAAAAAATTATGCTAAGAGACAACAGGTGCTTTATGTGGAGGACAGTGATGTAATGAGAGAGGAAACGTCAGCATTTTTATCTTCATTTTACAGTAAAGTTGACACTGCCGGTAATGGTGCTAAAGGCTTGGAGAACTACAAAAAAAACAGATATGACATAGTTATTAGTGATATAAAAATGCCTGTAATGGACGGAATCAAGATGGTTAAACAAATAAAAGGTATCAATAAACAACAGCCGATTATTATTGTTTCGGCGCATGATGATTCAAAATACTTAATAGATCTTATAAGTATCGGAATAGACAGGTTTATTTTAAAACCAATTAGTTCGGAGAGCTTTATGGACGCTCTGATACAGATAAGTAAAAGAATTATGAATACAGAAGAGTTACTTCAATCCAGACTGCATGAGGTTAGATTGTCGGCAATGAACAATATTTTACAAAATATTGCACACAGATGGAGACAACCTTTAAATGCTCTTGGTGCGTTAATACAAGAGCTTAAGGATGCACACGAGTTTAAAGAGCTGGATGATGATCATTTCAATAAACTGACAATTTATTCAATGGATAAAATAAACGAAATGTCAGACATGATCAATTTATTTAAAGAATTGTCTGTTCCACGAAAGTCTGAGAAGGCTACTTTTAATGCGGAAAGCCTTATCGGCAAACTTAAGGAAATCATAGAGGATAATCTTATAAACAAAGGTGTGGAACTGAAAGTAGAAATCGAGCAGGATATCCGGATTACTTCATATCAAAATCTTATTGTAGAGGTATTAACAGAGATTATTAAAAATTCATTAGAGGCTATATTACAAAAGAAGCCTAACCTTTCTTTTATTAAACTGAAAATAAGCAATGATAAGGAAAATGTTTTAATTTCAATAACAAATAACGGCGGTCAAATACACAATAGTATTCTTAATAGAATATTTGACCCTTACTCAACGACTAAATTCCCAAAATTTAATGAAGGGCTTGGACTTTTTCTTGCGAAAACGACTGTTGAAAATAGCCTTTTCGGTGAAATCAATGTGGTAAACATAAAAGAAGGAGTTGAGTTTAAACTCAAACTAAAGAGAGAAATATAATAACTAAAAAAAGCAGTCAGCTGTCAGCGGTCAGCCTTCAGCTAAGGAAAGAATTGATTTATGCCAATAAGAAGCTTCACCGTATGGATGAATCTGTTTTGAACATAAAGTGTTGTAATGAAAAAGCTGATAGCTGACTGCTAAATGCTTTCTTTAGGATAAAATTCATTAATATAAACCTATGTTGAAATACTACTTATAAAGCCTGTTTAAATAGGCATTTCTATACAGTTCTTTTAATTCTGATAATATGCATTAACTCAGAAAGTGACTTTATTCAGAACAGGAGGTGAAGCAACCATAGGAAAATATGGTTGCGCAACTAAAAATATAGTATAAATTAATTTAGCGTATGACACGCACATACTTTAGGGAAGTAAGAAGTTTGTTTTAAGAGGAGAACAAACAAAAATGAAACACTTTAAAAGGAGGAATAGTTTATGTTTAAAAATCATTGAAGAGCATATGGGAGGCAGACTCTATGCTCAAAACATTGATGACGGCTCAAGGTTTGTCATAGAGTTAGAGGGAGTCTGTTTAGATGAACAATAATAAAAGCATTTGCCTGCTTAAGGAACTTGCTATTTGAGAAAATTGCATGAATAAATTCGCTAAAACAAACAAGGATCTTACGTTATTGAATTTTTACATACTTATAGCTGTAATTGTTTGGCTGTTGGCGACTTCCGCTTCTCTTTTTTGGAATATATATAACAAGCAACAATCTACGCACGCATTAGCTATAAAAGAGGCCCGTTCACACTTTAATAAAGATAAGACCTTTAGGCTTTGGGTGGCCTCACATGGCGGCGTATATGTGCCGCTCGATGAAAGAACACCGCCGAATCCTTATCTCAGCCATCTTCCTGAAAGAGATATTACAAAAGAATCGGGAGAAGAATTAACTTTGATGAACGCCGCCTATGTTTACCGTCAGATGATAAGTGACAACTCTGAGCTTTTCAAAATCAAAGGACATATAAGCAGTCTTAAACCTCTAAATCCAATCAATAAACCCAGTGAATGGGAGCGTAAGGCTCTTTTGGCGTTTGAAAGGGGTGAAAAGGAAGTGACTGACTTTGTTGACATTGACGGCAAGTCATTTCTGACCCTAATGTCTCCAATGATAACGCAGGAAGCTTGTTTAAAATGTCATGCCTTTCAAGGTTATAAAGTAGACGATATTTTGGGCGGAGTAGGCGTTTCCGTACCAATGGATGGTTATTTATCCATACAACGTAAATTAATTACTATTATGATCTGGACGCATCTGGGTATTTTTCTGATGGGATTGACAGGTATTCTTTTTGTATCAGGGAGGTTTAAAAAGCACCTTTTAGAACGTAAAGAAAGTGAGCAAATGCTTATACAACAGTCAAAGTTAGCATCAATGGGTGAAATGCTGAGTAACATAGCACACCAATGGCGTCAACCTCTCAGCGGACTAAACTTAATTATTCAGGATATAAAGGATGCATATTTATACAAAGAGCTGACAGACGATTATTTAAACAAATCCGTTGAACAGGCAAACGAACTAACCCGATATATGTCAAGGACAATAGACGATTTCAGAGACTTTTTTAAACCTTCCAAAGAAAAAGAGACTTTCGATATAAAAATGATTACAGGCAAGGCGTTATCCATGTATACCGCCCTGTTCAATATACATAATATATCATACAAGCTGACATGCAATAGGCATAATAAATCATTTACGGACATATCCGAAGTTGTTTCATGCGAAGATATGATTATTTCTTCATATAGAACAGAGGTCTTACAAGTCATGGTGAATCTTATCAGCAATGCTCGTGATGTGATCAGACAGAAACAGGACGACGGTTTATTAGATAAGGGTTATATTCATATCGGTTTTTTCAGTACTGATAATCATATCATTGTAAAAGTTCAGGATAATGGAGGAGGTATTCCCTATGATATCATCAACAAGATATTTGAGCCATACTTTACCACCAAATTTAAAAGTCAAGGTACGGGAATAGGGCTATATATGTCTAAACTTATTATAGAAAAAAATATCGGAGGAGAGATTAGAGCAGAGAATAATGATATAGGAGCTTTATTTATAGTCAAGATACCCAAATTATTACAAACAATTGGAACAGAACGTTATTTGGGGTAGTAATTGATTTCCTCAATAACGGCAAAAGTTGTTTCAAACTATATAATTGATATAGTCATGTCGTTTTATACCCGTGCATTTGACATCTCCATCCCGGAAGTTATACTTTTCCGATAAATCAGACATATCGACTTGAATTGCAGTATACTGCATGTAAGTATAGAAAAGAAATGATTTCTGTGTTATACTGCAAATTATAAGCGATTTAAAAAACTTGTCGAACAATGCTTCGATTTGGGTGTGGAATTCTCAAAGACTAAAATAGAAATTGCTAAATAAAATGAGTTACTAAGAACTACATATACTAAGCCTCATATTTTTATCCCGAGAATAAGCCCGGTCTCTAAGGGCTTATTCTCGGGATAAAAAAAAGCGACCTGGTTCGGGTCGCCCAAGGGGAACGTGATAAACACATCATAGACAAATGCAGTTTATCACATCCTCTATAGAAAATCAATATTATCGAGAGGCATGTATGAACTATTCAACCGATTTTTTTCACCCCCTAACCTTCAAGGCGCTTTAAACAGTATAACCCAAAAATCAGAGTACTCGGAAAGCTACACGAATCTTGACAAAAGTCTTTTTAACCCGGCTTTCTTAGACCTGACATCCAAGGAACTGCTTATTCATCTCACTTTGCAACGATTCGTAGGGAATAACAGTTATAGATGGCCGAGCATTAAAAAGCTTTCGGAAGCTTCCAGAATGTCAGAAAGAGGAGTTCAGAGAGTTCTCGCCGGCTTGGAACAAAAAGGATATATCAGGGTTGAGCGATCCAAAGGAAAGAAGCCGAATAGGTATTTCATGAAAAATCTTTTTGATGACTCTGTGGAAACGAATCCAGACGTCGGAAACATTGTTCATCCAGTGGCCTCGATCGACAGACCCGCCGAGAAGTCACCTGAGATTAAAACAGAGGAGCCTCCGAAGCCAACCCCGTCGAAATTGCAGAGTTCAGGCGCCTCAACCCCGTCACATCGGCGTACTAAAACTAACAACTCTTTTAAAAATAACGTAACTACTCAGGTATAAAAGGCTGAAGCAAAAAATCAAATGGCTTGGGAATGTAGGCCAAAAAAAGGTAAAGTTTTATCGACAACTCATGTTTTACCTGATAGTCTTCAGCCTTCAGCCTATACATCTAAGTAGTTTGTCTTAAGCTCAAAACACTTCTCCTTCTCACTTAAAGAGCTTTCAATTTCTCGTTTGAATCTTGTATAATTGCTCATAGTAAAGGACTCCTTTTCACGGTTATTTTGGATGACTTATTATACCATGAAACGGAGATCCTTCACTTTCTTTTATTATACTTAAAATGCTTGCCTGCTCAGCCTTTATCACATATCCGGGGTGCGAAACTAAAGTTAGAAAGAAAATTTTTACGCTTATAGTGAGATGTGCCATGAGAGATTAAATATAATGACCTGTCGGTGTTTAAAAAAATCATTATTCCTGTTGACAGGAACTATTTGTGTGTTGCTTACTGCATTGTTTCCGGTGATTGGCAATTCCGAAGAAAACGAAAAAGTATCCATCCAATTCAAATGGTTTCATCAGTTTCAGTTTGCAGGGTACTATGCCGCCCTTGAGAAGGGTTTCTACGCGGAGGAAGGGCTGAATGTCGAATTGCGCGAACGAGATGCGTCAGCCGACGATATTGACCGGGTTCTGAACGGCGAAAGCCAGTTTGGTGTCTCTGATGGTGGCATCCTCCGTATCCGTCAACAAGGTAAAGCGGTGACGGTTCTTGCCCAAATCTTTCAGCATTCGCCCCTCATTTATATTACACTGCCCGATTCAGGCTTGCGCACCCCTTATGATCTGATCGGCAGGAAGGTCCTGACCACACCCGGCGACGCCTCAGCCGCCCCTCTTGACGCCATGATTGTGAAGGCTCTGGGCAGCCTCGACAAAGTGGACATCATACCACACAGTTATCGTAACGAGGATCTTCTCGAGGGGCGTGTAGACGCCATGCTCGCCTACTCGTCCAACGAACCGTTCTGGTTTAAAGAAAGAGGTATCAACGTCAATATTATCGATCCTCGGGATTATGGCATCGATTTCTATGGTGATAATTTATACACCACAGAGAAAGAAATACTTAATCACCCGAATCGGGTTGAGAAGGTAATCCGTGCTACTCTAAAAGGGTGGAAATACGCCCTGGAACATAAGGACGAGATTATCGACCTGATACTGCGGAAATACAACACCCTGAATCATAGCCGTGAGCATCTTATATTCGAAGCCCGACAGATTGACTTGCTGATCAATCCGCGCTTTGTTGAAATCGGTCAGTTCGAGCCCAGTCGCTACCAAAAGATCGCCGGTATCTATTCATACCTTGGTTTAACCGATAAGTTTACAGTAGACAAGCAGTTTTACTACCAGCCGTCAACGCCCCGGGTCGAGCTTACTATGGGAGAAAAGGCCTGGCTCAAGGCTCATCCTGATATTCGACTGGGAATAGACCCGAATTATCCCCCTTTCGAGTTCATTGGCAAGCGAGGCGAATATGTGGGTATGGCTGTGGATTATCTTGCTCTCATCAATGAACGCCTCGGTGCAGACATGCGAATTGTACCCGGACTGAGCTGGAGCGAGGTGATGGACAGGGCCAAGCAGGGGGAGATCGATGCTATTCCAACTTTGGCTAAGACCGAAGAGCATAGTGATTACTTTCGCTTCACCGGCCCCTACATTACCTTTCCCGTGGTATTCCTGACCCGTAAGGACAAAGAGCCCATACATGACTTTTATGACCTGGCCGGTTCCAGGCTGGCCATGGTCAAAGACTATTTCTATGTAGAGGAGATTTTCCGAAAACACCCTGAAATCGAACCATATTTCATGAATTCGCCCCTTGGAGCTCTCAATGCCTTGGCGGCGGGAACAGTAGATGCTGCTATCGCCAACTTCGCTGTCGCCAATCATCTGATTCTCAAGCACAATCTCGGCAATATTCGTCAGGATTCGGTGGCGGATGTTAGCAGTAGGGGCTTTGGCTACGGTGTCCGTAAGGACTGGCCTGAACTTGTTTCTATTTTAGACAAGGCCATAGCCTCCATTAGCGAAGAGAAACACGACGATATCCGTAATAGATGGATTACTTACAACCCTGCTTCCGGAACGTCGAAACCGGCAAAGGCCGAGCTAACTGAAGAGGAACGTAGTTGGGTAAGGAATCACCCGATTATCAAGGTGTCGAATATGGTGAACTACGCCCCCATCAGCTATGAGGACGCCAAAGGCGAGGCCGTTGGTTTTGCTGTGGACTATTTTAAACTGGTAGCTGAAAAAACCGGATTGAACGTCGAATTTACAAGCGATACCTTTGGCAATCTGTTGCAAATGATCAAGGAAAGGAAGATAGATGTCCTCGGCATGGCGAACAAAACAGAAGAACGAGAGTTATTTCTTAGTTTCCCGGAGCCTTTCCTCTTGAATAACCCCATGGTGATATTTGGACAGGATGGAGAACCCACTATCGACAACATGGAAAAACTGGCCGGGAAAAAACTGGCGATCAACCAGGGTTGGGTACAGGGCAAATACCTCAAAGAGAATCACCCTGAGGTTGTTGTAGTCGATGTACTGAACATGGCCGAAGGTTTTCAGTCCGTTGCGTCCGGGACGGCGGACGGTTATCTGACCCGCTTGATCACCGGGAACCACTTTATCAAACAAAACCTGATCATCGGGATTGCTCCCATTGGCGGCATCAGAGGAATACCGGTACTGAAGGGGGCGGATGCTTACTTCGCCGTGCGTAAGGACTGGAGCATTCTCGCTTCCATCATCAACAAGGGCATGAGAGCGATTACATATGAAGAACGAAGTGACTTACTCTCCCGGTGGGATCAGGCCGGGATAACACTTGCAGGCGAGGGCATCGACCTCATCGTTTTAACTGAAAAGGAACATAACTGGCTTAAAAGCAATCCCAAGGTTCGCGTCCATAACGAAATGAATTGGCCTCCCTTCAACTTCAATAAGGAGGGAAGGCCGCAGGGATTGTCTGTCGATTTCATGAATTTGCTGGCAAGCAAGACGGGGTTGGAGGTGGAGTATGTCTCAGGCCCCTCTTGGAACGAATTTCTTGAGATGATGAAAAGCGGCGAACTTGATGTGATGCTCAATATCGTCAAGACACCTGAGCGTCAAAAATATCTGCTTTATACGCCCCCATATATCGAGAATCCAAATACGATTTTAAGCCGAGAGGAAAATACCTATCATACCATTGAAGAGTTGTCCGGTAAGACGGTTTCCATTCCCAAAGGTTTTTTCTACGAAGAGATACTGAAGCGAGACTACCCGGGGATCGATATCCTGGCTGTAAAGGACACTTTGGAGAGTATGAAAGCCGTCAGTTTCGGGAATGCCGCCGCCGCCTTCGGTGAGCTTGCGGTTTTCGATTACCTGTTAAAGGAGCATATGATGACCGGACTGGTTGTTTCCGGCGAAGTAGATTTAGGTAACCCTGAATTTACGATGCTCAACATCGCCACTCGCAAGGACTTACCCCATCTGGCCGCGATCCTTAAGAAAGGCTTGACTGCTGTCACCAGGGAAGAAAAGCGGAAGATTAAAAATGCATGGATTTCCACGGGCGACAAAGAATCCCCATCGCCTTACTCCGCCTTGGGTTTGAGTGAAGCGGAAATTCAATGGTTAAAAAACAATCCAACGATTCGCCTTGGCGTTGATCCTGCCTGGCCGCCCTTTGAGTATTTTGATGACGCCGGCGGATATTCCGGTGTTGTTTCAGGATTTATCGATGCAATTTCAAAACGGCTGGCAATAGAGATGACTCCAGCCAAGGACCTGACATGGTCTCAGGTTGTTGAAAAAACAAAGGCAGGAGAAATAGATGTACAACCGGGAGTGATGACCACACCGGAAGGGCGACAATATTTAAATTTCACCAAATCTTATATTAATTTTCCCGTTGTCATAGCCATTCACAAAGATATGCCATTCATCAGCACTGTGGAAGGACTTAAGGGCTTTCAGGTGGGAGTGGTCAAAGATTATTATATAGAACAGGCGTTATCTAATGATTATCAGAACCTTAAACTAGTACCTTTTGAAAATATATCAGCCGGTCTTAAGGCATTGAATAACGGGCAAGTTGATGCTTTTTTTGGAAATCTGATCTCCATCACCACTGTCATTAATCAATTATCACTGGATAATATCAAAATTTCTGCGGCAACTGATTACAAAATAGGCTTGGCAATGGGGGTGCGTAAAGATTTGCCGGAGTTAACAGGGATTCTGAATAAGGCCCTGGATAGCATGAGCGAGCAGGAAAAGGCGTCGATCAAGAATACCTGGATTTCAGGGATGAAGGTGCAGGTTGGGGTAGACATTAAAAAAATATTGGTTTGGGCCGTTCCAATTGGAGGTTGTATAATCTTAATTATTTCCATTATTGTTTTTTGGAACCGCCGTCTGTCCGCTGAAATTATCGAACGGAAACGGGCCGAGAGGAAGGTGAAAGAGAGTGAAGAGCGTTTCAGAGAAGCAAAAAAAATTGCTGAAGAGGCTACTCAGGCAAAATCAGATTTTCTTGCCAACATGAGCCATGAGATAAGAACCCCTATGAATGCCATTCTCGGCCTGACAGATCTTTGTCTGCGCACCGAAGTTACCCCCAAGCAAAAAGATTATCTATCCAAAGTACATTCTTCAGCAAATTCTCTTTTAGGCATCATTAACGACATTCTTGATTTTTCTAAAATCGAAGCAGGTAAGCTGGACATTGAGTCAGTCCCTTTCAGCCTTGACAAGGTGTTGACCAATCTTGCAACCATCATTTCCGTTAAAACTCAGGAAAAAGAATTGGAGCTTCTTTTCTATAGAGCTCCCGATGTGCCCGGCTTGATCGTTGGCGACCCTCTCAGACTCGGACAAATTCTTATTAATCTTGCCAACAATGCCGTGAAGTTTACTGAAGAGGGTCAAATTATTGTCAATATTTTAATAGAGGAAATGAAGGCCCACACTGTAACACTCAATTTTGCGGTAAAAGATTCCGGGATTGGTATGACTGAAGAGCAGATGAATCGGCTCTTTCAGTCATTTTCACAGGCAGACACTTCCACTACACGGAAATATGGAGGAACAGGGCTTGGACTCGTTATTTCAAAACAGCTTGTTGAATTAATGAATGGAAAAATATGGGTGGAAAGTAAACCCGGAGAGGGAAGCACTTTTCTGTTTACCGCTACTTTTGGTCAGGTTGAAAAACAGGCCCGGGAGAGGATATTTCAGCCTGTGCCTGAACTGCGCGGTATCCGCGCGCTGGTGGTTGACGACAATAAACACGCCCGGAAAATACTCAAAACATATTTGGAGCAATTTACTTTCACAGTCGACTGCGCTGCATCCGGGGAAGAGGCCATCAAAAAAATTAAAAAGGTGGAAGAGCCCTTTAAAGTGATTCTCATGGACTATCTTATGCACGGCATGAACGGCATTGAAACCGCTTGTGCAATCAAGCAGATATCCGGTAACATGGAAATGCCCAAAATTATCCTCATAACCTCATTTAGTCATTCAGAATATGCAGATGAACAAGGTATTGAGCAGTTGGATAACATTCTGACAAAACCCACAAATCCGTCATTGTTGTTTGACGTGATAATGGAGTCATTCGGCCATGAGAGTTCAAGAAGCGCCATTGGCCCCTCTTTTGACGTCGATGTGGATCAGGCGGCATTACAGGCTATTCAGGGCGCCAGAATTCTTCTGGTGGAAGATAACAAAATAAACCGTCAAGTGGCTGCGGAATTTCTTGAACAGGCGCGTTTTTATGTAGATATTGCTGAAAACGGGCAGGAGGCGATTAACATCCTGCAATCTGAAAAATACGACTGTGTTCTAATGGATATCCAGATGCCGGTGATGGACGGCTTAACCGCAACAAGCCATCTTAGGGAAAAAGAGCAGTTTAAAGACCTGCCTGTTTTAGCCATGACGGCGAATGCCACTGTAGAAGATAAAGAACAAACCATGGCCGCCGGCATGAATGATCACATTACAAAGCCCATAAATCCCCAAGACCTTCTTAATGCACTGATCAGGTGGGTTCCCTCAGGCGAGAGACATCTGCCTGATCCTGTCGTTCCAATGATAGAGATATCGCCGGATGAAAAGGAGTCTTTGCCGACAAGCCTGCCGGGAATAGATATTGAAACCGGAGTGAGCAAGCTACAGGGAAACCGCAAATTGTTTGTGAAGCTCCTCAAAGAATTCTATCAGGACCATAAAGACGATATCAATTTAATCCGACAGGCCATTGAGCAAGAGGATTACCAAACAGCCGAGCGTCTTGCTCACACTATTAAAGGAGTGGCCGCCACCATAGGAGCCATGGATCTTTATCAAAAGGCAAAAGCTCTGGAAGCTGCTGTTAAGGAGGGATCAGCGTCCTCTCTGCCTGTGCTCATTGAGCAAATGGAGTTCGTAATGATGCTGGTCATCGAAGGGCTTTCAGGAATTGGCCGGCGGGAAAAGGCCGAAAAGGACCAACAAAGATCAGCAAACCCTGAAGAAATTTTCACCTTATTAAGCTCCCTGGAAGAATTACTTAATGAATTGGATCCATCGGCAGAGGAAGCCGCAGCCTCCTTAGCCGATGCTGTCGGCGCAATGATTGATCGTAAATATATACGGAAATTAATGCAGCATGTTAAGGGCTTCCAATTCGACGAGGCATTGGAAGCATTAGCTAAGATAAAAGAAATGGTATTGAAAAAGGAGGAATAATGGCTAAGTCTAATAAGATACTTATTGTTGATGACGAGCGTTTTAATATCAATGTACTTAACGGCCTGTTAATGGATGAATATAAAATCATGGCGGCGACGAATGGCCCCCAGGCTTTAAAGGCCGCCCGCTCGGAACAACCCCCGCAACTCATTCTGCTTGATATTATGATGCCTGAGATGGACGGTTACGAGGTCTGTCGACAGCTTAAAGCTGACGTGACCACTCGCAATATTCCTGTAATTTTTATTACAGCCCTGGACCAGGATCATGATGAGGCAAAAGGCTTTGAGTTGGGCGCGGCTGATTATATTACCAAGCCTATCAGGCCCTCCGTTGTCCTGGCGCGGGTAAAAACCCATTTGAAACTTCATAAAATCATGCTTGACCTTGAGAAACTGAATACAGAACTCGAAGCAAGGGTTCAGGAGAGAACGGCTGACCTCATGAAAGCGAAAGAAGCTGCAGAATCGAGTGAAAAAGCGAAAAGCGAATTCCTTGCCAATATTTCTCACGAACTAAGAACTCCCCTCAATGCCGTACTTGGTTTCAGTAGAGTTTTATCAAATAAGTACAAAGAGCCCGAAGCTGCGAGATATATAAAAAAGATTGATTTCAGCGCCCACAACTTACTCTTGATCATCAATGATTTGGTGACAATGTCTCAAATGAAATCAATGGAGCAAGAAACAGGTTACTCACCGCAAAATGTGAGTAATTTTCTAAATAAACTTAAGAGGATTGTTTCTATTGAAGTTGTAAATAAATCTCTTGATTTTAAGATCACGCTTGACCCGGAAATGCCCGAAGTTTTATTATTCGATGAAATTCGTTTACGGCATGTGCTTCTCAATTTGCTGAGCAACGCTGTTAAGTTCACCCATACCGGCGGCATCACAATATCTGCATTTACAAAGAATATAAATATGGAGAAAAAGGTTCTTGATTTTCACATCTGCGTTGAAGATACAGGCGTTGGGATCTCGGAAGAGTTTATTGGACAGGTGTTTGATGAGTTTAAACAGCAAGATGGTTCCAGAATTCGCAAATTCGGTGGGCTGGGACTGGGATTGTCAGTGGTTAAAAGGCTGATTGACTTGATGAACGGAGAAATTACCATTGAAAGTGAAGCCAATAGGGGCAGTATTTTTGAAGTAACATTGAAAAATATTAAAATATCCGATGAGCTGATTCCTAAAGAACCTGTTCTTGAAGAGATACAGCAAACTTTGGAACAGGACGCTGATAAAGAAACCTTACATGAATTGGAGAAGCCGGAAAAAGGGGCCGCAGGTGAAACAAAAGAGACGCCTGAAGTGTCTCAGGAAGAAATCAATCTTTTGATTGGACGTCTAAAGGAATTACTTGAAGACAATGACGCCGAAGCTACGGATGTGCTTGAAGAGCTTAAGGCGAAATTAACCGGCAGGGGACATGATAGGAGCATCATGCAACTGTCCGGACTCATAGAAAGATACGATTTTAAAACAGCACTTACAATCCTTGAAGAAGTGATAAGATTTATGGGGAAATCATAGCGAGAAGTTTCTGCAATGTATCAGGAAAGCTGAACTGTTCAACGATATGCAAATGAAAGTCTCACGACTTCATCATATAGAGCGAGAAGAATACCGGAAATAGCCCTCTTTTTGGAACATCGGAATTCACGCGCAGATTATTTATCAATCGACTGTAATGGATTTTTCCTCAAAAGTGCGGGTATAATCTGTATATCGCCGGCAGTTAAGTGGGGTTGCTTCGCGCACTGCATATACAAAGCCGTTTTTTGAAATTTTATAATTTTACCGATTGCAGAATTAAGGCCGCATTATAAATAGGAATAAAACCAAAGAAATAATAGATGCACTGAAAATAATAAAAAGAGAAAACTGAACGCAAACACATATGCTGCTATTACATAAAATACCGATAGACACTAAAAAATATGAATATGTTAGGTATCTAATTCATCTTTTAGAAAAGGAGTTGTTATGGCTGCAAATATAGGCAATCTTTCGATAGGAGAAAGAATTCGAATAGTTGAGGATATCTGGGACAGCATCGCCGCTGATCAGTCCATTATACCATTAACAGATGAGCAAGAAGCTGAACTTAATCGCCGTTTGGATGCTTATGAACTGGATCGAAACATAGGTCGTGAAGTTAGTGAAGTAGTCGAAAATATAATCGATTGAGTCCTGTCAAGTTGTGTTTTGATCTGATGGTGTTTCTGTTTTATTTTGGGTTTTTGATCAATAGGTACAAGGATAGGCGCAGAGACGGTATTCATGCGGGTTTGCGAAGATGAAGAAGAAGATGATGATGATGACGGTGACAAGTGCAAAGGAAAAGGGAAGGGCAAAGGTTGTAATAAATAATTACTGCATAAGGCGGGTTATTTAACTACCCTCATAGCGGGGACTTATAGCCTTCGTCTTTAATCACATGTTCCAGTATATAAACAAAGAGAGGCCCGGCATGCAGCTTGTCATGTCGGGCCTCTCTTTGTTGGTTTATTATAGAAGGCGCCAACAAAATCTATTGCTGTCGTATTGGGGCTTTATTGGTTTGGAACTGACCCTTTCACCCTGTTTCTGCCTTCTTCCTTCGCTTTATAGAGCGCTTTATCGGCCCGTTCAATTAATTCGTCCATATTTTTTACAGACGATTCATAAGAAGAGATTCCAACGCTTATTGTAAGATAATGGTTTGTAAATCTTTTCGATAACAACTGACCAAGTTTTTCGACCTTTCTGCGCAAACGTTCGCCATAAAAAAGCGCGCTGTTGAAATTCGTATCATTTAAGATAAAAATGAACTCCTCCCCTCCGAATCTGCCTACATGATCGCCGGGTCTGGAAAATTTTTTCATTGTCGCAGCTACAAGCCTGAGTACACTGTCTCCTGCAAGATGCCCGAAATCATCGTTGAATTTCTTGAAAAAATCGATATCCGCCATTCCCAGCGAGAGGTTGAAGTCTCCTCTTCGGGCCTTGTTAAAGGCTTTTAAAAGCAATTCTTCCGTTGTGCCTCTGTTAAATACTTTTGTCAGGGGGTCTATGCAAGCCTTTATTTTATACATATGAAATAATCTCGCATGCTCCAAAGCAACTCCAAGTTCATTCGCGACAACTGCAACGGAGAACAGATCATCTGTCTTAATGGCTCTGCCGGACATAATATTATCGACCGCTATAATACCCAGAGTTTGATTATTGTTGGTAATCGGGACTATTCCGATCTCTTTGACCTGGAGCATCTGTAAAATCTTCAACTCCTCGCAGGTCGAACCGTCTATAATATGTGGTATCCTGATTCTGAGACATTCGATAAACTTCTCCATATAGGGCGTTATTTTAACGGAGAAGGCAGAGAGGTCGGAATTCAAACCGCTTGTATCCAGCACTTCGGTTGTTACCATTCTTATCGATAATCAACACATACAAACGATCAAAAGACATATCGTTATGTATCGCTTTAAGAGTTCCGGCGAGAATCTCCTTTGACTCAAGGCTCTGATGCGGGATGGTAAGACTTTTACCGGAAAGGGAGACGGATTCCATCTTTTGAATCAGCTCCTCGCATAGGTAAAAATACTTTGTATTCATCTTACTTATGTTGATATTGGCGAGGAGAAGATTTTCGTGAATTCTTTTTGGAGAGGGAAAAGTAAAATCGTAAAAACCTGCTATACTTTTAACCTCAGCCTCCATTTTGTTAATTAAGGTAAAGATATCAACTTTGTCAAAGTTGATTATATCTTCTATTTCAGGCTGAAGTATTGGATTTCTGATGAGGTTGACCGACCCCAGTCCCTGTGACCATGTAATAAAATTAGAGAGGGAAACGATGGATACGAATAAAGATTCTCTCGGTTTTAAATTTAAGTGTCCAAAACGTCTGTGGTGCAAACTCACTGCAAGAGTCACATCGGTCGGAAACCCCCATGTGTGGCAGAAAAAAGCTCCGATATCATTATGCCCCATTCCGATTATTTTCCGCTCCTCCTCTATTAATACGCCATTGGAGTCCGGCTGAGCGTCAAGAAAGTTGTTATAGGTAATCCTGCCGTGGGAGTCCAGAATAATTTTACCTATATCGTGCAACAGTCCGGCAATGTAGGCTTCTTCGAGATCAGGATACCCCACTTCCATGGCTATATATTTACATAAATATGCAACTGATAAGCAGTGCCTCCAGTAAAACAGATGATCGAATTTGGAGTGTCTGCTATACAATACAAACTGATCGTAAATAGTAACTTCAAGGGCGAGAGAACGGATGGTCGAAAATCCCAGCAGCAGAATCGCCTGCCTCACGCTGGAAACGCTGTGGCGTAAGGCGTAAACAGGAGAGTTGGCCATTTTCAATACTCTGGTCATTATGGAAGGGTCTGTTTCAATAATTTTTTCAAGATCGGCAATTGTGGTATGTTCATCATTTGTGAGTTTGAGGAGTTTGAGAGCCACTATCGGGAATGTCGGCAGATCCTTGATTCCCTGCTTTAACAGTTTCCCCACTTCACTCCCGGAAGGAAGTAATCTGTCAATTTTTAATAATTCCTTTGTTTGCATAACTACCGATTACTCTTTAATTAATATATCATAAATTTACTTGTTTTCAAAGTATCAAATAAAAGAGGAATGAATGAGAAGTTATTGGATTTGATGTATTTCGTTTTAAAAATATATACTAAACTCTTCTATATTGCAGGCATAAATGTCTGTGAATGAACGAATTTTTTCCTATACAACTTTGTAACCGTTCACAGGGATCAGGGATCGGAGTTCTGTTTTAAAAGATTTTCTCAAATATTCGTAGCATAAGCTCTTCTTTACTTTTTATTAACCGGATGTTGTTTATTATGCTTTGTGATATAAGTATTAAAACACTCTATGTCTTTATACTGACCTCTGACCTCAGATCACTGTGAACAGATACACAACTTTAATGCAGCTTCAATAACTCATATTTTATGCTACATATTATAGGTAAAGAAAACTACGATAGCGGTCGGATTATCTTTGAAGAAGGAAGCTCTGGAGACCTTGTATATGTGTTGGAAACGGGTGTCGTGGAGATATCAAAAAAGCTTGACGGAAAGGAATGTATAATTGAGACTCTTAAGCCCGGAGAAATCTTCGGAGAAACCGGATTCATTGCCGACATGGGAAGAATAGCTACAGCGAGAGCCATTGGTGCTGTGACAGTGGGAATAATAGATCGTGAATTTCTCGACAGCGAATTTATGAAGCTCTCAAAAGACTTCAGACATATTTTGATTTCTCTCGCTCACAGAGTTAAGAGAATGACAGGCAAGGTAAACAGCTTTACAACCAGACAATCTAAAAGAGTCAAAGTAATGCTTCCCGTTACATTCAGATTTAAAGAAAAACTGGTGAAAGCGTATATCGGAAATATAAGTACATGGGGATTTTTTATAATCCTGGACGATCCCTTGAATCCGGGACACAGATTTTCCATGAAGCTGAACCTTCCCGATCTTGCAAAGCCTGTCAAAGTTAACTGCGAGGTTGTTTGGGCCAGAAAAAAGGGGCCTGAATCGAAGGGTAAACCTCCCGGTATGGGCATTAAGTTTACTGATATGGAAGAGTGCGATTATGAACTTCTCAAAGAATATCTGGTAAATCAGACTCAGGATAAAGGCGACATCGACAAATGAAGATTCAGGCAGGGAGGTTACAAAAGGCGGAAACTTGGTAGTTTAAGCAGTACCATATTCATCCCTAATAAATTGATCATTATTATTTAGTTTGATCTTTTGTAACTACTTAGGCCCTTAGGCAACTCGAATCGACAATTTTTTGTCGATCCTGCTTATTAAAAAAACGCAAAGGCGCTATAGAGGTAAAGACGCGGAGAGAAGATAAAAAAACTTTAGCGTCTTTGCCTCTCTAGCGCCTTTGCGTTAAGAAATTATGTGTACTGCCCTGAAAAGGGCCTTGTTTTATAAAGCTTTGTCTTGTAAGCCCTTAGGGCATCTAGGCCCTTATAAATGAAATTGTGCGCAAAAAAGCAATAATATTTTTGATTGTCACAGTTTTAGCTTTTATTTATAAGACTTTTAAGCATATAGAAATATGCACTGACTTTTAAAATAAAGCTGCGAAAGCAGCGATTTACTCCCTCTCCCCCTTTGAAGGGGGAGAGGGTTGGGGTGAGGGGCTGCGGTAAGGTACTCGATAGGGTAATGCTTCTCCACCGTCACCCCTCACCTTAATCCTCTCCCCTCAAGGGGATGAGCTTTACCCACCCTTGTTATTTTCCATGAAAAATCAAATAGAGAGAGTAAGAAAGTAGCGAAATAAACAAGCCAAATAGTAAAATCTTCCATAAAAAAGTAACCTGAATCATTCCGGTAAATCCCTCCCCAAAAAAGCTGTCAACAGGAAGAAAAAGTCGTAGTCTATACAGAAGTCTGTCTGGTTAAATTACAGGAATCCGGCAAAGATTATCCCTGGCCGAAGCCTGCAGAATGCCCTGAATGCAGGAGCACAAAGTTGTGGTGG
>JAREWP010000009.1 GCA_029001845.1 Candidatus Magnetocorallium paracelense | reverse complement strand
TGATTCCTTTTTCCTCATCTTCTACGATTACGAGTTCCTCTTTCTCGTCTTCCTCAACGATCCCGATATTCAGGTCAACAAGATATTCCTTTACCAACTCAAAATATTCGGACATAAAACACCTCCATAATTAAGGTTTCACCGTAATGCAAGCGGCAAACATTACTAAGTAAATTTCACACAAAAATACAAAGTTTTTCAAGCTGCTTTAACAGCGACTTTTCTCTTACTCCCTCTCCCCCTTTGAAGGGGGAGAGGGTTGGGGTGAGGGGGTACGACACAGTACTCGATAGGGTAACGCTTCTCCGCCGTCACCCCTCACCTTGTAATCCTCTCCCCTCAAGGGGAGAGGAGACCTGAAAGGAATTTCTTTGAAATTCCTATACTTTTTAATTACGATTTCTCGGAATCAGCATCTGTCCAACTTCTTAATTGTCTTTTATTTGTGACTTTGTGTGAGAAAAAATGGAATCAGAAAGCCTTTGGTCTTTTATCGGATATCACCACGGCTCTGTCTCCTTTTTTAACGACATAATCGGCCGAAGGATTTGTTTGAAAAACGTCTCCCGACAATGACTGTATGGCGACTATCAGGCAGTTAGACTCCTGTTTCATAAGAGAAAGAACCTCTACAAAAGACATCCCTTCATACGAATCGGGGAGTGTTATCTTATATAGATCGTTTCCATACTTCCTGCTTAGAATTTCCGAAATAACCGTCGTGATACCGTGGTTAACCGCTGCCTGACAAAGGAGTTTACCGCTGTACTCTTCTCCCACAATAATTTCGTCGGCCCTGGCGCGAATACAGTGATCGATATTATTGGAGTTTACAAGTTCCACGCATGTATAGACATCGGGATTTTCCGATTCCACAGTCAGAGTATTGAGAACGGCCTTTGCATCTCTGGCGTACACGTCCAGCTTGTCGTCGAGAAGTATAATGACCGTTCCCCCCTCTTTGATATTGGCCTTCCTCAAATTTTCGACGGTTACTTCTCCCTGGATAAAATGAAAATCCTCTGTTTCAATCGGTTTGGACGGGATATCTGCGACCAGAACGATAGTTTTATCGGTTGCATCAGGGTTTGAGCGCAACTCATTAACAATCTCCTCGGCCCTGTGATTCCATCCGCAAATGATAAAATGGCCTTTTGCCTTCACCTCAATCAAACCTTTTTCCTCTTTGAATTTTTTTTCCACAAACACACCTGCTATGGTAGCCGTGAATAACCCTAAAACCCCGATGCCGAAAAACATCAGGACAATACCTATAATTCTCCCGCCCCAGGTCATGGGAGAGATATCTCCGTAACCAACTGTAGTGAGAGTTACCAGTGTCCACCACAGGGCATTTAAAGGCGATAAGTCCTTTTCGAAATAGCTTGCCCCTGTTGCGCCGAAAAGAATCAAAAAAAGGACTACGATTAAAAGCCTTACAAATCCCTCCCGCCTGAGAAAGCGGTAGAGTTTCAGTAGAAATCCCACATACCCTCTCTATAATACCCGAAAAGCACGGGATTAATCCTTGAGTTTATCTCAATACGATCTATTTCTTCAAATACGTTCTTACCGAAATTTACCATAGAGATCATTGCCTCTCTGTTTAAAAATCTCGTTTCCACTGTATCGAATGCCATGCCTTCCATTATGCTCTTAAGCCCTTCCTCGGTTATGTGTCCTGGCTTAACGCCAAGCATCCATCCTGTCTCGCCCATGGTAGGAATACTGTTACGATAGGGCAGTACCGTAAAACCCGCCTCCTGCATGGTTTTCATTATACTTAGAAAGGCCTTTTTAGAATACACGGGGCTCGTGGCCTGAGTTACAAAAACTCCGCCACGTGAAAGTTGTCTCAAAGCGAGCTTATAAAATTCCAGTGAATAGAGAAGATTCAATTCCATGTTATTTGGATCGGGCAGGTCTGCGAATATGACGTTATAATAATCTTTGACTTTGGAGAGGTACTTAAAAGCATCCATATGAATCACCTCTACTTTCGGGTTGTTCAGGGAATCTCCGTTTAGCCCGGTCAATGCGGGATGCTCCCCTGCAAGCGCCGTCATTTGCGGATCAATGTCAACAAGCACTACTTTTTTCACATCATTGTATTTCAAAATCTCCCTGAGAGCAAGACCGTCTCCGCCGCCAAGAACGAGGATATTATTTCTCTGCCCGAGAAGCGACATGGCCGGGTGTACAAGGGGTTCATGGTACTTCTCTTCGTCAAAGCTGCTGAACTGCTCGTTGCCGTTAATATAGAGCCAAATATCATCTTTCCATCTTGTCAGCACAATTTTCTGATATTTTGTCTGTTTTTCAAAAATAATCGTATCCTTGTATTTCTTCTGCTCTCCATAGAGAATAATGGGTTTAATATAAATAAAGAGCAATATGATAGATACAAGCACAAAGGCGAAGTTCGGGTATAACAATCTTACATAGGGTATACTTCTCCTTAATCTGAACAGAAGAACGGAAGCCACTGTAAAATTTATCGTACCAAGGGCTATGGGAGTATATGTAAGTCCCAAATGGGGAAGGGCGAAAAAGGCAAATAAAACACCGCCGGCAAGAGCGCCGAAATAGTCCTTTTCCAAAACCGAAGCAATATTGGTTCGGAGTTCCTCGTAGTAGCTGTTGATTCTGGTAATAAGCGGTATCTCAAAGCCGATAAGCAGTCCTATGGTAAAGGAGAAGGTATAAATGATAAATCCCACATGTACGGTATAAATAGACGACAAAAAGCTTGCCCCTGCCGATACGGCGCATAGAAATGAAATTACGAATTCCGTAAGTATGAAAAATTCCAGCAGATGGTTGGTAATATATTTGCTCAATCGGCTCCCCACTCCCATGGCAAAGAGCATTAAAGATATTACGATAGTCCATTGAAGAACGGAATTACCGATCAGATAACTTGCCAGCGTGGACAGGACATATTCTGTTACGATGCCTGAAAGCCCTGTTGCAAATACGCAGAATTTAAGGAGCAGGCTTTTCTCTCTGTCAAGGGTGGAAGCGAATTTTTTTCTGCCGGCTAACTCCATTTCAGGCGGAAGGGAAGGATTATAAACACCAGCCTATCAAAAAAGACGAGGCCACATAAGAAAACGCTTCGATCAGCGCGGCGCCTTTATTGGGATGTTCCTGACTGACCAGCTCTTTGGTCAGACATTCGCCGGGAAGGAGTGTCTTATCTGTAAGCCATCTGATGAGAGGCAGGAGAGCAAGACCAAGAATTACAATTACAAAAAAATACGTGAGATTTTCGCCCCAGGAATGAAAATCACCGCTTACCGCCGCTCTGACGACGTTTCCCATACCGATAAGCACGCCTGAAAAGGCGATACCAACGGCTGTGTTATCTTTCTCGATTTCATCGTGTAAGTTGTATGGTAAAATGAAATTATAAAAAAGACCGGCGATAATCAGAGATAGAAGGCCCAGGGACCAGAACACAAGGGCTGTAATAAGGCTGCCCCCTTCGCCGGACACGGCGCCGTGAATAATCAGACCTACGGCAACATAATTTCCCAGTTCCACAACGCCTGTACCGGGATTTCGATCCTCTATAATCTCCTTTTTATTGTCGAATGTATGCAAGATGATCCTGTCGTTTATCACAATCGAAATATTCATAATCACAATAGAGAGGATACCATAAAAAAATATGTCTATTAAATCTTCTGTCAAACCGGCGCTTGGTCCCACCACGGCGCCGCCAAGAGCTATTACAATTCCCAGATAGTAACCGGTTACGGCCAGGGCCAGTGCGAAATTATCCTTAACCAGCAGTTCCTCGTTTAATTTGAATTTTCTGTTTAAAAGGTCGTAAATCACCTTTGCCAGAATAAAGATAATAAAAACAGCGGCAAGATATACGATCGAAGTAACTACATCATCCAATATCATATCGAATTCCCTCTATTTACCAAAGCCTCCGCTTCTTGAGCGAAACGAGCTTGTTCTCGATCTGCCTATTCTTTTGCTAACCCGTTGGTCAAAGCTCTTTTTCCTGGACAGGTCCTTTGCCTTTCTTCTTTGGAAAAAATCGCTGTTCGTCTTTTTCGTATTGCTGCCATAGGTTCCGTATTCCTTATTCGGCCCGTAATAGGGTCTTCCCGAGTCTCTGTAAGAGCGGTAGTCGTTATAATCGTTTCTGAAAATGCTCCCTGTGGCCATATTAAAGAGGGAGCTGAAAAACATATATTTTCCGTAAAACTCCCAGAAGGAGTTGCCCGATGAGTCGCGATTCCACCTGCCGTACCGGCTGTCTCCTACATACTGGTAACCGGGAGGATGGGCTGCGTCGGAGATTTTGCCTTCAGAGTCTTTGGACAGAATCGACATGCCCAGATAATTTTCGTATTTCCTGTAAAAGGATTCATCTACAGCCATCCAGTCCGTCTCGACGGACTCATAAACCAACTCTTCCCTACCTCTCTCTTTCCGCCCTGTTGTTATCTTATACTTATGAAAAAAGGACTTAAAGAAATTCCCTTCCTCCTTCATATCAAAGAGTATAAGCGAGTATTCGGGAAACCTGACAAGATCGTCCTTAAACTGCGAAAGAGGATCGGCCTTCCCGCCGCATCCCGCCAAGGCGAGCAAAAGGACGATTAAGAGAAGATATAGTTTAGTAATACGATAATTCTTCATATAAAAATCTGTGAAAGAGAGGGTCTTAACAAAAACTTTGCGTCTCTGTGTCTTTGTGTGAGAAATTAAAAAAGCAGTAATTTAAGGACTCCCTTTTTATCGAGACTCCCCGCCGGGGAGTATATTTGTAAATTGATACTCCTCTGCATATATTCCCCGGGAAAGTTCGAAATCGTTATCGCCCCACTGATGTATTGTCAATAACTTCTCGCCCGATTCATCTTCATATTCCCACGAGATAAAACCTTCACCAAGTCCGGTACCGCCTTTCAGGAAGTAACCGGCCCCGCTTTCTGACATAAAATATTTCTCGCCTTCAAAAACGATTTCATCGGGGGGATCTTCATCCCTGGCAATACGCTCTGCCACACTTTTGTCGATTTTAGATATTGACACTTTCCACGATAGCGACCAGTCAGCATCTCCGTCGTCTTCCTCTTTTTCCAGGAACATTGTCTCACTGCCGCTCTTTAATTCCCACTCTTCTGTATATTCCCCGTCCCACTCATACTTATTATAAGCCCTTACCTCCCATGTTTTCATATCGTAATCCAGGAGATACCCTGCCTTAAGTCTTGAAAGAGTAAGGTCTCTTAAAGGATCGAAGTTCTCTTCCTTTTTTTTCCAACGAAACAAATCACCAAAACCCATTTTTTTTCCTTAACGATATTGAATGATTTTTTAGAGCCCTAAGATTAACGGAAAGTTGTGAAACTACAAGATGATAACATAAAAATAATGCTTGTGCCAAACTGGAATATTTATCGACAAATGTTGACTATTGATGATCTGTCGTTTTTTATGGTGGAAAGTTCTCTTTGGCGGGATGATTATTAATCTCTGTTTTTTATTTTTCCAATGTTTCCTTAACAAATTCAAAGTCAATATCCAACACTTCAGCGATCGCTTCAGGAGTCATGGCGGCTCTTTTGTAAAGCTTGATAACAGCCTCCCTTTGCATCTCATTCACTCCCTCTTCTTTCCCTCTCTTTAAAGCATATTCGATCGAGCTTTTTTGCAAATAGATGAAATCATGCCTTCTCTGCTGTGCGTCCAGCTCTTCCTCATCCATACCGGCAGTGTTCGCTATCTCAAAAGCTCTTCTTATCTCTTCCTCACTCTCCAGACTCAAAGGTATATATTCCAGACTTCCGGCGTGTCTGATAAAATATATCCACTTATCGGCGATCTCTTTCAGGTCTTCCTCTTCTTTGTCAAACTTTGGTAATTCTATAAAGATCAGCTCTATATCGTCACTGTATTGTATCAGACTCTCTTTCTCGATCAATTTAAAATAACTAATGACTTTGTCTGTCTCTTCGAACATTGTAAAGTCCGTTATCGTAAGTGCAATAATAGGCTCTATGGAAGTATATATCTCAGCCCTCTGTAGTTGACTCGAATATGCCTTTGCTGCATTATAAAGCACTCTCTTTTCAAAACCCTCTACATTCAACACCTGCATTTCTATGATTACCCTTTTTCCGTCAGACAACTCCGCCTTTACATCCACATAGGTGTCTTTCATACCTTTTATTAATGGAATTTGATAGGGATCCACGATTGACAGGTCTTTGATTTCCTCGTCGCCTTCAAAATCTATTACTGCATTCAGAAAGCTTATCAGCACTCCTTTACTGCCTTCGCTTCCAAACACTTTTTTGAAAGCGTAATCCGTTTTGACATCTAAATACTTCATTTTTTTATACTTTCAGACTCATTGGTATAATGTACTCATTACAGCTTTATAATATAGTTTTTACTATAAAAAATCAACATCCCTTTATTGTGATAGAGCATGGATTCAACACGTAAACTGTAGTTGACTCCCACATTGTCCGCCAAAATCCGTTATCTCTCATTGAGAAGACGCTTAAGGGTGTTGGAAAGGGGAAATAAGAAAATGAGGCAGTTAAAATTGTTCGTTATCAACGAACAATTATGTTATAATTAGTTCTTTGACAACGAAAGGTTTTTCAGCCGTTCAGTCGCCGGCTATATTATTTTTCAGACTATGTCACGAAGACTCACGGAATCGTTGCATGGAGTAGTTATCGATATATTATGAGAGAGGAACAATTAAAAGAAATACTTCTGGATCAAAGAGAGGATTTTTTTTCAAAGAGATATCTGATTGACAGGGAGATCGATCTTTCTCCATACATGAAAAGCAGACAGATCGTCGTTATTTCAGGTATAAGAAGATGCGGTAAGTCCTCGCTGTTGTACATTATAAGAGAGAAGTTGAATCGGCCCACCGGTAATTGTCTCTATTTTAATTTTGACGATGAGCGAATCGCTTCCTTTGAGAGAGAAGATTTTAACAGATTATATCAGCTTCATTTAGAACTCTTTCAGCCTGAATCGCCCTCAGATGTTGTCTTTTTCTTTGATGAAATTCAAAATACAAAAGGATGGGAACAATTTTTAAGCAGGATGTATGAAAGGAATATAAAGATTTATATAACAGGATCTAACGCCACTCTTTTAAGCTCGGAAATAGCCACTTCTTTAACCGGCAGAAACCTGGTTGTTCACCTGTACCCCTTTTCATTTAAGGAATATCTTAGATTTATGAAGACCGATTATGACTTAAACATGCTTACTACAGGGAAAAAGGCGGAAATAAAATCTTGCTTTAACGAATATATCGCATTCGGAGGGTTTCCTCTGGTTGCTCTGGAAAAGGATTTGAATCTTATAAAAGCGTATTATCAGGATATACTTTACAGGGACATTATCGCCCGCTATAAAATATCTCACACCGAGGAACTAAAACAGCTCTCCATCTATCTTATGAGTAACGCCGGCAAGCTCTTTTCCTATAAAACGTTACTAAAAATAACAGGCATAAAAAGCCTGAGCACCGTGAAAAATTATCTTGAATATTTTAAAAGCTCCTATCTCCTTTACTATTTGAAGAAATATGATTACTCTGTTAAAAAGCAAATTATGAATCCCCAAAAAGTATACAGCTCCGATATTGCCTTTTGTTCTCAAATAGGCTTCCGCTTTTCCAATGACTATGGCCGGATGTTGGAGAATATTGTATTTCTTGAATTAAAAAGACGGCGGTCCGGCATTTTTTATCATAAGGAGAGGTATGAGTGCGATTTTGTCTGTCAGTACCAGTCTGAGATCAGCGATGCAATTCAGGTTTCCATGGATTTATCTCATCCCGAGACTGAAAAAAGAGAGAAAAAAGGACTTATCGAGGCAATGAAGAAATATAAATTATCGGAAGGTTTGATTTTGACGGACCATACAACCGATGAGGAGACCAACGATCGGTTACGTATTATTATCAGGCCATTATGGAAGTGGTTGCTGGATAAACAGAGTTAGCACCGGCGTGACACTTTCTGTCTATCTCTGTTCAGGCATAGGGCATAAGAAAAATCTGATTAGACGCCCTATACTAAAGCTTATAAAAAAACTAATAACCGTGTTCCGCATATCGGTTGTCCCCGCCCGTTACGCTTTGATTATCGTATGCGCCGTCGTTTTGGAAGTCGGAAAACAGCGTTATCAATAAATCCGAGGCATTCATGAATCGGACGTCGGTCCCGCCCTTTTCATCTGTCCATATCTTTACAAAAACAACAGGAACACCGAAATTATCGGAAAAATATCCCCACTCCGCCAAGGCGCCGTATTCTGTATTTTCAACCCCGCCGGAATTCCATGTCAACTCCGCAGCATCTGTCACAGCGCCCAATCTTATGTTGTTTGCACTGACATAACCTGCGGGAATTACGGAGTCGTCGCCGCTCTCATCGGAAACGTTGCAGTACTCCACCGAAGAGTCGTTGCTGTCCGAATAGAGATGTTCAACGAAACTCTTATCGATTGTAGAGGAATTCTGATAATCAAAACGACCGTCATAGGGATAATCGGAGTAAACCATTATATCAGGTGTCGAGAGGTGGGAAAAATCGATCTCCACGGCGCCATTGCTTCTTTGCAGCACATTTACAAATAATTCGGGAAAGCCCGGTACTGTCCAATCCGTTTCCTCGAGATCGATATAGTAATATCCCCAAATCGATGTCTCCGAATCAGAGAGAGTAAGAGAACCTCCCTGCTTCCAAAGGCCCTCTACATGGCCTTTCTCCTGCGTATCGAAAACTGCGGCCGTTCCGATCTCAGGGGTGATTTTGTCTTCTGTAACCTCTTCAAAACCGGAACCGACAGAAACAACACCTGTCATAGCGCTGTCGTTACAATCTTCGTTTATATCGGAGAAAAAATAGAAATAACCGCTCTCCTCTAAAGTAGCGAAAAAGGATTCCCCGCCGGTAAGTTCTCCTGACTCCCATATACCGTCTCCCACGCAATGGATGCCGCTCGATGTCGAGTGGGGATGATCGCCGTAATTGGTCCACCTCACGGTGTCTCCCTCGTTGATATTAACTGCTGAAGGTATGAAATAGTTATCGTAGATCCCTATATCGACAGTATCACCGGAGGTTGAGCTGTCTTTATTACGGACCAGGGCATATTTAATATCCCTCTTTTCTATATCGTAATAGCTTATATGGATATTATCCGACGAATCAACGGCAATGGACGGATTCATCCCCGTATTGCCTGAGGGATCGGTAAATCCTCCTGTATTGTCAAGCAGTTCAAACACCCACGAACCCGATCGGTTGGTTGCATATCTCAGTTCTCCGTCTGCAAAGATATCTGCCTCGACTTCATATGTAGCAGCAACAATTCTCCTGTAATAGGCTATATGGAGATTGCCCTCGGAGTCCGCTGCCATCGAAGCGTCCAGGCCTGTAGAACCGTTGTTGTCTATTGTAAAAGAGCTCCACGATCCGTTTGCGTTTGTGATATATTTCAGATCTGCATTTGATTTGTCGTAGTAACCGATATGCACATTATCCAACGAATCGATAAGAATAGAGGTGTCGTAGCCCGTGTCACCGCACCGGTCCAGTACTTCCGACACCCATACCCCGGAAGCGTTGGATGCGTATTTCAGATCTTCCTTTTCCTCTGTACCGTCATAATAGCTGATATGTACACGGTTTGAAGAATCCACTGCAATGGACGAAAACCATCCTGTATATCCCTCTGAGTCCACTGTGTCAGTCTCCCAAAGACCTGAAGCGTTTGTCGCATATTTCAAATCTCCTTCATCCGAATTGTGGTAAGAGATATGGACATTGTCATTTGTATCGACAGTAATCGAAGGATGCCATCCTGTAAATCCTTCCCCGTCTATGACAATGATTTCCCAAAAACCGTTACGGTTTGTAGCGTATTTGAGGTCTCCTATCCCCTGTGTGGCGTCATAGTAAGCAATATGCAAAGAGTCCCCGGAATCTACAGCCATCGACGGATACCATCCCGTGTCGCCCTCGTTGTCAATGGTGTAGGTCATCCACCTGCCGGACAAATTGGTTCTGTATTGAAGAGCCTGATTGACGGTATCGTAATAAACGATATGCACATAGTCGTTGGAATCGACGACTATTGCACTGTATAAACCGATGTCAACATTGTCGTCTGTCGTTACATCCGTTGTGTCGTCTCCGTCATCGCCCCCCCCACCGCCTCCGCCGGAACACGAAATCATGGAAAAGAGTGTGAAAAAAAACAAAAAAACAGCTAATGAGAGAAAAATTTTTTTCGATTTTTTGGCGCCCGACGGAAATAAGGGGATACAACACTTCATCATTCAACATTCCCTGTTCTGCATTCGATATTCGGCTTCAGTCTTTACGCCTGAAAGGCGCTACCTTCTCCGACGCCTTTTGTATCGAGCCTGTTTTTACATAAGTAAGCATATAAAGGGCAAGCTGTCTGTAAACCGCCCTGACGTTTTCAGGCCCTATCCACATAATATAAGGACCGGGATTACAGTCAAGATATACATGCCTGCCATCGTCAGTGGCAATGATATCCCAAGCCGAAAAATGAAGGCCAAGCATTCTCGAAGCCCTGACGATCTTCTCCTCTTCGGAGTCAGGGAGCTCTATGTAGTCGAACCGCCTGGTGTTCGTCCTGGAGTCCACACCGCCTTCGGAAATAATTTTAAGTGCCAGGACAACTGTATCGCCAACAATGTGAACCCTTAATGTACTTCCCTCTATACGGCTTTGAATCATTACGGGACAGCTCTTAATCTCCTCCGGTCGATTCAATCCCTCGGGAGTTACAACTCTCGTCGATCCGACGCCTATGGCCGGCTTAATAACAGCCTCTCCCCTGTCGCTTATAAATTTTATGGCTCTATCGGGATCATTGGTAGTTAAAGTCTCAGGAACGTCGAATCCATGAGAACGCATCTTTTCGTAGAATTGAGATTTAGAGTCGTGATCTATATAGGCAGTTGTCAGCGGATTTATAACAAGCCTTTCTCTTGAGGCCAGGTAGTCAAAGAAACAGAAGGTGACGGACTGATAAATCTGTTCTCTCAAATAAGACGTTCTGAGATCGTTATATGAAACATCGTTAAGCATCGGTGGCAGAGCAGGATACGTATTGGGAGAGGTACATCGTATGTGAACTGCCATGATATCGGAGAAATCCACGCCTCTCCATGCTGTTTTATTGTCAGAAATAACAATATCCGATGCTGCTTCACCGCCTAACTGAATATCAAAGACAACAGGGTCGCCACCCTCCTCCAGAATAACGTCACGTAAGACATTAACCTGGCTGAAATTTTTACCGGAAAATAGTGCGATCTTAGGAATACTCATGAGATTACTCTTTCGCTATGTTTACAGCGGTTGGGATTGGAGGCCTGTTCTAAAAGATTTCATCATATTTTTGACTCAACCCTAAGGAGCTGTCCGGACAACTCCTAAAGAGGAAGGAGAGGCCGATTCGCCGTTTTATCTTCAATTGCTCGATTAAAGCGGATTTCGGAATAGGTAAAAGCGAAACTGTCATCTTTTACATCAATGTAAACCTTGCCGCCGTTTTTCAATTGCCCGAACAATATCTCGTCAGATAAAATATCTTTAATCTCCTTCTGGATGACTCTTGACATCGGTCTGGCCCCGAATTTATGATCGTACCCCTTTACGGCAAGACGCTTGACCGCTTTATCGGAGAGATCGATTTCGACTTTTTTCTCTGAAAGCTGTATGCCCAGTTCGTCGATAAATTTTAAAACGATCTTTTCCATAATATCCGTGGTCAGACGCTTGAAAGTGATTATCTCATCAAGACGATTTCTGAATTCAGGGCTGAAGTGTTTCTTTATGGCATGATCGCTCTCGGACATGCCGTCATCGTCTCTCTCTCCAAAGCCGATTGCGTTTTTATCCATCTCCCTTGCTCCGGCATTCGATGTCATTATCAGTATCGTGTTTCTAAAGTCGGCCTTTTTCCCGTTATTGTCCGTTAATGTAGCATGATCCATTACCTGAAGGAGTATATCGAAAATATCTTCATGGGCCTTTTCGATCTCGTCGAGTAAAAGCAGAGAGTAAGGATTCTTTCTTATTTCCTCTGTCAGCAATCCTCCCTGATCGAATCCTATATATCCCGGAGGAGCTCCGATGAGCCTTGCAACAGCATGTTTTTCCATATATTCGCTCATGTCGAAGCGGATGAATTTAATCCCTAAAATTTCGGCAAGCTGTTTGGATATTTCTGTTTTACCCACACCGGTGGGTCCGGCGAAGAGAAAAGAGCCAATTGGTTTGTCAGGTGAACTAAGACCGGCGCGTGACCTTTTTATGGATGTGGTCAATGCGTCGATAGCGGAATCTTGCCCGAAAACCTTTTGCTTCAATTCAAAAGCGAGATTTTGAAGTTTGTCGCTTTCGGAAGTGCTGACGCTGCGTGCGGGAATATTGGCTGTTTTTGAAACAATACTCTCTATTTCCACAGGGGTTACCGTCTTTTTCCTCTTAAAAGAGGGGGAGAGTTTCAAAAGGGCCGCCGCCTCGTCTATTACGTCTATAGCCTTATCGGGCAGAAATTTGTCGTTTATATGTCTGGCCGAGAGCTCTGCAGCGGTCAAAAGCGATTTTGGAGAAAATTTTACGCCGTGAAACTCTTCGTAATATGATTTCAAACCCTTTAATATACGGTAGGTTTCATTAATTGTAGGTTCTTCTACATCGATTTTTTGAAATCGTCTCGAAAGGGCTCTATCTTTTTGAAAGTGCTGTCTGTATTCATCATAGGTGCTTGATCCTATACATCTCAGCTTACCTGAAGCGAGCACCGGTTTCAGGATATTCGAGGCGTCCATCGAGCCTCCGCTTGTTGCTCCGGCTCCTACGACAGTATGAATTTCATCGATAAAAAGCATGGCCTTAGGTATCCTTTTCAGTTTGTCTATAGTGGATTTTAGCCTGGCTTCGAAATCGCCTCTATATTTCGTACCGGCAAGTACGCTGCCCATATCGAGCATGAAAATACGTGATCCCTCAAGCAGTTCAGGCACGTCCTTTTCAAATATCTTCAGCGCCAGACCCTCGACTATCGCGGTTTTTCCGACTCCCGGTTCGCCTACAAAGAGGGGGTTGTTTTTTCGTCTCCTGCTTAATATCTGTATAGCCCTCTCCAATTCACCTTCACGACCTATGAGGGGGTCTATATCCCCCTGCTTCGCCTTGTCCGTCAAATCAACGGTAAAGGATTTAAGAGGATCGCCTGCAGGGGCCTGCTTTTTACCTCTGCCGGAGGGTTCTTCGTCTGTCGCGCCGGACTCATTACCGGCTCCCGGAATGCCGTGCGATATGTAATTCAAAATATCGAGTCTTGTGATTCCTTCCTTTTTCAGAAAAAAAACCGCATGAGACTCCTCTTCGTTTAACAGGGCCGCTAAAACGTCTCCGGCGTCGGCCTCTACTCTGCCGGCAGCCTGTATATGAAGAATGGCCCTTTGAAGAACACGTTGAAAACCGATGGTAAGCTGAGGATAGGAGTCGTTGGTTTTTACAAGTTTAGGGACGTTTTCTTTAAAAAAGTCCTTTATTTGTGAGTTGAGTCTGGATACATTACCGCCGCAGGCCGTAATTATATCTACGCCTCTGTTATCGTGCAGGATTGCATAGAGCAAATGCTCTACACATAGATATTCATGCTTCTGAGCCTTTGCCTCATGAATTATCGACTCAATAGTCTTCTCCAGCTCTTTATTAATCATTTGCGCTCTATTCCTTCTCCATAATACATCTCAGCGGAAAACTGTTTTTTCTTGCTGCATCGTGAACTCTCGCCATTTTGGTCTCGGCGATTTCCTTTGTAAAGACTCCGCAAAGGCCCATCCCCTTTTTATGGACATGAAGCATAATCCTTGTGGCTTCTGCTTTGGATTTATGGAAAATTTGTTCGAGCACCATGACGACAAAATCCATGGTCGTATAGTCGTCATTTAAAATAAAGACTCTGTACAAACTGGGAGTCGTTATCTTTTCCCTGGTTTTAGACTCTGTGTCTTCCTGAAAATCAAGTCTGTCATCGCTCATGGTAGATTCGCCCGTAAGGTGAAGCTTATTATTGGCATAACATCAATTCTTTCCTTAGCTGAAGGCTGACCGCTGATAGCTGACTACTGTTTTTACGATTATTTATGTTAACACATAAAACGAAAGAAAGTGAACCGGCGTATTTTTGGTGTCTGCTTTTCGATTCAGGCGGATGGGAAATGTAAACAGGAATGGGGTGAGCAAGGGGACTTGAACCCCCAACCCCTGGAGCCACAGTCCAGTGCTCTGACCAGTTGAGCTATGCTCACCACAGATTGAAAGTCATTTTGGAATGCGTTAATATTATCATGACTTCTCTCAACTTGTCAACAGGCAGGCAGTTACTTCAATTCTTCTTTAAGAAGTCAGTGAGTGGGACGGGATCGATTTGGAAGATAAGTCTTTTTACTAAAAACAGCAGGTCAGCCTTCAGCTAAGAAAATTTCTGACATTATGCAAAAAATAAACATCACCTTACAGGTGAGTATAATTAACGGGAGAAGATATTCTCTTCCTTAGCGAAAAGCGGAAAAGAAAAACATCGATTTTTTCTCGGAAAGATTGTGCAGACGATAAAGATCGAAATCGCTTGGCGATGTTTCTTTGCCATATCTTTCGGCCAACTCCCCTTGCAAGGCCATTAACCCGGCCTCAGCCTTTTTTTTCGCTATCCTGGTGTTAATGAGATTTTGTCGCGACCTGAACAGATCGCCTCTCTTTATCATAATCTCTGCTTCCGTAATCCGACGCGAAGCCTGGAGTCTGAGAGCTCTCTTGTAGGCTCTGTGCTCGAGAGCAAGGTTTCTCTCAGCGATCTTCACTCTGGAGTTCAATATAGTAATATCGGAAAGTGAGTCGTTGATCTCTCTGATGATCCTGTTTTCAGTATCTTTAACTATATATTCTCTCTGAACATCCTGATGATAGGCCATGTCACGTGCGGCACTATCAGACATATCGAGAGAATAAGTCAGAGAGTAATCCTGGTTTATATAGTCGGGATTACTTATATGCTTTGCCGACTCATAGAGAGAGTCGAATCCGAAGAGGCTGTTACTCTGTCCGGCGCTTAGTCTTGTTTTAAAATAAATATCCGGCCTTGCGCGTCCGATTTTTTGATAAAGAGTCTTTTTGAAAAACAATCTGTCCATCCTGGCCAGATTTATATCGGGATTCTTTGAAATACCTCTTTGAACAGCCTCTTCTAGCGTTCTCTCTTCTGTCTCCATCAACGACGTAAGATAACTCTTCGGAAGGAGCAGATTATTATCAATCCCCCTGCCCAGCAGATTATTCAGATTATTAGACGCCTTTATATATTGATTCCATGCCTTTTCCTCGCTTCTCTTCGTCCTTGTAAGTTCACTTTCTATTTGAGCTTTATTGTAAACGGCAATTCGTCTCGACCTAAAGAGCTTCTCTGTCCTTGCACGCAGATTCTCGACTTCCTTTGTTGTAATGACAGTCATATAAAGATTTCTGACAGAGCCTGTGAGATCCCAAAAGGCGTAATCTACCTGAAGCAGGACAGAGTTTATAATCTTAAGAAGGCTCCAATAGGCTTTTTTATCGTTGATCCCTGCAAGCTCAAGAGAGAGGTCCGGGTCGGAATATCTTCTTTTTGTGAAGGGGAGAGGAACAACGATACTACCGTCTATCACCGAAATCCAGGGTTTCTCATAGGAACCAAAGGAGATAAGTTCATCTATATCCGTATCTCCATGGTTTACATAAAAGGTATCCTGATAAATTGTTTCGTAAGTTATATTGAAATTTTTTCCCCTTTTCAACTCCTGAGAGACACTGACATTATAGGCCCATACTCTGGTCGGACCTGTAACGGGTTCCTGGTTTGCCGTTAAAGTCGTCTGGTAATAGCCTTCAGGTTTGGGCTGGTCATAACCGAGATAATCTATCGGTCCCTTTTCATCGGGCGCCCAGACATAACTGTCGAGTTCCGGATCGTAATAGGCCCCTTTGCTGTATTTTAGATCTTTTTCCGTTCTGTCAAATGAGTCGGCGTGCGAATACTCTACAGATATATTCAATACAGGATCAAAAACAGCATCTGCCTCGATCAGAGCGGTTTTGGCGAGCATCCTGCCGACAAGCTCCTGACTTATGGTGAGATTCTTTTTTAATGCCTCAAGTGCTGCACTGCGCCTTGTCATGCTTACCCATTCGGGATTTTTTATAAAAGTGTAGCCGCGCTTATTAAATTCGTCGATCACGCTTCTGTTAATTTCCTCTTCACTTTCCATATTGCCTGCCGTTGTTATCAGGAACTCGGAGGCCACTATCTCTTCATCTTTATTCGTATCTGAATTGTCGGTGGAAGCAAATGAGGAAAAGGAGGAGATAAAAATTATGAAAGGAATAAAAATTGTTATTTTAATAAATATCGATATACTGACAGACACCATTGAATGTGCAAGCTCTCAGAGAGAGATTTTTATATTAACCGGATTCAATTGTTCAGGTATTCAGCAGTCAGGAGTTAATGTCATTAACTTAAGGAGCAAAGCACCATCCGCCTTCAGCGGCTAAACTCGCAGGCGCCGCTTCGCTGCGCCTTCTCAAACATGACCCGCTTACGTCGGAAGGTGCTTCACCCCTTAAGTTAATGGTGTTGAGTCAGGAGCTACAGCAAATCAGTAGTAAAGCCGATTCTAAACCTGTGGTGGCAGCTTGGACAGATAAGAATAACTTCGGCTTTATTGCTCTCTCCTTTTAATTTAAAAGAGACGTGAAAGCCGTCTTCATACTTACAAACCGGGCAAGTATATATCTCGCCTTCCTGCCGAATGGTTTCGATATTTTTCGTCGATCCCATTTCCATAATCATACGACCCCTTTCTTAATACTTGGAAAACAGATATCCTCTCAACGATCCGAGGCTCCTTTAAAAAGCACAGGTTCAGGTTTGTATCCCGCCCCTGATCATTCATGTTCTGTCATACATACAATGAAATTCAGGGATCCGTTTAACACCTTCGGCGGTTGTCTTTAAATGTAGCCGCAGGCTTCAGCCTGCGGTCGGGTTCGGCTGACCAACGGTTCGCGCAGGCTAAAGCCTGCGGCTACATTTTTTGCTTATGGCTCGCAAACCTGCAAAAAAAAATGAAAATTCCTGTGCATTGAACATAACTTCTTTGCTTAAGGAGTCTCAGTCGCCTGACAGCAATTATAACAATCAAAATAATTAATTTACAATCGTTATAACTGCTCAGGTCGATTGACAGAATAATCAAAAGTATCTCTTTAAAAATGTAACACTTTACATAAAAGATATGAACCCGGCTACATAGAGAGAAGCAAAAAACGATTTTTTATCTAAAAAAAAGCATTTAGCAGTCAGCTATCAGCTATCAGCTTTTTATTTCCAACGCTTTACGGTTCAAAATACATTTACCCATAAGGTGAAGCTTATTATTGACATATTATCAATACTTTCTTTAGCTGAAAGCTGATCGCTGACAGCTGACTGCCGTTTTTAGTTATAAAGCCGCCGCCAATGAGAGACTTCTCTGTTACATCTCAAACCTCCCCGGCAAAGCAGCATAAATCTGAATAACAACAATCCGACGAGAAGTATGGCATGGCAATTGCTATAATTATTCTTAATGTCATGACATATAAATAAAAATCAGATAATTAAAAAAACGGAGGTTAAAATGCATAAGTCAGATATCAAGGCAATTGTATTAGTTTTTATATTATTAATTCCCCTTTCAAACGTATATGGAGACCAGTCCTTTAAGGTGCTATATGAATCGCAAAACCTGAATGACTTCAAACTGGTGGCGGAATGTAACCCCGGCGGAGGAACCGATTGTGAATGTTATGACACAGGAGAATATGTATCCATGGAATCAAAGGAAACCTATGCCGTGATTACATCGAATCCGGAAAAGAGACATACCTGGGTTAATGCGATCGGGGGCATAACAATTAATGAGAATTTTCCCGACGGAGAACCTGTCAGATTAGGCATATATAAATATAGCGGACGTATAAGACTGCCGGAAATCCCTGATCCCTATTCCGAAACAATGCCGAACAACGCCCATATGGGTATGTATTTCTGGGACGGAAGGAATGAGCTGATAGATATAAACAAAGTCTCGCTTGAGGCGGTAATGCTCTGGGATTTAAACCCCTGGACAGCAGATATGGGCAAGTTTAAGGTATATACAGATCCTGTAAACCTGGTAGATACGGGAATTTCGGTTGCTCCTGACACAGAGTGGCATACATATGAAATAGTTGTGGATTTCAATAAACGAGAATATATATCGGTAACCATTGACGATGAAACAAAAGATTTGAGCGGTTTGAGAGTTGCCCATCTTTATCGGCCCTACTGGGGGGAAAACGTGGGTGTCGTTATTACCGCCGAATCTCTTGCCGCCTGGCCATTTCATACATGCGATTTTAGTTTAACATGGTCTACTCACTACTCCGATGCAAAGCTCAGTGTACTGGAAGAGTAGTCCGAGAGGGTGTCTGCTTTTTGGCAGGGAGACAGCACTTTCTCTCCCTGCCATATTCCCTGCCATTTGATACTTGTTTTGTTTACCTTCCCTATCCAATAATTCAATTCAAAAAAACGACTCACTAATTATGCGTCAAAAAGTCAAACAGGGACAGACGAAATTTTACATTTTGTATTTTATTGTGACCTGTCTTTAACCACCAGACAGATGGAACAACTACTGAAAATTAAAATTTTTTGATATCACATTAGTTGTTCTATATTTTCAAAAATAAAATATAATTAATTGACTTTTTAAAACAACTTTTGCTACTCTTCATATCATTTTAATAAAAAAATTCATATTATTATCACCATAATATTTAAATAAAGGAGATATTCTTATGATCAACCTGACTTTTATAAAAGCCGGACAGGGGGTAAGGCATTTATTATTAATTTGTTTAGCGATTTTTATTGGCGGTTGCAGCAAAACGGTTTTTATAGATACCTTCAGCACAGATCAACTCCGGTCCGGTTATGACTGGTTCGATGAAAAAACTCCCGATTCTTATACTTTATCGGCGAATCCGGGATGGCTTAAGATAGAAGCCGGAAGACGTCAGGATTTGTGGAAAGCATCTTATAAAAGAGGAGCCCCCCTCTTACTGCGTTCTGCTCCGAGAGGAAACTATACGATAGAGACCTTTGTCAGCGCTGACCCGCTTGAAAATTCTGCTCAGCCCGTTAATACTCAAATAGGATTATTTGTATTTCAGGACATCGAAAACTGGTTGTTTTTCGGTTTTACGAATCATGACTTTACGACTCCCCACACGACAAACGGTCTGATGGTTACGCAAACCGGCGATAATACATCCTTAATGATCTCAGGACGCAATTTACAAAGTGATTCCGCCTTTCTCCAAATTAAGAAAAAAGGCAACAATTGGAGTTTTTTCTGGAAGCTTCGGCAGGATGATGTCTGGACTAATTTGACAACTCTAAGCTTGCCTGTAAATAGTCATAAAGTTGGTGTCGGTGTAAAAACATTCGATCTGGATCCACCATCTGAAATTAATTCAGGTCAAGCCTACTTCGATTTTTTTAAAATCTGGAAATAGACAGAACAACCTGCAGGTTCTAAAAATGCTTTTACGTCTATAGATTCAATACCATAGTCTATAGATTAAAATTCGGCATTATGAGGCGTTCGCGGGAAGGGAATTACATCTCTGATATTTTTCATTCCTGTGAGGAATTGTAAAAAACGTTCGAAACCCAGCCCGAAACCGCTGTGAGGAGCAGAACCGAACCTTCGAGTATCAAGATACCACCATAAATCTTTATCAGGGATATCCGTTTCTCTCATTCGCTTTTGAAGCACTTCGTATCGCTCTTCCCTCTGTGAACCTCCGACGATCTCTCCGATTCCCGGGAAAAGTATATCCATAGCCCTCACCGTTACTTCATCGTCATTCAATCTCATATAAAAGGCCTTTATCTCCCTTGGATAATCGGTCACAACGACAGGGCTTTTAAAATGCCTCTCAACGAGATATCTCTCATGCTCGGATTGCAAATCCGCGCCCCATCGCTCTATAACGTAATCGAATTTCCTCTTTTTATTGAGTTTGGAATTCATCAGTATATCGATAGCCTCTGTATATGTCAATCGCGTAAAATCGTTTTCAAGTATAAACTTCAATTTATCGAGAAGCAGCATGGGAGAACGCTCGCTCTCCTTTACATTTTTGTCTTCCTCAATAAGCCGCTTTTCCAGGAACTCAAGGTCTCTGTGGCAATTATCCAATGAATATTGAATCAAATATTTCAAAAACTCTTCGGCCAGTCCGATATCATCATCGAGATCGGCAAAGGCCATTTCCGGTTCTACCATCCAAAATTCAGCAAGATGCCTGCTTGTGTTGGAGTTCTCGGCTCTGAAAACAGGCCCAAAGGTATATACATCAGACAATGCGAGGGCTGCAAGTTCCGCCTCAAGCTGGCCCGATACAGTTAATTTGGTGTCTCTGCCAAAGAAATCCCTGCTGTAATCGACATTCCCGTTATTCAGGCTTTCAGAATGACCAGGCGGTAAAGTTGTTACTCTGAACATCTCCCCGGCGCCTTCGCAATCGGAGCCTGTAATGATCGGAGTATGAATATTCAAAAACCCCCTGTCATTGAAGAATTTATGAACACCAAAGATCATTGCGTGCCTTATTCTCGATATGGCGCCAAATGTTCTGGATCTGAATCGAAGATGGGAGTTCTCACGAAGAAACTCTAAGGAGTGCTTTTTAGGTTGCAATGGATACTTAGCAGGATCAGCTTTACCGGTCATCTCAATCTCATAAGCCTTTATTTCGATCTCCTGTCCCTGCCCTTTGGATTCCGTAATTTCACCTTCAACTTTAACTGCTGCTCCTGTATGTATATCGGAAAGGATGTCGGCTGATACGATATCAGGTTCTACTACGATCTGAATATCCTGCAATACAGAACCGTCATTTAGGGCAATAAAGGCCACATTTTTACTCTGTCTCTTAGTCCTGACCCAACCGGCCACTGTGACCCTGTCGCCGGGAGTCGATGACAAAAAAAACTCTTTTATCTTTAATCTCTTAATCATGATCTATACCTCATGCAGCTACCGGCGCATTTGTATCAGTTTTGGGTTCGGGCATCGCTTGCTTTTGTCCATAGTGTAGCATATATAAGCTATACGATGACAACTCTCTAAAATCTTCATTATTTCAGGAACTTTTGATGGAGCTTTTAACCTAAAAAAAGCATTTAGCTGTCAGCTATCAGCTTTTAAATTGCATCACTTTACAGTTCAAAAAACTTTCACCCTTTACTTGATGCTCTTTTTAAGCTTGATATCACTATTTTCCTTAGCTGAAGGCTGACAGCTGATAGCTGACTGCTGTTTTTGGTTTAATTATTTATATTGCACTCTGAGCTTGTGATTTAGTAGGGAGTTACCGGAGGCAGGTTAAATAATTGATTGACAATTTGGATTTAATTGAGCATATTAGAAGGGTTGGGTAAATGGTAACTGCTTACAGTGATCTGAGGTCTGAGGTCAGTCAGAGCGAAAAGAGTTCTTTTTTGAGGATTTTTTTTGATGCAATGAACGTTTCTACGATATTCAGAGCCCTTTTTTTAATGAAATAACGGAAATTCTTTAAACAGATATCCGAACCCCGAACTCAGTGAACAGTTACAAAATTTTTAAATAAAAATATGGAAATCGGTAGTGCATGACATATATCGAAAAAATTGAAACAAAGAGTATTATTTCAGAAAACAGCTTTTTCCTTATTAAGGGTCTCTTTACCGAAGATAGCAAAGAGAAAGAAGCGCTCGGAATTTCTCTGAAAAAGATTGGCATAGTCGATCCTCTAACTGTTTACAGAGACAACAAAGGCGATTTACACCTTATTGACGGAATGAAGAGGCACGCCTTTGCGCTGGACAATGGCGTCAAAGAGTTATATATTTCAATCCTGCCCGAGATCACTCAATTGACAGATATTATCACACTCATTCTATATACCAGGAGAGAAGATATAGGGAGAAGTATTATAAATAAAATAGAATTTATATGCTTTGCTTTATCTCTGAATGTACCGGATCATTGGATATTCCACAACCTCTGCAAACCCCTCGGATTGCGGCCTCACAGAACTTTTTTAGACGAATGCCTGAGAATACGCTCTTTACCCGGCCTCTTTAAGGAATTTTGTCATGAAAAACGATTTTCCTACAAACAGATTCTAAACCTGACCCATCACCCTGTGGAACTCCTCGAATATATGATGAAACAGAGACATGCATTACAATTAACAGCTTCAGTTTTAGATGAATTGTCCGCTAATATAAAAGACTATATCAGGGCGAATAACATCTCTTTTCAAGATTTCATATCCAATGTTCAGTTTACTGAAATCCTCAATTCCGATCTCAACCCCTCCGAAAAAACCAGAAGGCTCAGAGAGTTTATTCGTACATTACGTTTTCCAATACTTACAAAAGTAAATTCAAATATTCTAAAAATCACAGAAGAATTAGAGCTTCCTGAAAACATTCAGATCAGGTGGGATGAAACGCTTGAAAATAAATCGGTGGAAATAGTCGTTAAAATAGAAAATATCGGAAAATGGGGGGAAGTACTTCAGGCAATGAATTCTTCCAAAACAAAAGAGGGGGTAAAGGATATTCTTAAAGAACTGTAACTGTTCACAGCAATCTGAGGTCAGAGGTCAAAATAAGGTTCACCCAAAAGTGATGTGCAAAGTTGTCAGGCAATACGTTGAAAATAGAGAGCTGACAGATGAGTGCTGATGGCTGAATGTTCTTTTTGGTTAAATCATCTGAATGGTAATAAAAGTTCACCCTGCTATTCAGTCTAAAATCTTGACGGATCAGGAAAAAATTCCTTCCACCAGGCCTGCTATTCTTTTTGAAATCGGTTTTTTATGCTCCAAATAGGAGAGATAATTATTCAGACCCATCCTGTCGAATCTTTCTTTTGCCTTCCTGAAACCGTCACCGTATACAGGATCGTCGTCGGACATCAGGCTCTTTATAATATATTCGGCCTCACTGTTTCCAATTCTCTTTAAGATAAGATAACTTATGAGATTCGCCGTTCCTTCCTCCACTTTTAAGGGTAATTTATCGCAATTGAGCTTGATCCAGACATGGGTGAGCTCATGGGCAAGGACACTCAGAAATCTGACTCTCGGCATGCCGAAAAGGATATAAATATTTATATATCTGCTTTTCATAACACCGTTTTCAAGCTGCTCAGTCAACCTCATCGTTCCCTGTGCGTAATTATTATAGGAACTGCCCATTATGCGAGCCAACTCGTTTACGCTTACAAGCTCTGTCGTAATATTTTTATAATCTATCGTTATTCGGTGGGTTTGCAGTTCGTCGATTATTTCCTTTAAAGCGGAATTAATCTGGTTCCTGTCGTTTATGGATGTTGTGTAGCATAGACTGCATATGCTTCTGCCGTCAGAGTATTTCACCCCGCCCTGAGTCAGACGGTCGCAGATGAGCCTTCCGCAATATCGGCACAGGGGGAATTCGTTTTTATGTTGAGAGTGATATTTATGTCCCCAATAATTTAAGAGGTACTCACCATAAATAGGCTGCCCGCAGACATCGCAACTATCTGCAATATATCTGTTATAACAGCTTTTATGGTATTTTTTGTCAGTAGCTATAATATAGTGGCCGTTAATAATTTTACCGCATTGGTGACATACAGGAGCGACATTGGACTCATAGCACTCTTTGTGGTAAAGCTTGCCTTCGAGTTTTATATAAGACTCCTTTAACTGCTTTTTACAATAATCGCATTTCATCGAGATTTATTAAAAAATTCCTAATTAACTTTTATTTATTATAAAACAAAACATTTAAAATAGTAATCCTGTAATCAAATTATATCTATACCAAATATTTTCCTGCCGGGATAGACGATAAGTACAACGAGCGATCCCGGTTTGTTTATAATCATAAGCCTGTTTTCGTGGTGTGTCTCAACACCTTTTTCCGTATTTATGTGTCCTGAAATATAGAGACTGCTTTCTTTCCTGTTATCGGGAAAGGCCAGGTCGAGAATTGGTTGTACAAACTCTCCGGCCCTTGCTTTCTTGTCGTTAGGCCAGGTAAAGTTGAATATGACTTCCGCTTTTTTTCTCTCTATCTCGGCGATGCTCTTTATCTTGAGATGACCGGGCGGAGAGTGTGACAACACTAAATTGTGAGAGACGCCTTTGTAGAGCGCAAAGAGAGGCAGTCTCTTTTCCCAGTCGGAATATTTATTGACAAATTCATTATAAAAAATCCATCCCCCCTTGCCTTTCATATAGTTGAGGTCTTCAAGCCACTGATTGTAAAGCTTAAAGTACACTTCCAGGGAAGAGGCCTTATGAATTAATGTTTCGTCCAGTTTTTGACGTTCCTCGATGAATCCCTCCCATGACCTTTTCCCTTCGTTCTTTAACAAATGTCTTACAATCCATGACTCGATAGCAGCGTTAAAGATTGCGCCTTCTCCGTGATCGTGATTATCGAGATATTTTAAAACCTTTGAGTTTCCATCTGTCTCGGTGTTACCGATATTGTCGTGATTGCCCTTTAAATAATAAAAACAGCACGATTCCCTTAATAAAGCCATAATAGCAGACACCGCTCCCAGACAGTCGAGCATTTCATTCTCTGCGGCAGGCATGGGGCCGTAAAAGTGATGATGTACATATTGGTCCATATATTCGTCTATGAGTTTATTTGTCCAGAGGCTTTTGTTTTCACTGTGTAAGGCGTCTCCAAGCATAACGATCTGCGCCTTGCCTTGAAGGAGTACGTCCAGGTTCGATTCTCCGTTAAAATAGTTTCTCTTAAACAATAATGTTGCAAAAGAATCTCTCAGGCCGTGTAGATCGGAAACGATAATCAGGGGGAGTTCAGGAGAGAGGTTTACGACGCCGCCTCCTGTTTGGGGATAAACGATATTGAGATCATTATCTAAAAAACCCTTAATGGCCCAGATTATTTTAGACAACTTTCTTGTAGTTAAAAGTGTGAGGATTTTTTTTTCGAGTTTGGACCGAGGTGAAAGGCGCCTGCCGTTTCGGGCTTTATTAGAAAGCATAACTTCTATACGCTTGCTTTTTCGGACTGCCTTATCAGCATCTCTCTATTGTAGGCAGCTATCACATCGCCTCTTCTAAGCATGCCTGCAAGTCTCTTTTCATGTTTAAAGTCCACGACAGGTATCTCGTCAATATCCTTAATAGAGAATTTTTCAAGGGCCGTACCTATTGTATCAAGGGTAGTGAGAACGATCACATCTTCCGTGGCCAGAGCACCTGCCGTGACAACGCTCTTGACTCTCTCTTCAAGAAGTACCGATTGTATATCGTGCATGGACAATATACCTACCATATCGTTATTACTGTCTGTAACAGGAAAATATGTGCCTTTGCCGGTGATTATAAGATAAAGAACATCATTCAGGCTTGCCTCTTTATTTATTGTTTCGAATTTCGTTGTCATTACATCGCGCACTTTTATCGACTGGAGCACTGTCATTTCCCTGCCGGCATGAAGGTCTATACCCTTTCTTGTAAGTTCGACCGTATCGATAGAGTCTTTTAAAAGTCTCTTTGCCATAAATACTCCCGGAATACTTGCGAACATGATGGGAATTATAATTTTATAGTTTCCCGTCATCTCGAAAAGCAGGAACATGCCTGTCAAAGGAGCATGTGTCGCAGCGGCCAGAAACGCTCCTGTTCCCACAGTAGCGTAAGCCCCCGGTTGCGATGTATAGGCAGGAAAAAAGTGATTCGCAATATGGCCGAAAGCACCACCGGCCATGGCGCCAATAAAGAGAGCAGGCGCGAACACACCGCCTGCGCCTCCTGAGCCCAAGGTCAGCGATGTAGCAAAAATCTTAATAAAGACGAGGCTTAGAAGGAGTAAAAAACCGTAATGACCGGACAGGGAGTCCGTTATATATTCATAGCCGTCACTCATAACCTGCGGGAAGAAAATCCCTATAACGCCTACCATAAATGCGCCAATAACCGGTTTCAGGTGTTGGTTTACAGGAAGAGCTGCAAAACGGTCCTTTACTTTGTAAAAAACTTTTATATAAATTACGGCCAATATGCCTGTAAACAACCCTAAAAGCAAATAAAAGGGTGTCTCAATTATTCCGATAATTTCATATTGGGGTACTTTAAAAAGAGTGTCCGCTCCGTAGTAACTTCTGGAAACCGCTGTGGCCATGCCGGCGGATACAACGACGGCGCCAAAGGACATGAGTTCATAATTACCGAGCAGTATGATCTCCATAGCAAACATAACGCCTGCGATCGGTGCGTTAAAGGTGGCGGCTATGGCGCCTGCCGAACCTGCCGCTATAAGGAGAGTGATCCTCTTTCCGGAAAAACGGAGGGATTGCCCTGTAAGAGAACCGATGCCGCCGCCTATCTGAGCCGTAGGGCCCTCTACTCCCGCCGAACCTCCTGATCCGATAGTGATGGCAGGGGCAATCATCTTAAGAATTACGGTTTTGAAATTTATAATACCGCTTTTTAGATTTACATTTTCAAGAAAATTATGAAAGTTATAACCGTACACCTCATTGGAAAATATTTTAGCTAAAACGATCAAAAGAATGGCGCCGAAGACAGGAAGTAAAGGCATGGCGAGTCTTGAAGTAATATTTTCGCCTATATGGAGAAAATGTTGGCCTTCAATAAATATTTTTTCCTTGGCGAACTCCAGAATGGTCCTGAAAAGGATATTTGCGCTGCCACTTACAGTGCCGACAAAGAGGGCGAGCATGATTGTGGACATATGCTCACCGGGCCGGATCGTGCAGTAAATTTTGTTGAAGAATTTTGATATGCCCCTGAGGGGTCTCATAAAATCCTATTCATCGGGAGGGAAAACATTCTTCCTCCTTTTACTCTAATTCAGAGCATTTGAAACTATTTCATATACATTGTCAGATAAATCCGGTGAGGAGACTATTCTTTCAAGTTGAGACTTCATTGATCCTCTTCTTTGGGGGTCGAACTTTTTCCACCGGTTAAAAGACGCAACCATCCTGGCAGCTATTTGAGGATTGCTTTTGTTCAAAATTATGACATGATCTGCAAGAAACTCGTATCCCTTTCCGTCAATACGATGAAAATGGAACTGGTTCTGATCGCAGAACACCGAGATAAGGGATCTCACTTTATTCGGATTTCTCAGAGAAAAATCCTTATGGTTCAACAATTCCAGCACTCTGTCAAATGTACCGGCCAGGCGTGAGCCTGCCTGAATTGCAAACCATTTATCGAGAACAAGGGTATCGGAACTCCACTTTTGATAAAACAGATCTACTGCCTCTTTATTTTCACTGCACTCTATATCTGAAAGGATCGAAAATGCAGCCAATGTGTCTGTCATATTGTTTGCTTTTTTGAACTGGCCGAATATTATATCTATCGCTTCTCTTGTCTCAAGAGTTCCCAGATAAGCGAGGGCAAGATTCTTTATGCGTCTCTTTGCAATGGAGAGCTGATCCGTCTCGTAGGCCCCGGTTTCTTTATTCTCATTATATATACGAAGGAAATCGTCTTTCAGTTCAGAGGCGATCCGGTTTAAAATAAAACGCCTGACTTCGTGTATTGCTTCCACATCTATAATATCGGACATGTCACCGATTTCTGTCTCCCCCGGAAGGGTCAGAGCCTGAGAAATGAGAGCTTTATCGAGGCTCGAATTCAACAGAGTTCTCCTGAATGCTTCTATAAGAGAATCGGGGAGTTTCAATTCCTTGTCTTTCCCATAGTCGGATATCAGTGCAAGGAGGATTTTCGAATAGAGTTTCTGTCCGGCGTCCCAGCGGTTGAACTCGTCTTTATCGTTGGCAAGAAGAAAGAGGAGCTCTGCGTCGGAATAGTCGATTTTGAGCTTTACAGGAGCGGAGAACCCTCGTAATATCGAAGGAATCGGTTTATCGGGCACGCTTGTAAATGTAAAGTCATCTTCCTCCTTTTTAAGATTCAATATAATCGTGGTCCCCTGACTCTTTCTATCTTCTTCCGGTTTCAGCGGGATCTCATTTCCGTTATTGTCTAACAGACCGAGAGCGATTGGTATGTGAAAGGGTTTCTGTTTCTCTTCACCTGAACCTGCGTTACAGTATTGCTTCATATGTAATGTATATGTCCTGCTTTCGGGGTCATATTTTCCGTTGATTATTATTTTAGGAGTTCCGGCCCGGGAATACCACCTGGTGAATTGTGATAAGTCAGTGCTGCCGGCCTCTTCCATACAACTTACAAAATCCTCTGTTGTAACGGCCTCGCCGTCGTGACGTTCGAAATAGAGGTCCATACCCCTTCTGAAACCCTCTTTACCGAGTATGGTATGGATCATGCGAATCACTTCTGCGCCCTTTTCATAAACCGTGTGGGTATAGAAATTATTCATCTGGATATAGGACTCAGGTCTCACCGCATGAGCGGCAGGTCCTGCGTCTTCGGGAAATTGAAAGGCCCTCAATTTCCTTACATCGGCAATACGTTTAACCGATCTTGATCCCATATCGGAGGAAAATTCCTGATCCCTGAAAACAGTAAGTCCTTCCTTCAGGCTCAACTGAAACCAGTTTTTCAGGGTAATCCTGTTTCCTGTCCAGTTATGAAAATACTCATGGGCAACCACTCCCTCTATGCCTTGAAAGTCCGCATCGGTAGCGCTCTCCGGGCTTGCCAGAATGTACTTCGAATTAAAGACATTTAACCCCTTGTTTTCCATTGCGCCCATATTAAAATCGTTGACAGCGACTATCATATAAATATCGAGGTCGTACTCTCTGCCATAAACTTCTTCATCCCATTTCATAGCCTTTTTCAGAGAGGACATTGCATGATCGCATTTACCGGCATTCATCTCTTCGACATAAATACGAAGGGCGATCTCTCTGCCCGAAGAAGTTGTAAAGCTGTCTTCAATACAGACAAGATCACCGGCGACAAGGGCAAAGAGGTAAGAAGGTTTTTTAAAGGGATCCTCCCATTTGACCCAATGTCGATTCCCTTCGGACTCACCACTGTCAACGGGATTTCCGTTTGAAAGCAGCACCGGATACTTTTCTCTGTCAGCAGTTATTGTACATGTGAATCTGGGCATCACATCAGGGCGGTCTATAAAATAGGTAATCTTCCTAAACCCCTCGGCTTCGCACTGCGTGCAAAAGATATCTCCCGATTTATACAGACCCTCCAGAGATGTATTGTTTTGGGGCTGAAGTCTTACAGTTGTGTCCAGTGTAAAAAGGGGAGATGTTTTGTAAACAGTAAGCCCGGCGCTTTCGATCGTAAACTCAGGTTCCGCCAGAGCCTCTCCGTCAATCGATATGGAGAGGAGTTCCATATCCGGACCGTTTAAAAAAAGGGGGGAGGCGTCAGGCATATTGTTGTTTTTGCGTACAGTGAGTTTAGATCTGACTGTAGTGAATTCTTCACCCAGCTCAAAGGAAAGGTCAATGTTATCTATGAGATAATGGGGAGGTCTGTAATCTTTGAGATATTTTGCTTCATGTTTCTTCATAACAGGAATAGTATCTAGTGGTCAGTTTAAGACAAGTGGCTGTTTTGCTGTTTATTTTACAGGGTATAAACTGCAATGCCCCGATAGAAAGCTTAACAGATATCTTCTACAACTATTTGCAAAAACAGACCTCAGATACATGATCCCTTATAAAATATCATATTCACGCCATTATTTTCATGGAAAAACCGCTTCCTTTCCGTTATTAAATACGATCACAGTGAAATTTGCCATTATTTTACAATCAGTTATGCAAAAAGCTGATGCCGGTTTCTTTGGCGGGCAGGTTCAGAGGGTGAGAAGAGCCTTATGTAAGAATAGAAGGCAATTAAAACAACAGATGACAATAGAGGAGAGATGACTGATACATACCTATGGAGGCTGTACATCAGGATGTCACATATCTTTCTCTATTACGAAGTGTTGTTATAAATTTTATTGATAGCGCAACATATCTGCTTAAGTATTGAGAGTTACTTTTATAATTTAGTAAAATATGAATATAAAGTAGAAACTATTATCTTTATAACAGCAGTCATCTATCAGCGTTCAGCCTTCAGCTTATGAAAGTTCTAGTATTATGTCACTAATAAGCTTCACTTTAGGGATTAATGTGTTTTGAAACATAAAGTACTCCAATAAAAAAGCTGATGGCTGACAGCTAAATGCTTTTTTAGTTATTATTTCATGCCGAAAAGATATACAAGTAGATATTAAATAGTGAGATATTTAATAACATTAGAAGAAACTAAATCAGGGTATAGAGCCATCCCTTCCCCCTGTGCTCGGTAAAATATGTTTAAGAAAAGAAAAAAACCGGATAAAGAGTCTGTAATAAAGGCGTTTAACTGGGCCTATGATAAGGCGGTTATCGGAGTTACGGGCTCACATTCGGCAGTGAAATTGGCGGAAGGTTTTATGAACAAAAAAGGATCGTTATCAGAGAATGTCGACTCTTTAATAAAGGTACAGGTTTTAAAATGCGGTACTTCCGGTTTTCTGTCCGGTTTGGGCGGATTGTCGACGATGGCCTTTGCTTTGCCGGCGAGCATTATGGCCGCCATGTACTTTCATATTCGAATGATTGCAGCCATCGCTCACATGGGCGGGCATAATATTTACGACGAGAGAGTGAGGACATTGATCTTTATCTGTTTATGCGGTAATGTGGCAAAGGATATAATGGAGGATGTGGGGATCAGGCTTGGAGCGGCGCTTAGTCAGGAAACGCTCAAACAACTGACAACACACATTATCATACATATTCATCAAGTCGTAAGCACCCGATTGCTTGCGCGGTTCGTGGAAAAAGGAGGCGTCCTTCTCGGAAGGGGCATCCCTCTGTTGGGCGGAGTCATAGGGGGCGCCACCGATTCATTCGCAACCTTCACCATAGGCAAGGTTGCGAAAAAAATGTTTATTGAGGAGCCGGCGTTATAGGTAATAGGAAACTTTTTAAATTGACGATTTTCGATTGACGATTGACGATTGTCTATACATCTAAGACTAATCACAAGCGGTAAAATAATTCTTAATAATCATCGGCAGGATATTTTCCACCTTTTCCATGGAATCGATATTGACCCACTCGTTTCCTTTGTGTATGTTCCCGCCTTCGGGACCGAAAATAATGCCCGGGCATTCCAGGCAATGTAGATCCGTCAAATCTCCGGCAGTACAAAGCTCTTCTCTGTTTAGGGCTTTTTTCGCCGCCATTACAATCTTTTCGTCAGGGGAAACGATTTTCGCCTCTGCCTGATTAATCAGTACTTTTAAAGGAAAATCCACAACACTTTGCGCCTTTTCTATTAATGTGCTGTTTTTTACTCCCGGTACGGTGCGACCTTCTATTTGAAAAACCACATGGTTAGGTACGATATTGTACTGTTCGGGCACACCTGCTTCAAAATAACTTACCTGCCAGCCGGCTTTTCCCATTAAAGGATGTTCCGGCAGAGAGAGCTGCTCGATTTTTTTAACAGCTTCCATTGCCGCAATAACGGCATTCTCTTCCCGCTGAGCAAAGGCCGTATGCCCGCCCGATGTATGCACATTTCCTTCAAGGACCACTCTTCCTCTGTGACCGGTCCGAATCTCCATACCCGTAGGTTCGCCAATAATCGCGGCATTCGGTACAGGCAGGTCCGATAGCAGCCGCTGTAAACCCTGATCCCCTCTCTCCTCTTCGCAGGTAAGCGCAAGTACGACCTGACAGTCTGAAGGACACTCCAAGTCCAAAAAAGCATGAACAAAGGCGGCGACACTTGCCTTATTCTCAGCTGCCCCGCAACCGGTTAAACGATTACCGGAAACAAGGGGTTCAAATGGATTTCCCTGCCAGCCGCTTACAACAGGTACTGTATCGATATGGGCCTGTAACAATAAAACCTTCTTGCCGTCGCCCTTTACCGCCCATATATTTCGATCTCTGATATATACATGGCTGCAATGCTGTTTCAGATATTTCAGGAGAAATTTAACGACCATCTCTTCCTGCCCGCTGGGGCTTGGAATAGAAACCAGCTCTTGTAAGAGTTCCACCGTGGAAATACGTTTGAACTCTTCCTGAATCTCCTTTTGATACCTCTTCTCCTCTACAGGCTGAAGTATCATCGTGCCGGCGCCCTTATCGGTAAGAACTTCCTTAAGGAGCGAATGGGGACTCATACCGTTAATAATCTGTACTCTCAGCACGCCTGCTTTAAGGGCCTCCATGGCATTGGTTACCTTTACAATCATTCCACCGGTGATCTTTTGCTCGTCTATTAACTGTAATGCTTCCTCCGTTGTAAGTACGGACAACAGCTTCCCTTCGGCCATTACACCGTCTGTATTGGAGAAGAAGATCAATTTCTCCGCTTTCAGGGCGCCTGCTACGTTGGTAGCAATCGTATCGGCGTTTGTGTTTAGCACATTACCATCTTTATCGGCCGTTATGGCGGGAATAACGGGGATATAACCGTCTCGCATCGTCTTAATCAGGATTTCGGGATTAACCTTTTCAATATCCCCTACAAAACCGTAATCAATAGTAGTTACAGGCCGTTTTTTCGCGACAATTAAGTCTCCGTCCAAAGCAGATACGCGCACTCCCTTTATGCCCAACCGTCTGATCGCCCCTAAAAGTTCCAGACTCAAAAGACCGCCATAAAGCATTTTTATAACTTCCAGGTCGATCTCGCCGGTAATGCGTCGCCCGTCTATCTTCTGAACCTTTCCTCCCAATTTACGGGTGAGTTCGTCAGCTTGTTGCCCTCCTCCGTAAACAATGGCGATTTTTATTCCGTTTTCCCACAACTCCTTTACATCGAGAAGGATATTGTTCAGACGAGAGGGATTGGTAAGGATCTCTCCTCCGAATTTAAGGACAAATACTTTACCGTAAAACTTTCTTATATAATATTTTTTTAATGCTTCCATAAATTTTCCGAGTATTTCCGATTTAAAAAAAAGTTACAAAACACCTGCCAGCGTTTCTGTAAAATAATCGATTTCCTCCCTTGAAGCATTTAGAGGCGGAAAAATACGCATTGTATTCGGTTTTAGCGATGTTCCGGCAAGAACGCCGCGACTCCTCAGCTTTCCTGTTACTTCTCCGGCAGGCGCATTTGTTTCGATTCCCAATAAAAAACCTGCGCCCCTGACTTCTTCTACGCCCGGGATTTCTCTTAATCTTTCCTGAAACCGCAAGCTTTCTCTCTGCACATGTTCAAGGAGGTTATTCTCGATAATGGTCTCCATGACAGCCACGGCCGCTGCCGATACAACGGGATTGCCTCCGAAGGTGGTGGCGAGATCGCCTGTTTTAATCTCCTTTGCCTGCTCCTCTTTCACTAAAACAGCGCCTATGGGCAGACCGCCGGCAAGTCCTTTGGCTGTGGTGATGATATCGGGTTTAACATGACATGCCTCTGCATACCACCATGTTCCCGTTCTTCCCACGCCTGTCTGCACTTCATCGAAGATTAAACAGGTTTTATGTCGATTACAGAGATTCTCCAATGACCTGAAAAACTCCCCATCCGCTGTATTTACGCCGCCTATGCTCTGAATCGGCTCCGCTAAAACGGCGGCTGTATTATTGTTTACAGCCTCTTTCAGGCCTTCCATATCTCCCCATTTGACAAAGGTTGTGTAATCGAGAAAATCGGGAGTAAAAGTGTGATAACTGCGAATTCCCGTAGCTGCAAGGGCTGTCATCGATCTTCCGTGAAAGGAATTCTCAAAGGCGACGATCTGTTTTCTGCCTGTCAGCTTACGCGCTATTTTCAATGCCGTTTCGTTCGCTTCAGCACCGTGATTGCAAAAGTATAGCTGATACCGTTCAGGTTGAAGTGTTTGGGCGAGTTTTTCTGCCAACTCTATGGCAGGCTCGATTTGAACGATATTGGAATAGAATAAAAGTTTTTCTGCCTGTTCGTTTATGGCCTTTACTACGGTAGCGGGAGAGTGTCCGAGCAGGGCGACGGCATGGCCTCCGTAAAAATCGAGATATTTTTTATCATCGGAATCCCATACCCAACTCCCCTTACCTTTAACAATGGTTATCGGCCACTGAGCATAGGTCTTAATAAGATATTTGTCGGCAATCTTTTCTAACGAATCCATATATCTACTCCCTTTTAAGGATAAAGCGGTAACAAATGGTCCAGATCGGCAGTCTCGTCTCTTCCAAACATAATGTTCAGATTTTGCACTGCCGTACCTGCCGCTCCTTTTACCAGATTATCGTGTGCAACGCTTATATGGGCATAATTGGAGGATATGAGTTTCACTGATATATCGCACATGTTCGATCCCGTAACTTCGGCTAATTCCACATTTTTACGAATTCGAATAAAAGGCTCTGAATCATATCTCTCATTATAAATACTGTCAAGGTCACGGGGATTTAATTTTTCTTTCAGCTCTACAAAAACTGAGAGAAAAATTCCGCGCGTTAAGGGCGCGGAGTGGGGTACGAATTCAATAGATCTGAAATTCAGAGCCTGTTGAATTTCCGGCAGATGTTGGTGGTCGCCTACTTTATAGGCCTTAATATTGTGATTTCTCACAGGATGGTGAGCGCCGATTTTAGGTTGTCTGCCTATGCCGCTGGAACCGGTAAATCCCGATATAAAGGCATGTAGAATATGATTCCCTTCTGTAAGGGGAATCAGTCCCAGAATGGATGCGCTTGCAAAACAACCGGGATTGGATACAAAACGCGACTTTTTAATAGCTTCGCGATTCAACTCGGGAAGACCATAAACAAAGCCATCCACAAGCGATGGATTCTTGTGATCAAAACCGTAAAATTCCCTGAACTCCTCAAGATTCTTTAAACGAAAATCGCCTGAAAGATCTATAATCCTGGGGAGCTGCCTGTCCGTTTTTATCCTCTCCTGAGCTTCGCCATGGGGCAGAGCAAGAAAAACAACGTCGTTATTTTCCCAAATTTCCTCTGAAAAGGAAACCAATGTATGAGAAGAAAAGGAGGACAACTGAGGGCAGACATCGGCTATTCTCTTACCCTGATGAGTCTCCGAAGTGAGAGTCGTAAATTCGACTTCCCGAGAAGGCAATAATATGCGCAGGAGTTCGTTTCCCGTATAACCGGTGGCGCCTACAAGGGCGGCTCTAATTTTTTCCATTTTTCAACCTTTTTTCAATAATGGGCAGATATTTTTCCGGCTTGTTAAATACATTAATTCCCGGTATGCCGCAATTTTTTTCTATAAACTTAATCCCCACGCTGTTGTCCGTAGCCGGACCAGAAATTATATGAAAGGGATTGCCGATTTTTTCACCATAATCCGTAAGTCCCAGCGCGCCCACGGGATCGTGGGCGCAGCCGATATGGCATAAAATATTCTCTCCTATCTCTCGATCTTCAAGGATCGCACTGACACCGTATTCGCCATAAATACCATCACCGAGCTCTATAATAATAAAATGGGGATTTCCCTTTGACAGATAATTAATCGCACCCTTTGTACATTGCAGCGAGATTTCCGCCCCAACTGTAGAAGGGAGACCTGCATCCAAAAAAGAGGTTGTCAGCTTGGCTCCGTGATCGGACATATTTTCCGTGTCTCTCAGGGCGGCAACGCCGGCCATCTTTGCGGCATGCACCCTGTATCCCGCTCTGTTGGCGAATTTTATGATTTCGCAGGCCACTGTGGTTTTACCGGAATCCATACATGTTCCCGATATGAGAATCAGCGGTGTTGCATTATCCAGCCCGTTCTGAGGAGAATAGACGGCGTAATCCTTGATATTGACTATTTTGTCATTTCTTAAAACAGCACCGAGAACTTCGAGATCAAAGGCTCGCCCCACTTCCGTAAGATTCGCGCTTTCAAGTACGCCGGCAACGCCGCCGAGATTTAAAAGCTGTATGATATCGCCTTTCCCGATTCTCTTCGGTACGGAACCGACATATCCCTTTAAAGCACTTCTGGAACCTAAGGCCACGGCAATGATATCACCCTTTTGCACTGTCGCAAGCCTGCCGGTAACGAGCTCGAGTTTGTTATATACCTTCTTTTCGTTAAGAACATGCACGCACAAAACAGCACCTTCCGCTGACAGCACCTTTTCGGAAAGTTCGACTTCAGACGGTAATTGACAGTGTTTCGTTACAGAGGCGATTTTATCTATGATAATTTTCATAATTATTTTAGTATCCCGCCCCGTGACCGGGTTTTGCAAGGGGGGATACTCCGCTGAAGAGATTTCGTCCTTTCACGCAAATTCCGTTTGGTTCACCAAAGGGCCACAGGAGAAAAACCTCGGGCGCGTTGAAAACATTATGACAACGACGTCTCAATTCTTCCGTTACATCTTCTCCAAAACGGGGATCGATCATCGGATCGTCAGTTTCTACGTGGAGTCTCGGGGCCTCGACAGCCGCCTGTAAGGGCATATTGAAATTAATATAATTAATAATCACCTGAGCCATTGCGGACAATATCTGCCTGCCTCCGGATGCGCCTGCCACCAGCTTGACCTGACCGTCCTTATATACGATAACAGGCGCCATGTTGTTAAGGCACCATGCCCGGGGCTTTGGAGAGTTTACAGTTCCCGGTATCGGGCAAAACCAACCCATTCCGCTATTCATCATAACGCCTACTCCGGGATTTAATACGCCTGAAAAGACCTGGTTTGTCTGAGTCAGAGATACGGCGTTACGCCGTTTGTCTACAACAGAAATATGGGTGGTCCCTTTATCCGGCGAAAGACCGGCGGGGAGAGGGAAATTTTCAGGTTTTGACAAATGAGAAAATCTCCATGGGTCACCTGCTTCGAATTGTCCCGCTTCATTCCTGTTTATCGATTCTGCTCTGGACTTTCCGTAATCCGATGTCGTTAGTACTTCAATTGGAAAGCCGGTAATGGCAGAGTCACCAAGAAAAGTAAAACGATCAACTCCCGACAATTTGAGGGCCTCGATCAGGATATGCAGGTAATCGGGGTCTTGAGGCTTCATTGATGAGAGATCGAAGTTTTTTAAAATATTTAAAATCTCTAAAACCGTAGGTCCTCCGCAAGGACCGGGTACTGTAGAGATATCGAAACCGTGGTAAGATATGGATAACGGAGAGTCATAAACAACAGGTTCATATTGAGCCATGTCCTCGTATCTGAGGAAACCTCCCTTTTTCTCTATATCATGGCAAATCAACTCTGCTATTTCACCTCGATAAAAAACCTCCTTACCCTCTTTTGCAATCTTTTTAAGGGTCTTTCCATAGTCGGCCTGTATCAATCTGGCGCCCAATTTTAAGGGCATATTGTCAGGAAAAAAGAGTTTGGCGCTAAGCTCGTGCTTTGTAAGCACATCGGAGTAATCGAGTAACTCCAAAACGAATGTGGAACCTACAAGGTGGCCCTTTTCGGCCAATTCGATCGCCGGCTGCAGGGCCTGGTCCAAATCGATAGTGCCCCATTTTTCAAGAGCCTTACAAAGACCGGCCAATGCACCTGGTGTTGCAATCGATGTGTAGCCTTCCGTATTGGCGTTGTCACGAACGGCAGGAAAGGAAAAGCGTCGCGATACAGGGTTGATCTTTCGTTTCTCTTCGAGAACATACATATCTTCCCCGGCAAGAGCAGGCGCCTGCATAGTAAAATTAATAGCACCGCCCTCTCTTTCATCGAGTCGGACAACCATCACTCCTCCTCCGCCAATACCACTCCAGACAGGCAGCAATACTCCTATGGCAAAGGCGGATGTTACGGCGGCATCTACGGCGTTTCCTCCCTTTTGAAGAACCTCTGCTCCTATTCTCGCTGCATCACGATGGTGAGCCGTAACCATTCCTTCAGAGCCTTCTATTACAATATGGGAATTCGTTGAACGGCTGATTTTCATAAGTCGCTATTCTACCACAAAATCAGTCAAAAACGAAACGGCTCCACATACAAAGAGAATGAGTTGTAATGAGCGAAAGTTACATAATGAAGCGACTCTTTATGTGATGACTACTATAATAATTTATTCTACAAACAGCATTCAGCTATCAGCATTCAGCTATCAGCCCTCTGTTTTCAACGTTTTGCATAATAACCGGCATATCACTTTAGGTGAGTACTGTATTTATCAGAACGCTTTGATTTTTCTTAGCTGGTTGCTGACAGCTGACCGCTGACAGCTTTTTTTAGGTTTATGTTTCACGAGTACGATTATCCATGAAAAAAACTCTTTAAAAATGGACAGGAAGTATTTTTTTTACTGCTTAATAAATACAATGCCAGATACAATAAAAAAGGAGTAAGTCAATGGGAACAAAAGCTTTAAATCCCTCTGCCTGCTTGATGTAGGTACCTGCCATTGATGAGAAATCTTTTGTTTTCATTTGTGAAAATACAGCCTCAATTGGAGTTTTATATTTTCATTATACTAAAAAAATGGTAACTACTCAGGTATAAATATGTGACATTAAGTATATGAAGGTATAAAGGGATTAGAGAGCAAGGCATAGTAAATAGAAGAGAGAATATCCTGGCTGTGTTTTCTGACAGTAGAGATATAACTGCGGATACGGGCAAAATAGAGGGCACCATTGTAAGTACGAAAGCAACCTGAGATTTTCTGTCGTACTTTCATCATGCGAATATCCTGCTCTGCCTGATTATTGGTAAAAGGAATAGTGAAATCGTGAAGG
>JAREWP010000001.1 GCA_029001845.1 Candidatus Magnetocorallium paracelense | reverse complement strand
CTCAACACTCCTCTCCGATTCAATTCAGCCAATGCTTTTCGGCAACTGCCTTCCTGAAAACCTCCTTTGCTTGTTCGCCAATCAAGCCATTTACAGACTTCTCTCGACAACGCTCGTCTCGATATATCCGGTTTTTCTATTATTTTATTGTTTATTTGCTCTATTATATTATTCGTAAATTCTTGACCGCATACTCGCATCTCTTTAGTATACTGATTATCGATCGCGGAGTCAAGTGTGTATTATGTTCATCCTTGAGGGGAGAGGGAGCTGGAGAATTGTCGCTGCTCTAACAGTTTAAACTGAAAAGTCGGAGCACATTTCTAAATGCTCAAAATCCTTATAAATAAGGCTAAAAAGTGACAATAAAAAAATCTCTCTTCATCTAATTTTGTAGGTATTATTCCTACAGAAAAATCAGTGTTTTACCTACATACTTTTTTGGATATTTCTGTTACAATGATAATAAAACAAATCGAACGAAACATTGGAGGGGGCTGTGTCTAAACTATTAATTACGGCAACAGTGTTCAGTAGAAAGCAAACGGGAAAAACTGATCTTGCAACTGGAAAGCAGCAATAGAGAGCTTAAAGAGAGTCAGCAGCAATTGATACAGTCCGAAAAGATGGCTTCCCTCGATCAGTTGGTGGCCGGCATAGCCCATGAGATAAACAATCCTCTCGGTTTTGTAAAATCCAACATTGGAAATATAAAAAAATTTTACACAAAACTTTTTAAGTTAATAGAGAGTTTTGACAGGTTGGAGCTCTCAGAAGAAACAAAAGAGAAGCTAAAAGTCGAGAGCTCTCCGGGAAAAGGATCGACTTTTAGACTAACCCTGCCTGTCAACCCTCAACTAAATAATAGTGCAAAACAGCAGCAAGCTTTAAGCCGGTTCAAGGTTGTTACTTACGGGGGGTAAATATTATCCTGAAAACAGCAGTCAGCCTTCAGCTTAGGAAAGAACTGATATTATGCCAATCAATGTCATTAATTTAAGGGGCTTTGCTCCTTAAGTTAATGACATTGAACTGAAATTGACATCTTCAAGGGAATTATTCAAAAATAATGAATATACAGAACGCCTAAGGAGCTCGTTGAAAAAAACAAAAGGAGAATTCATATGGGAATGATTCATGTTACCGTGAGTATAAAGAATCCTTCCGATATAAATAAATATTGGGAAGGATTATTTCTTGTTGATACCGGCGCTTATGACACATTAGTACCGGGAAAGTATTTAAAGGAAATAGGAATAGAATCCAGAGGAATCAGAGAGTTCGAGCTGGCTGATGGTTCTCGCGTGTCATACAAGGTTGGAGGCGCAGAGATCGAATTTATGGGAGATTTTACTTTTGGAACCGTCATATTCGGGCCGGACGATGCAGAACCGATATTGGGTGTGACAGCCCTTGAATCCGTTGGAATAGAAATAGATCCCAGAACTCAGAAACTAAAGCGCTTGCCGGCAGTGAAATTGAAATAGACTATCGTGCAAAACAGCAGCAAGCTTTAAGCCGGTTCAAGGTTGTTACTTACGGGGGGTAAATATTATCCTGAAAACAGCAGTCATCTGTCAGCTTTCAGCTAAGGTGCTTTGCTCCTTAAGTTAATGACATTGGTATGCCAATAATAATAAGCTTCAACTTACGGGTGAATCTGTTTTAAACCATAAAGTGTTGCAATTTAAGAGCTGACAGCTAAATGCTGTTTTTATAGCTCTTTAACAGTCTGTCTCTGATTCGTTCCAGCTCCTCTAAAACATATGGATTCGCCAAAGCATGTTTGTTTTTTACGGGCTTACCGGCGAAAATCGCTTTTACAGTCAACTCTACGGTTTTACCGCTTCTGGTGACAGGAATTTCGGAAATCTTAAATATATGCTGAGGAACGTGCCTGGGGGAACGCTTCTCTTTAATTGTCCTTTTTATCGTATTAAGGCACTCAGAGTCCGGCTCGGACATGCCTCGAATCGTAAGCAACAAGACGATAACCTCATCCGATCTGCCCGGCGGCGCCCATCCGACAGCCACGGCGCCTGTTACAAATTCCAAATGATCCAAAGCCGAATATATCTCACCGCTTCCTAAACGAACGCCTCCGGGATTCAGAGTTGCATCGCTTCGTCCGTACACAATAATTCCGTTATTTTCCGTAAACTCTATGTAATCGCCATGTGTCCACACTCCCGGATAGTCACTGAAATAGGCATTATAATATTTTTTGTTGTCCTGATCATTCAAAAAACCGACAGGCATGGAAGGAATCGGTTTCAGACATACAAGCTCTCCCGGAGAGTTGACAACCGATTGCCCCTCTTCATTAAAAGCTCTTATATCCACCCCCAAACCTTTGCATTGAATCTCACCTGCAAAAACAGGTAAATTCGGATTTCCCAAGATAAAACATGAGATAATGTCCGTGCCGCCTGAAATGCCTGAAAGTTGAAGATCCTTTTTAATCGTGTTGTAGAGCCAATAAAAACCTGTTGGAGAAAGGGGAGAGCCTGTATAGAGAACGGACGATAAAGCAGGTAAAGGACCGATTTGCTTAAAGGCATCCTGATATTCCGCTTTCATGCAACTCTCTAAAAAGCGACCGCTTGTCCCGAAATGAGTCACAGAAAGCTTATTGACAATTTTCCAAATCGAAGTCAGAGAGGGAAAACCGGGGTTACCGTCAAAAAGACATATCGTGGCGCCGAGAGAGAGAGCTGAGAGCTGCCAGTTCCACATCATCCAGCCTGTTGTCGTAAAAAAGAGCAATCTGTCGTTCTCTTTCAAATCACAGTGCAGTTGAAGCTCCTTTCTGTGCTGTAAGAGCGTTCCTCCGGCGCCGTGAACAATGCATTTCGGCGCACCGGTAGTGCCGGAAGAAAAAAGGATATACAGCGGGTGATCGAATGGAAGCATGGTAAAAACTCCGTCTCCGCCCGAAATATCGTTACCATTGTCTTTCAAAAACTCGGCCCACTCCATGTTACCTGTATGTGGCGCCTCTCCGACAGGATAGGGAATGGCAATAACTTTCTCAATGGAAGGAATCCTTTTAGCCAGTTCATTGACTACCTCTGTTGTATAATGTGTTTTTTGGTTGTAACGGTAGTGAGTGGAAGCAAACATAAGCTTAGGTTTGATTTGACTAAAACGATCATATAGAGCGTCCAGGCCGAAATCGGGAGAAGCACTGGTCCAAACAGCGCCGATAGCAGAGCAGGCCAGGCTTAAAACGATCGCTTCAGGGATATTCGCCAGGTAGCCCGAAATAAAATCATTTTTTTGCACACCCTCTCTTTTCAGGCCTTCAATGCATTTAAAAACAAGGTCATATAATTCCATGAAACTATATTCCGCTTTGAAATTTTCAAAATTCTCCTTATCCGGATCGTGCTCGATAATAGAAACGATTGCCGTTCCCTTATGCTCCCTGTTCAGTATATTCTCTGCATAATTCAATTTCAAACCGGAAAACCAATGAAACCCGGGCATCTTGTGAGTATCGAGTACATGATAGGAGGAACCGTCATGGACTATATCGGTAAATTCCAAAAAAGAATCCCAAAAGGATTCAATATTTTCTATACTCCATAAATGAAAGTCATCGTAACCTTGAAAGGTTTTTCCATGTTTCTCTTTTACAAATTGCATAAAAGCGGACATATTTGTTTTTGCAATTTGGTCAGCAGATGGTTTCCACAACATTTCACTCATAATTACCACACAATATTTTGGACTAACTTTTTAGCCAGTCACACATGTTTTCAATTGCACTTACTGTATTTCCACAATAGGTTCTGATAAAATCTTCATCAATATCCATGTAAGGAGGTATCTGATCAGCAGCAGCCAGGGCTCTTGAACCGTCAAAATCTACATAAGCCAATCGTAAAGTCAATTCATCACTCTGTCGTCCGAACGAAGAACCGGGCAAAGTCGCCACACTGGCATCGGAAATAAGGCGTTGACATAACTCCTCGCTCGAATAAATACCTTGTTTGTTTAACTTATCCTTCAGTGGACTAAAATCCGGGAAAAGATAAAAACCTCCGGCAGGATCTTGTTGCAATGCGCCTGCCTCCCTTAATTTCTTTGCGCTGAAAAGACCGAGGCTCTTCAAAATCCTCCGCGATTTATTGAGATACTCCTCCATTTTCAAAGTTCCCTTAAAGGCTCGTACGGCTGCATACTGAATAGGAGCACTCGTGGAGGTGTATGTCTCGCTGGCGACTGCGGCCATAGCGTCCAGCAGCCAATGTAAAGAAGCAGGGAATGTAAAAGTTCCCAATCGCCACCCCCCGGCGCCGCACCACTTGCTTAAACCGCTGCTTATAATGGTTCCTTCGGGATAGAACCTGGAAATTGAAATGTGTTTCCCCTCATGGTGCAATTCACCGTATATTTCGTCAGCCAGAAGAATCACTCTGTATTTCCTGGCGACTTCAGCCAGAGCTTGAAGCTTTTGTTCATTAAAGGTCATACCTGTAGGATTATTGGGATAGTTCAGGATGATGATCCTGGGTCGGTATGGATCGTTCTTACAAAACGATTCCACTACATCGGGGTCCAGGCACCAGTCATCTTTAAAATAGGTGGGAAGCCATTTTATATGTCGTCCGATTATTTGCGCCTGTGGCGCATAGGACACCCAACTGGGAGTGGGAATCAAAAGATCGCCATAGTACACAAGCTGTAAAAGAAACATCAGTTCCTTGGACCCCGGCCCTATGATAACATCGTCTGAAGTCCTCTCGATACTGTGTCTTCTTCGATAATAATCCGCCACAGCAGATTTCAATTCCAAAAGCCCTTTAACAGGGAGATAATCCTTTTGATGAGAGTTTGACTTCAGTTCATCGACAACGGGATGAGGAACCGGAAAGGGCGATTGTCCAAGTCCCAGCTTAAAAACCTGCTTCCCCTCTTTAATGAGCTTGTTCGATAAATCGTTAATCGCTATCGTAGCGGACTGTTTCAGGCCTCTGACATTCAGGTTCAGACTTACATCAGGGTTGTGATAGGTTGTATTTTCCATTATAAATCCTTTTCATTTGTAGTAACCGTTCACAGGGATCAGGGATCGGTGATCTGTAAAAAGACTTTCATTTTATCTTTAAATGACCACTGACCACAAATCACCATGAACATTCACTACTGTATTTGAGTTTTTAAGAGTTTTAAGGGTTGAGTCACAAATAAGTTCGTAATTAAAAGTGACGGATTGACATTGGATTTGGTTGCACTGATTGAGCAAAACCACAGTCATAGCAGGGCTATTTCGAGGATTTTGCGATTGAAGTGCAATCAAAGATGGTGTTAAGGTGTCACCTTTTAATACTAAGCTATTTTTGACTCGCCCCTAAGACAACACCTGGTATTCAATAGTTTGGAAAAGACTCTGCTTACTCTTCAAAAAAGAATTTCTCCTTTCCATCCACCGGTTTGAGCTGGTCGATCCAAATGGCCTCTTCATCATATTCGGCAAAAAAAGGTCTCAAAGCCCAATCGGGATTGCGTCCTTGCAGTAGCTGTAACATGATGACCTTTTTCCCCCCTCTCTCCATGATATCCATCACTTGCGCTTTGCCGTGAGTAAACGACATACTTGGCCCCCTGATCGTGCGGGCCAATCCCGGCAATCTCCTGAATACATCTTTGTATATCTCCATAGCTTTAACCAGGGGAACACCGAAATGGTGCTGCGCACCGGTGTCTCGAACAATAAACATATAGTAAGGTATCATGTTAAGACGCACCTGCTCACGAAGCATTGCCACCCAAGTGTCGGAATCGTCATTGATGTGCTTTAACATGGGAGCCTGGGTTCTTATTTGGGCCCCCGATTCTCTGATTCTTTTTATGGCGTCTTTTACAATATCTGTGCTAAGCTCTTTGGGATGGTTAAAGTGCGCCATTATCGCCAGTTGCTTCCCTCTTTTAGGTACTTCTTCAAAAAGCCGAAGCAGGCTGTCAGTGTCATGATCGTTTACAAATCTGTAAGGCCAGTATGAAAGAGACTTCGTTCCTATTCGAATGGTTGCAAGATGGGGGATATTCGCATTCAGGACAGGCTCTATGTGTTGCCTGAGGCGTCCGGCGCTCATTACAAGAGGATCGCCTCCGGTAATCAGGATATCGGTGATCTCTTTATTCGCCCTGACATAATCGATAAGGGGTTCCACTTCACCTGCAGATATCTTTAGCTTTTCGATTCCCACAAACTGAGGCCACCGGAAACAAAAAGAGCAAAAAGCATGACAAAGCTGGCCCTGTGAAGGAAAAAAAAGTACTGTTTCCTTATATTTGTGCTGTACCCCCTGCAAATGATAATCTTCAAATTTGGGTTGGTTATACTCCAATTGACCGGCAGGATGGGGATTCAACTGCCACCTTATTTTATTGGCTGTTTCTGCTATTGATTCTCTTGGTGAAGAATTCGTTAAAACTTCCGCCATTTCATCGAAATGATTGGTAAGAAGCATTCCTTTTTGAGGAAAAGTGAGACGATACATCGGATCGTCAGGAGCCCGATCCCAATCTATCAGATTTTCAACAACGTAATTATTGGTTTTAAAAGGAAATACATGCCCGACCACCTCAATGGTAAACCTTTGCTCCTTGGAAAGCCTTGCAATTTGCGGAAGTTTTTTATAGTTGGATAAAGTATATGGTTTAAATTTTATTACTGTCATAAACGTACCTCCTTACCTGCAAATCCGGAGCGCTTATAAATATCAACAAGAGAACGCCGCCAAAAACAGCTTTCTGTAAACAGTTCAACTGTTTACAGAATCGATCTTCAGCACGTTACAGCCGGATTCCCCTTTTATTCAAAAACCGTTCCTTAAAGTATCTTATCTGAAATAAGGAAGTTTTTCATAGAGCTCACTACAATGTTGTCGCATACGACAGTTTTGTACTACAAAATTATCCTTCTCTCCCTTCAAAAGTGAGAGTGTTATTTATTTCATTATTTACATTATATTCGATTTCAAGCTTTATATCACTTCTCAGGGAGTGGTAAATACCGCAATATTTCTCTATTGAAAGAGTAACCGCCTTTTTCATTTTGTTTTCATTAATGTTTTCACCTTCAATATTGAGAATAATTTTAAATCCCGAAAAATACTGAGGAGGCTCGGTTCTCTCTTTGTACCCGGTGATATCCACTTTAAAACTGTTTAACACAACCCTCATCTTCTGTAAAAATATAACACAATCCGTAGCCACACACGCACCAAGGCTCATCATGACAGGCTCTGAAGGCTGACAGCCCCACTCCACATTCGCATCGTAATCGATCTCCTCGCCTTTTTGAGTTCTCCCTTTAAATATCAAATCGCTGTCCCATATAAGAGAACCTTTAAATACAGTAGCCACATTTGCCTTATAACTTTTAATATTGCTCTCAAGTGACTTTATGTCCTGTTCTTCAGCCATTTTATTCTCCTTTCTCGATAAGGTATATAGCATTGCAGACTGTTGACGAATTACTTGTTACCGGAAAACCGATGTCCGGTGTGACAATTCACGAAATTTAGGCCGGTCCCCCTAAAACATGAACCGATGCGGCTGCAACGGTATTATAATAATACAATAATCCTATAGCGTCAATGAAAAAAAAGAGTAAATTTCCTTCTTCCATCACTCTGTATATTATAATTCTAAAAACAGCATTTAGCTGTCAGCCAACAACTGTCAGCTCTTTAACTTCAACACTTTATGGTTCAAAACAGATTCACCCGTAAGGTGAAGCTTATTATTGGCATAACATCAATTCTTTCCTTAGCTGATGGCTGACCGCTGATAGCTGACTGCTGTTTTTTAGATAATAGTTATTTATAACGGCTTAACCATACAGGCTGATGGAGTTAAATCCTTCTCAGACGCCAATGCAGGCAATCGGTTACAAAGAGATGAAAAGCCATTTGGATGGAGAAATGACTCTCGACGAAGCGGTGGAAAACATAAAAAAATCACCCAGGCGTTTTGCAAAAAGGCAGTTTATATGGTTCAGAAGAGAAAAGGATATACACTTGCCGGATATTACATGTATTTTTGATGAAGAACTATTTTAAAAAAGAATCCTCAATACCCTGACCCTGGTATATACCTAAACCGTCATAACCGGAATCCGACCAGGCCGCCATTATCAATCCCCCTCCCCTTAGGCCCTTAGGGCATCCGGATCGACAAAAAATTGTCGAGATTGATATTCAAAAAATGGTTCGATTTTATTTATCTCCTTATTTTCTCTTGCCAGTTTCCAGGCTTCTTCCAGTTCGGGTACATGGAGATCAATCCATTCACGAACAAGTTTGGTTGCTGTCCTTGAGACAAGGCTTCCTTTTATGATATTTCCATCAAAATCAAATACAGCTTTATTACCAGAGTATTCAGCATGAAAATATGGTGGATTATGCTCATCATAAAACATCCTGATTATGATTCCAAAAAATCTTGATATTTCAGGCATTGATATAACCGCATCTTAAATTGAAAAGTACTTCTTTATAAGTATCAGAGCTTCAAGACCTATGTCTCAAATTGTCTGTTATCTATGTTGAGCGATTTAAAAAAAGAACGTGTAAAAAAGCACTTAAAGGGCAATAGAATGATGTTATAATATTGCTGCCAAGGGACAGAAACTATCACCCGGTAAGTAAAGTAATTATGGAACAAAAAGATACAAAAATCAAGAGAAAAACAAGCAGGACAGAAGTAACAACTGACACATTAACAGGCCGAGGAGGAATGGGAATATATTGTGATGACTGCTGTTTTCAGGTTAATTGCCATTAGAATTCTGCAATATGAGTATATTACCCGATAAACCCGTTATCCTCCTCGGGCCTACCTGTGTAGGAAAAACATCTGCTTCCGTTATGCTTGCCAAATATTTCGACACCGAGATTATCAGCACCGATTCCATGCAGATTTACAGACACATGGATATCGGCACGGCAAAACCGGGAATCGAGGAAAGAAGGGGTGTGAAGCACCATATGATTGATATTGTCGAACCCCATGAGTCATACAGCACCGGGAGATATATCGAAGATGTCGGACCTGTAATCGATTCTATCGTAAACAAAGGTAAGACGCCATTACTCGTAGGCGGAACAGGGCTCTATATAAGAGCCATGACAGAGGGGCTCTTTTCAGCCCCTGACACTGACTGGGCTATCAGAGACCGGCTTATCTCCGACGAGAAGTCGACGCCCGGCTCTTTATATGAAAGGCTGAAGCATGTCGATCCCGATACAGCGCAAAAAGTAACGCCCCGAGATTTAAGAAGAATAATTCGCGCCCTTGAGGTCTATATAAGCAGCGGCGCGCCTGTTTCTAAACTAAGATCGAAGCTTACAAAACCGTTACCCTATGAATTTATAAAAATATGCCTTGTCAGAGAACGAGAGGAACTCTATGCAATGATAGAAAAAAGAGTAGATATCATGATAGCCTCAGGTCTTAAAGAGGAGGTGATCCGGCTGATGGAGTTAAATCCTTCTCAGACGCCAATGCAGGCAATCGGTTACAAGGAGATGAAAAGCCATCTGGATGGAGAAATAACTCTTGACGAAGCGGTGGAAAACATAAAAAAAGCAACCAGACGTTTTGCAAAAAGGCAGTTTATATGGTTCAGAAGAGAAAAGGATCTGCACCGGCTGGACATTACAGGTATTTTTGATGAAGAACTAATTTTAAAAAAAATCCTCAATACCCTGGTAAATGCCTAAACCTGCATAGCCGGAATCCGACCCGGCCGTTATTACCAATCCCCTATCTCCTTTTGTATTGAAACTTTCTAACATATCCATGTAAAATTAGAACCGAAAAGCCCTTTTGGGAAAGGGGCGCCACGAACAGGAAGCCTACAAATAGTATGTAAAGATATTGAAAAAGAAATCACCTGTAATCATATTACTTTTAATCCTGCTCCTTGCTTTCTCTTTGCGCATGACTCACTTCTTTCAAATGAAAGCGAATAACCCGATATTCGACTATCCTATTGTAGATTCTAAAGAGTATGTAGATAACGCACAATATTACCTTGAAAAAAACTTCTTGGGACCTCCGGGATCATTCTTTCACCCACCCTTTTATTCATACTTTGTAGCGCTCATTTTTAAACTCTTCGGATTTTCCACAGATATTGTTAAAATGGTTCAAGTAGCTCTGGACTTGCTGAACCTCCTGCTTCTTTACCTTTTAGCCGGAAAAATATTTAATCGTGCTACGGCTTTATTGAGTTCCTCCATTTATGCATTATACATTCCGATAATTCAATTTAATGTGGAAATTTTGCCGCCTGTTTTAATCATTTTCCTTTTGCTGTCAAGTACTCTACTGTTTATCAGGGCCTGTGAATCGAAACAGAGGAAGAATGGTCGGTATATTGCGATGAGCATACTCTCTGGGTTTCTTTTCGGATTACTGATTATAACGCTTCCCAATTTTTTACCGTGCTTACCTTTTATTTTGTTATGGTTGGTGTTTTTTGTTAAAGAGATATCTCCTGCAAAAAGATATACTGTGATAACGGCATTCACACTCTTTGTCATGATACCTGTGATGGCCGTAGCAGCAAGGAATTATTTATACGCCGGCGAAAAAGTACTTTTATCTCACAATGGGGGCATTAATCTCTATATCGGGAACAATCCGGATATCAATAAAACCGTATCGCTCAGACCGGGGATTGAGTGGGAGGAACTTCTCATGTATCCCTATACTCAGGAAAGAATAGAGACTTTTGAGGATCAATCACGCTTCTGGATAAAGGAAGTTTTCAGCTATATTTTATCAAACCCTCTGAAATGGATAAAGGACATGGTAAAAAAAGGCATACTTTTTTTCAATTCCTATGAATTCCCTCGAAATTTCAGTTATAAAACCTTTGAGGAGTATTCATTCATAGCAAAATTGCCCTTCATGAAACTCAATCTCGTTATGCCTCTCGGAATTGGAGGCTTAATAATTCTTGCTTTCCCAAAATTCAGAAACAATGTAAATGAGTCGGTTTATCTTCCTGTTTCTGTTTTTTTCATTTATTCCTGTACGATCATTCTCTTTTTCGTATCAGGACGATACAGATTACCGGTCATACCATTTTTGATTATGTTCTCTTCTTTCTTTATTTACAGCTTCTATTGCAGCATTAAAGAGAGGAACATAAAAATTATTGCAATCATGACAGCACTTCTTCCGATTTTAACGGTTGCTTTGAATATTAATTATTTTTCCTCTTCTTATCCTTATAAAATTAACCCTTCCTATTCATATACTTTAACAGGCAAGACGCTTCTATCGAATAAAAAATATGATCAGGCCCTCAGGTTTTTCCGTAAGGGAGAGAACATGCCTATAGACGATTCTACTTATCAGATTTATCGTTCATTAGGACACTTTCATGCAGAAACAGGCGACAAAGAGAGAGCAATGGAATATTTTGGAAAAGCAATCGAATTGAACCCGAGAGACTATAGGGCTGCTAAAAGTTTGGGTTTCGAACATAAAATGAGAGGCCACTTCGATAAAGCGCTTCAATATTTGGATAAGGCCAGAGAAATTGCTCCCTGTTTTCCGGAAATATATATGAATGCCGCAGATTGTTATATTGGTAAGGGGGACCTGAAAAAAGCCGTATCTACTATTGAATCCTACAAAGATTACTGCCCGTCGCCCCATCCTGCGATAAATGTGAGTTTGGCAAAGTTATATATGGATAAGTACAGGATGTGGGAGAAAGCGAAAATGCAATTAATTTTGGCATTAGAGTATCATCAGGGAGAAGAGTCATCACCTGAAACATACAATAGACTGGGCGCCTGTTACTACCATTTAGGGGATATGTCGGCTGCAAGAAAAACATGGTTAAAGGGGCTGGAAAAAGCCCCGGATTATAAAGCCATCAAAATCAATATGGGTATGCTTAAAAGCAGGCGTCAATAATATTTTTTACATCCAAAAAAACGGACCAGGGGAAATTAAGAAAATTCATACCATAAAAACAAAACCGGCATTATACTTTCCACGCCCCTTCGGATGGGAGACGAAAAAATTATTGTTGTCTTGCCGGTAGTTTCACGCCTCCCTGTTCCGTCTGTTTCGATTTCTAACAATGTACCTGGACTGCGCCGTCACTTCCAATACTGCTCTTAAAATGAAGAGCCTGATCGTTAAAACTGCTTAAATAGGATATTACCTCCTCATTCGGCTTTGGAAGGCCCGCTATTTTCCAGGCCTCCTATGGCTCCGGAAAAAGCATCTATACTGTTTTCATATTTGCCTTCAATTAAAAGATGTTGTCCTTCATTGAATAACTCTTTTGTTGTCATTATTTGGCCCTCCTTTTTAGAGTGTTATTAAGAACAGCCGAGACAGCTTCAAGTAAGATGATTACAACATAGATGATAATGATTGTCAATATCTATAAACTTACCCCTGTAATTCAGCCTAAAAACAGCAGTCAGCCATCAGCTGTCAGCTCTTTCATTGCAACACTTTATGGTTCAAAACACTTTCACCCATAAGGTGAAGCTTATTATTGGCATAACATCAATTCTTTCCTTAGCTGAAAGCTGACTGCTGACTGCTGTTTTTAGGTTCAGACATTATGTAAAGAAATAGCGGCAGTGTTTGCTTGCTCTGCGTTTTTTATGATTTTTTCATGAGGTTAGAGAGGATTAGGGGAACCAAAACAGGTGCTTGTGCTGAGAGTGATAGAACCTGAGAGGGAGGCGCACTCCGGGCTGTCACAGCAAGAACCTTTGAATAAATTCCATCAGGTTTATCACTAATTGGCCACGCCCTTCATGGATATACAATCCGATTTGGGCAATAAGCGCATATGCCACTGCAAACTGGGCCAGGGCGAACCCGGCAATTGTAAATTGACTGACACTGATAAATCCAATTCCAAACTGGGAAAGGACAAAAACACCGCAGGCAAACTGGCCTATGGCAATAATCCCTCTGGCCGGTACGGGCATGCGATTGGGACGAAATTTAAAGGATATGTGAACCAGAGGGAGACCGAAAAGCATGGCTCTTGACTTGTATTCAAAGCCCCAACCATCCCATTTTTCTTTGGCCGGATAAGGGACTCCGCACTTGGGACACATGACAGCCTGCTCCGATATTATTTGTTGACACTCTCTACAAGGTTTCATAAGTGTTCCTAACAGGTCCGAAAATTTTCATACTCTTCTGTTCTGAATTCCCAAATCGTTTTTTTAAATATTGCAACTATTCATTAATCCGAGCAATCCCGTCAATGCGCTTCCGCCCAACTCTTGCCGAAACCGATATCCGCTTTTAGCGGAACCAAGAGTTCGACTGCGTCTTCCATCTGCTTTTTTACCATATCCATGACATTTTGCAACTCCTCTTCCGGTGTTTCAAATATCAGTTCATCATGAATCTGAAGCAACATCATGGTCCGCAGCCTTTCTTTTTTTAATATATTGCTGATTTGTATCATTGCCTTTTTGATAATATCCGCTGCCGAACCCTGGATCGGCGAGTTGATTGCAAGCCTCTCGGCCATGCTTCTTTGATTTTTGTTTTTACTCTTAATCCCGGGGATGGCTCTCTTTCTTCCCGTTATTGTAATCGAATAACCGAGTTTCTCGGTTTCTTTAACAACACCTTTCATAAAAGCCTTTATGCCCTCGTATTTTTGAAAATAGATATCGATATACCTCTTGGCGTCGGACTGCTTTATCTTCAAAGCCTCAGCCAAACCGAATGGAGAAATTCCGTATACTATGCCGAAGTTAACACTCTTGGCGACTCGTCGCATATCGGGCGTCACCTTGTCGGCTGTGGTTTCGAATATTTCAGCGGCAGTAAGCCTATGTATATCTTCGTCTCTCTTAAAAGCCTCCATAAGCCTCTTGTCTTCACTCAAATGGGCGAGAATGCGTAATTCGATTTGTGAATAATCGGCTGAAACAAGAAAATTTCCCCCCTCCGCGACAAAGGCTCTCCTTATCCGCTCTCCCCACTCTCCTTTTACCGGTATGTTTTGTAGATTAGGAGAACTGCTGCTCAACCTGCCGGTTGCTGTGGCCTCCTGATTAAAGAGAGTGTGGAGCCTTCCCGTATCCGACGATATGAGCAAAGGCAGAGCGTCGATATAGGTATTCTTCAATTTGGTCATGGTCCTGAAATGGAGTACCTCTCCGGGCAGGGAGTGCTTATCTGCAAGAGACTCAAGAACCGATGTATCGGTAGAAAAACCGGTCTTTGTTTTTTTTATCGGCGTCAGTCCCAATCGGTCAAAGAGTATTTCAGCCAACTGCTTTGGTGAGTTTATATTAAACTCTCCCCCTGCTGCAAAGTATATCCTGTTTTTCATGCTTTCGATCAAAACATGTAAATCTTCGGACATCTTTTTAAAGGCTTCTCCATCTATTTTTATACCGGCGCGCTCCATATCGTATAAGATATTGACAAGGGGCATTTCAATGTCATTATAAAGAGCGGTCAGTCCCTCTCTGTCGAGCGCTTTTTCGAGAAGAATCTTTAATCTTATCAAAAGGACTGCCGACTCTGTCACGTACTCTGCAAAAGCTTCCTCCCCCTTCTTATCCGGTTTATCCCTTTTAAGGGCGAGAAAATTAAGGGATAGAGAATCGAAAAAGTGTTCGCCTGCATTAGGATTTAGAAGATAAGAGGCAAGCATTGTGTCAAATACGCCACCCTTTATATCGGCCCTTTCCATCTCCATATACCTCAAAAAGTTTTTAAGATCATGGCATATAAGTGTCATTTCATTGTCTGACAGGAAATTCCTGAAAATTCCCGTTACTTCGTCTGCCGTAAGGCTCTGAGGTTCATTGTTCGCAACAGGGATATAGTAACAGGTTTCTTCATTTACGGCGAATGCAACGCCTTTAGGAAAAGCACCGTAAATCCGAAACACATCTCCATAAATGCAAAGGGAGAGTTCATTAAAACTGCCGGAGGAAAGAATATTGGAAAGCTGTTCCTTTGTACTGACAACCTCACTTCTGTAAGACGTCCCTTTTTCTGAAGGAATCATTCCGAGAAAAGAAGAAAACTCGAATTTTAAAAACAGCTCTTTAAGGCGTTTCCATTCAGGCGCCCTGACTGCGAATTCATCGATATGAAATTTAATGGGCGTCTCCTTATCGAGTATGACAAGACGTTTACTTAGTTCAAGATTTTCCAGATTGTCGCTTATCAGACTGCGCAGTTTCGGTTTGGAAATCTTATCGATATTGTCGATCAATTCGTCGAGAGAGGAAAACTCCCCGATAAGCGAAGCTGCCGTCTTTGCTCCGACGCCCTTTACGCCGGGAACGTTGTCGGAAGAGTCGCCTGTAAGGGCCAGCAGATCGGCTATTCTGTCAGGGAAAACGCCGTACCGTTCCTTAACATAGGCGCTGTCGATCTCTCTGTTCTTAAAAGGATCGTAGATTTTAATACTCTCGTTTACGATCTGCAACATATCCTTATCGCTTGAGACGATAAATACTTCCCCGCCTTTTTCGTACAGCCCGATCGCAAGGGTAGCCATGATATCGTCGGCTTCATAACCGGGCAGTGCGAAAAGGGGAATGTTTAAGGCTTTGATAATCTCTTTGATCGGTTCGATCTGTATTATCAGATCGTCCGGGGGCGGCGGTCTGTTGGCTTTATAGTCGCGATAGAGTTTATGCCTGAAAGTTGGCGCCGGAGAGTCGAATACAACGGCAATACCGTCATGCGCCATCTCTCTCATTATTTTAAAGAGCATAGAAGTAAAACCAAAGACCGCATTCGTGGGAAAGCCCTCTGTATTGCGAAGATCACTGATGGCGTGATATGCTCTGTAAATATATGCTGTTCCGTCTATAAGATAGAATTTCACACTCTCCTATTTGCCTCGCTTTTTAATAATTCAAGCTTCTTTTTGGCAAGCTCAGCCTCCTTTGAGTCGGGAAACCTCTCAACCAGTTGCTCCAATATGGCCTCTGCCGTTCTCCTGTCAGGAAGCTCCAAGAAAGAATATGCCTGCTTCAACAAAGCTCCCGGCACTTTATCGCTTTTAGGAAAATTCTTTACCAGAGTTTCGTATGAAATAATTGCATCCTCAAAAAGTCCTTCTTTATAATAGGTCTCTGCAAGCCAGAAATATGAGTTGTCCAGAAGTTCGCCTTCTCGAAATTTACCGATAATCGCTTTAAATTTATTGCGAGAATCTTTATATTCTCCAGATTTAAAAAGCTCATAGGCCTCTTTATACAGAGCGTCCATACTTTCCTTTGATTCCGAGACCTCGGGCAGTTCCTTTTTTACACTTTCCATCGGTAGTTCCGGAGGCGCCTGTGCCGTAATAACACCCTTGCTTATCAGTGCTGATTCTATTCTGAGAAGCCTCATGCCAAAGTCTTTCAACTGGTTATCCATAGAGTCCGCCTGGGCTCTAAGAATATCTCTGTCAGTACGGGCCTCTTCAAGTCTTCTCTCAAAACCGTAATTGCCTTCATCCAATGCACCTCTGATTATCTGAACCTCCTTAATAAGTTGAGAAACCTGTGAGTTCAACCTCTCCTGACTTTGCCTGAGCGCTCCTGCTGAAGCGCCTTTATTTTGCACCTCGATTGCCGCAAGGCGGTTTTGAATGTCGTTTAACAGGTTTTTTTGCTGAAAAGATTCGCTTTGAAGATTATTTAGATCGTTTCTTAACACACTGTAGTCCGTTGCCGCCACACAGGAAGTCAGCAAAAAGGCCGTTAAAGAGATTAAAAAGAAATATACCCTGGACGTCACCTCTATTGCCCTCCTTCTTTATATTCTATGAAATGAGCTCTCCTGTTTTTAGCCCGGCAGGATTCGCTTAGCTCGAAACACTGAGGTCTCTCCTCGCCGTAACTGATTATCTCTATTTTATTGTAATCCAGCCCCAGAGAGAGCAGGTAGTCCCTCACTGCCTGGGCCCTTTGATCTCCAAGAGCGAGATTATACTCATTCGTGCCTCTGTCATCACAATGCCCCTCAACAAGTATCCGGGAATTACCGTTAGTGAGTGACCAATCTGCGATTTTTCTCAGAACAGGCTTGAAATCCTCCATAATCTCATAACTGTCATAATCGAAATAGATGTCCGGAAATACTCCTTCGCCGGTTGAATCGGGGGTTCCTGTATTATCTCCCGTTATTTCTTCGCCTTTGACTTTTTCAGCTCCGTAGCTGCCTATCCCTTCCTCGACCTTTTCTCCTCTTTCTCCCACGTTCCCTTCCGCGCCGGTTGACTGACCTGCGCTTTCCTCAGGCAGTGTGACCTGTCTTTGAGCACAGCCAATGGATAGAGTTAAAACCAACAATAAAAATACAAGATGCTTCATTATCATACCTCCCTTATATTATAAACCCTTTAATCAGGTGACCATGAAGGGCCGAAGGCCCTTAATTGTCCCGGAGAAATCCTTTTTTGTCCTTCGCCGTTGGATCGCATGATATATACCGCTTTATACCCTTCCCTGTCAGAGCTAAAGGCGATGAAACGTCCGTCCGGCGAAAAAACGGGGTCCTCGTTATTGCCCGATTCAGTGAGAAGCATGAGCCCCGTTCCGTCGGGTCTTATCGTGAATATCTGTAATTTCCCGTCTATTATACCTGAAAAGGCCAACATATCGCCGCCTTTCGCCCAATTTGGCGATGTATTATAAGCGCCTGTAAAAGTTACTCGTTTAGAATTGTTCCCCATTGTATCCATTATATATATCTGAGGCGTATATGTCGTGTTCGATACATAGGCAATCGTCTCGCCGTCAGGAGATATCGCCGGAGACACTTCTATGCTGTTTGAATAGGTTAGTCTGCTCAGGAGATTCGTCTTTATATGGAGGAGAAAAATATCGGGAGACCCCTTATGAGAGGAAGAGAGGAGGATACTCTCTCCATCGGGCATAAAACCTCCCACCAGGCTTGTTCCTTTGGATTTATAGATCAACTGTTCCTTCATCCGCTCCAAATCCAGATAGTAAACACCCCATATCCTGTTTCTTTGAGAAGAGTATGCGATTCTTTTTCCTTCCGGAGACCACCTGGGAGGCATGAGAATCTCTCCCCTGCTTATCAGGCGTCGAGGTCTCTGTCCGTCCCAGTCCATTATATAAATACTCTTTCCCCTCCCTTTCTCGCCTACAAAGGCGATCTTTTTATCGAAGATGCCTTTCTGACCGGTAATCCTCTCGTATATATCGTTGGATATTTTATGAGCTACCAGCCTGAGAAGCCTCTTTTCGGCGGAGTACCTCTTTTTAAGGATGTTCTTAACCTCTACAACATCATAGGCCGAAATATTGACCTCTATCTCGTCACTGATCACCAAAGTCCCCTTTACGACTACCTCTACACCCAAGGGTTTCCAGTTTGCAGGATTAAACCCCTGATTCGGAGTTTCCACAAAAGCGGATTCGTCGATAAAGGTAAAAAGGCCTGTATATTGGAGATCGGCTTTTACAATTTCAGCCAAATCATTACCTATCGGGTGACCTGCCAGGGCCTGCACTGCAACAGGCAGTTTCCTGAGTCCCGGAGAGGTGACGTCTATATAAATCTTCGAATAAACGGGCGCATTGCCAATTGTAAAAAAAAAGTGTACAAGGGTCATAAATAAAAAGAATTTCTTCATCGATTTAACCTCGGTATATAATACAATATTAATCTCTTATAAGTTAAATTGCGCGTAAACTGTAAAATAAAAAATTCGGGAATATCATTTTTTTCTTGACATGATGAAAAAACTGTGCTATACTTTTTGCCGTTTCAACATAAATTATTAGCACTCATTGGGATTGAGTGCTAACATAAAATCTAATATAATTTTAAGGAGGGATAATCTCTAATGAATTTCAAACCATTAAAAGAGCGTGTTCTCGTTAGTTACACAGAGGAGCTGGAAAAGACCGCCGGCGGTATCTATGTGCCTGACACGGCAAAAGAAAAGCCGCAAAGAGGCAAGGTAGAAGCAGTCGGGTCCGAAGTTAAAGACGTTAAGATCGGTAACGAGGTATTTTTCGATAAGTATTCAGGTTCGAAGCTGTCTATTGACAATGTCGAATATTTAATAATTAAAGAAGAAGATATTCTGGGAATAATCGAATAATTAAATAAAGGAGGGTAATATGGCAAAACAGATAGCCTTTGACGAACATGCCAGGAAAGAGATTCTTGAGGGAATTACGGTTCTCGCCGGCGCAGTTAAAGCCACACTCGGCCCGAAGGGCAGAAATGCAATACTCGATAAGAAGTTCGGTTCACCTACAATAACAAAAGACGGCGTTACAGTCGCTAAAGAAATAGAGTTAAAAGATCCCTATCAGAACATGGGAGCACAGCTTTTAAAAGAGGTTGCCTCCAAAACATCGGACACTGCCGGTGACGGAACGACGACTGCAACGGTGCTTGCACATGCTATTTACAGAGAGGGAATTAAAAATGTAGTGGCAGGCGCCAATGCCATGGATTTAAAGAGAGGTATCGAAAAGGCCGTAGAGACTATTGTTGACAATCTGAAAGGAATGAGCAAAGAGGTTAAAGACAAAAAGGAAATAGCACAGGTCGGTACAATCTCAGCGAATAACGACTCCTCAGTAGGCGAATTAATTGCCGACGCCATGGAGAAGGTCGGTAAAGACGGAGTAATCACTGTCGAAGAAGCAAAGAGCCTTGCCACTTCACTCGATATCGTAGAGGGTATGCAGTTTGACAGAGGTTATATCTCACCTTATTTTGTAACAGACGCCGAAAGGATGGAGTGTTCACTCGACAATCCTTATATACTGCTCCACGACAAAAAAATTTCCAATATGAAGGATCTTATTCCTCTCCTGGAACAGATCGCCAAAATGGGAAAGCCTTTACTCATTCTCTCCGAGGATATAGAGGGAGAGGCTCTGGCGACAATGGTGGTCAATAAACTGCGCGGCACGCTTCACATCTGCGGCGTAAAAGCCCCGGGATTTGGTGAAAGAAGGAAAGCGATGCTCGAAGATATTGCTATACTTACAGGCGGCGCCGTGATATCCGAAGACGTGGGAATGAAACTGGAAAATATTAAACTCTCCGATCTCGGTCAGGCTAAAAAAGTAACTGTAGACAAAGACAATACGACAATCGTAGAAGGCGCCGGTGATACGTCGGCTATTCAGGGCAGAGTCAAGCAGATAAAGGCCCAGATAGATGAGACGACCTCGGATTACGACAGAGAAAAGCTTCAGGAAAGGCTTGCCAAAATTGTCGGAGGCGTCGCTGTAATAAATGTCGGCGCCGCCACTGAGACCGAGATGAAAGAGAAAAAAGCAAGAGTGGAAGATGCGTTACACGCCACAAGAGCAGCTGTTGAAGAGGGAATCGTTCCCGGCGGCGGAGTCGCTCTTCTAAGAAGCGTTGGCACACTCGACGCCATTAAAGACCTGGATGAAGATCAAATGATAGGTGTGGATATTATAAGAAAAATACTTCCCGAGCCTATAAAACAGATAATAAACAATGCAGGACTCGAAGGAGCGGTAATACTTGAGAAAGTGAAAGAATCCAACGACGCCAACTACGGCTTCGATGCTCAAAACGAGCAGTATGTCGATATGATGAGCGCCGGTATTATCGATCCTACCAAAGTGACAAGAAATGCTTTGCAGAACGCAGCTTCCGTGGCGTCCCTGATGCTGACGACATCCGTTATGGTTACCGATATGCCGGAAAAGGAAGATAAAATGCCTCCAATGCCTCCTGGCGGCGGTATGGGCGGCATGGGAGGCGGCATGGGCGATATGATGTACTAGCCCGTTACCGACTTTCACGCAATAGAGGTTTATTTTATTCGAAAACCATCCAAAGGGGACAACATGTCCCCTTTGAAGCAACTCATGTAATCTCTTCATACACTCTTGACAAGGTATTTATATAATTGTTAGAGTTTTTAATAATAATTTACTGAAAGTAACATTAATTATTAAAAACTCTAAATTTTTCGCCACTTACACCAGGTAAGCAATAAACGAATGGATGACAGAAGCAAAGACATACTCTTCGCAGTAATTCAAAGCTATATTAACAACTCCACGCCGGTCGGGTCCAGATATATTTTTAAAAAATATCCTTTAGGAATATCTTCGGCCACCATAAGAAATACAATGGCTGATCTCGAGGATTTGGGGTACCTGAGTCAGCCTCATACATCGGCCGGCAGGGTACCGACCAATATGGGGTACAAATTTTATGTAGACGAGATACTCGATAAAAGCGTTGATTCCGACAGTGAATTACTGGACGATCTTTATGAAAATCTTATGGAGGAAAAATGTGATCTCGGTTCTTTTTTAATCAAGGTAACCGAAATGCTTGCCTGTCGTTCAAAATATATCGGTGTGACAATGTCGTCTTCCGCGGAAAAAAGCATTTTAAAAAAGATCGAGTTTTTCCCGTACAAAAACAATAAACTGGCCGTTGTCATACTGACGGAAGAAGGCGCTATAAAACATAAGGTTATCGACTCCGAACAGTCCACTTCCCCAAAGGACCTTAATCGAATCGCATCGTATTTGAACGCCGAGTTTTCAGGACACTCTTTGACTGAAGTACGGAAAATACTCCTTGAAGATTTAAATAATAACAAACACCAAAGGGATAATCTTATTTCAAAGGCTTTTAATTTGTGTATGGACGCCATTAATTTCGGAGACACTTTATATATGGATGTCTGTTTCACGGGGATGAGCGATATGCTTGAGCTTCCCGATTTTTCGGATATCCGGAAAATCAGGGAGATGTCGAAAACCATGGAGGATAAGCAAACAATAGTAAAACTCCTGGATAAAATCATTGACAGTGACGGCGTACATGTATGCCTGGACACCGAACCCTTGCTGCGTTCAAACGAATTCAGCATAGTTGCATCGAGATTCTATGAAAGAGGCAGGCCCTTTGGGATTTTAGGTTTAATCGGCCCTAAAAGGATGGACTATATGAGCGCAATCTCCATGGTATCGACAACGGCTAATTTTTTGTCGAAACAATTTGAGAAGGAATAGGAGGCAAGACCTGTGAGTGAAGACAGGGATGAAATAACAAATAAGGAAAGTAAAGAGACATCCGGCGAATCCGATGAACTCGAAAAAAACGTTGAAGGCGTATCCTCCGGCAGTGACATGACTGATTCGGACAAGGCCGACGATGTCGAAGAGAAGTCGAAAAAGGGAAACGGGGATTACGAAACACTCAAGAGTGACTTCAACGAGTTAAACAATAAATATTTGAGGTTATACGCCGAATTCGAAAATTACAAAAAAAGAGTTTCCAAAGAAAAGGAAAAGATACATAAGTACGGCCATGAAGGCGTCATGACAGAGCTTTTACCGGTAATAGATAATCTTGAACTGGCGCTTTCTCATGCAGATACCGATGCAAAAGACTCTCTGGCTCAGGGTGTCGAGATGACTTTAAAGGAAATGAAGAAATCACTTGAAGGTTTCGGACTTTCCGTTTTGGATACAGGAGGAAAACCATTTGACCCTGCATTCCATCACGCAATGTCGGAAGTGGAAAGAGATGATCTGGAAGATAAAACCGTTGTGGAAGAGTTTAGAAAAGGATATATGTTAAGGGACAGATTGATAAGACCGGCAATGGTCTCGGTGTCTAAAAAACCGGAACAAAAAGAGAAATCCGTCGATAAAATGGTATAACCACAGTTTGATCGATAACCGCTTTTTAAGTACGGCAAAGTACTTTTGTCTTTTCTGTGTGCTTTACAAACAAAGCAGTGCATACGACCTAATTCTAAAGTTCGACTTGTAATTGTCGATCATGAGACTGTAAAAGTATAAGATATAAACAGGAGGAAATTAATGGGTAAGGCAATAGGTATAGACCTTGGAACAACAAACTCCGTTGTAGCCGTTGTACAGGGCGGTGAGCAGGTTGTCATTCCAAATCAGGAAGGAAGCAGGACGACGCCGTCAGTTGTGGCGTTTACAGACAAAGATGAGAGACTTGTTGGGCAAATCGCCAAGAGGCAGGCTATCACCAACCCGGAAAACACTGTTTTTTCCATAAAAAGGCTGATGGGCAGAAAATATTCATCAGGTGAAGTTCAGGACGCAAAAAGTAAGCTGCCTTATAAAATCGTTGAGGCGCCTAATGGAGACGCACATGTGGAGTGCAGAGGAAAGACCTATTCTCCGCCCGAGATTTCTGCAATGATTTTACAAAAACTTAAACAGGCGGCCGAAGATTATCTCGGGGAGACTGTAAATGACGCCGTTGTCACCGTACCTGCATATTTCGATGACAGTCAAAGGCAGGCAACAAAAGACGCAGGTAAGATAGCGGGGCTTAATGTATTACGAATAATCAATGAGCCTACAGCCGCATCCCTTGCATACGGTATAGATAAAAAGAAAGAAGAAAAAGTAGCTGTATACGATCTTGGAGGAGGTACTTTCGATATATCAATCCTCGAAATAGGAGAAGGAGTTATTGAAGTTAAATCGACAAATGGTGATACATACCTGGGCGGCGATGACCTGGATTTGAGGATAATGGACTGGATCGTAGAGGAATTCAAAAAAGAACAGGGCATAGACCTTAAAAGCGACAGAATGTCTCTCCAAAGATTGAAAGAAGCGGCGGAAAGAGCTAAAATCGAATTATCCACAGCCACGGAAACCGAAATTAACCTCCCCTTTATTACAGCAGACGCTTCAGGTCCTAAACATTTACTGCTAAAGCTTTCCAGGGCTAAATTTGAACAATTGGTCGACGATCTGATAGCAAGATCCGTTGAACCATGCAGAAAGGCGCTGAAAGATGCGAACCTCTCTTCTTCCGATGTAAATGAAGTACTCATGGTCGGCGGTTCCATAAGAACACCTAAGGTACATCAGACAGTACAGGATTTTTTCAATAAAGAACCAAATAAAAGCGTTAATCCCGATGAAGTTGTGGCGTCGGGCGCAGCTATTCAGGGGGCTGTACTGAAAGGAGATGTAAAAGAGGTTCTTTTGCTTGATGTAACCCCTCTTTCTCTTGGAATAGAGACCCTTGGAGGCGTGTTTACCAAACTTATTGAGAGGAATACAACAATTCCCGCCAAAAAGAGCCAAATATTCTCGACTGCCGCCGACAGCCAGCCTGCCGTTACAATTAAAGTCTGTCAGGGTGAAAGGGAAATGGCTGCTCATAATAAGCTTCTCGGTAACTTTGAACTCGTGGGAATACCTCCGGCGCCAAGAGGAGTCCCTCAAATAGAGGTAACCTTTGATATCGATGCAAACGGAATCATGCACGTTTCCGCAAAAGACCTTGGCACCGGCAAGGAGCAATCGATTAAAATAACCGCCTCCAGCGGATTGAACGAAGAAGAGATCGAAAGGATGATTAAAGACGCCGAATCTCACAGCGAGGAGGATAAACAAATCAAGCAGCTCGCCGAGGCCAGAAACGAAGCTGATTCCTTGGTGTATACAGTGGAAAAATCCTTGAAAGAGCATGGGGACAAACTCTCTGAGACAGAGAAAAAGGATATTGAAGACAGCTTAAAGAGATGTAAAGACGTAAAGGACTCCTCAAGCAGCGCAGATGAGATCAGGTCAGCAGTAGAAGCTCTTACAACGGCTTCTCATAAATTCGCCGAGCACATTTACAAAGATGCTGCTCAAGGTTCTGCTTCTCCTGAAGCGGACGCCGGACAGAGTGCAGAGACAGAAACAGCGGATGATGAAGATGTTGTAGAGGCGGAATTTGAAGATGTCGATAAAGAGAAGAAAGACTGATTAGCATGAAAGACTATTATTCCGTCCTCGGCGTGGAAAGAAACGCCACTGACGAGGAATTAAAAAAGGCGTACAGAAAACTGGCTCTTAAGTATCACCCTGACAGAAACCAGGGACAAAAAGATGCGGAAGATAAGTTTAAGGAAATAAATGAGGCATACTCATGCCTCAGCGATCAGCAAAAGAGGGCCCATTATGACAGATACGGCACGCTGGACGGGATGGGCTCCGGTGCTGACTTCAGTTCCTTCTCATCGAGCTTTACCGATATTTTCGAAGATGTATTCGGCGATTTCTTTGGCGGCTCCTCCTTTGGAGGCAGTAGAAGGACCCGTCCTCAAAAAGGAAATGATCTTAGGTATGATCTCTCTATAAATCTCGAGGAAGCGGCCTTTGGAGCCGAAAAGGAAATTTCCGTGCCTAGATGGCAAAACTGCGATACCTGTTATGGTTCCGGTGCAGCTGACGGCAAGTCTCCGACAAGCTGCCAGACATGCCAGGGAACAGGCCAGGTCAGATTTCAACAGGGTTTTTTTTCTGTAAGCAAAACCTGTAGCAGGTGTAACGGGACCGGCAGTATAATAGACGATCCATGCAGGAGTTGCAAGGGAACGGGTAAAGTGAAAAAAACCAGAAATATCTCCGTAAAAGTTCCGCCCGGAGTTGACACAAACACTCGCCTGAAAATGACAGGGGAAGGAGAACTCGGTTTAAACGGAGGGCCTCCCGGTGATCTTTATATTTTTATTTCAGTTGAAAAACATCCGATATTCATTCGCGAAGGGGAGCATATAATCTGTGAAGTACCGGTCACTTTTACTATCGCTGCATTAGGCGGAGAGATAGAAGTACCTAAGTTGATGAATACGGAACGTCTGAAGATACCTCCCGGAACTCCATCGGGAAGGATGTTTCGTCTTAAAGGAGAAGGTATTCAAAAGCTCGGAGGTTACTCAAGAGGAGACCTGATCGTAAAGATTTACATAGATGTCCCCAAGAAGCTGAATCAGAGACAGAAAGAGCTACTGGAAGAGTTCGCAGAAATCAGTGGCGACGATGTAACAAAAAGCTTCGCCGACAGATTAAAGGGAATTTTTTCGGGAGAGTAAGGATTCGCAGCCGTAGAAACTTAAAATACACTCTCCTTCAGTAATGAACGCCTTCAATGTTGCTTTCTTTTATCCTAAAACAGCAGTCAGCTATCAGCGGTCAGCCTTCAGCTAAGGAAAGAATTAAAGAATTGATGTTATGCCAATAATAAGCTTCACCTTAGGGGTGAAGCTGTTTTGAACCATGAAAGTGTTGCGATTAAAGAGCTGATGGCTGACACCTAAAGGCTGCTTAAGAAATACTGTTTCCGGAGAATACTCCCCTTTGCCTTACATATATGTTGAGTCCCTATCACTTACAGATGACTGCACTCTGCTTCTGGATTCCAACCAATCTCACTATGTAACAAATGTTTTAAGATGCAGTGAAGGAGATATAATAACGATTTTCGACAACCGGGGCGGATATTTTGAGGCCCGGATTGTGAGGGCGACAAAAAAAAATGTTCATCTCCATGTCACGCCGCTGACACCTCCGGACAGCGAATCTTCTTTACATATTACTCTGTGTCAGGGAATTCTAAAGGGATATAAAATGGATATGGTAGTACAAAAATCGACGGAACTGGGAGTTAAAAATATTATCCCACTGATTTCCGACAGATGCCAGGTCCGTAAAACCAGGAAGATAGAAAGATGGAAGAAAATTGCCGAAGAGTCCGCCAGGCAATGCAGGAGATTACAGGTTACGGGAATTGAAGAAGAGACTCCATTTAACGACCTTATGGGCCGAATTACAAACTCCAACATCAGGTGTTTGTTTTTTTATGAGAAATATGGTAAAAATATAAAGGAGATTGGTGAAATATCACCAAGTACCGATGTTTTTATCTTTATCGGGCCTGAGGGAGGTTTCAGCGACGATGAAGCCTATATGGCGGAAAGTAAAGGCATGGATATCGTAAATATGGGAAAAAGGATATTAAGGGCTGAAACGACTTCCCTTTCAGCTGTCACGTTGGTGCAGTTTCTATACGGAGACATGAGCATCTCTGCTAATCATAATCAATAGAGTAACCTGTACGAATCAATAAATTGCTTAGAAAAGTCGTACAACCATATCGTTGTGACGATGTGTCTTAACCTGAGTTTTTACTTTGAACAAAAGGAGTTATTATGAGTGATACCGATATATATAATAAGCAAGACCTGATGACCTACACGACATGGGAGGAAAAAAGCGGACTGATAAAATTTCTCGGAAACGTAGTCAAAGAAGTGCAAAAGTTTAACGATACCTTTGGTTTTAATATCCACAGTATTGCATCGCCACCGAATGAAATAGACGGTTCCGGAGAGTTATCCCTGAGAGTGGGGTTCGTACTGGCCAGAAAGAATTCTTTGCTCTCCGATACCTCTTACTGTCTTTATTCTATATTGTATGAAAAGGAGCTCAGGGGCTATATAGGATTATATAAGGACGGATCTGTTAAAACGGTAAAAGAGTTGCCGCCAATGAAAAGGTTTGAAGAAAAATCATATGCCCTCTATGACTGGATGAGAGAGCTGGTAAAGGCCTCTTGTGAGAAGTATATTTGAGTAAAGGAATGTTATTATGGAAATAAGTGTAGATGAAGATAAATGTATAGGTTGCGGAGCCTGCGAGGAAATTTGCCCAATGGTCTTTCATGTTGACGAAAGCTCAGGTAAGTCAAATGTCATAGACGCCGGGGCCTGTGATTTTGCCGACTGTTGCGAAGCTGCAGAAGAGAATTGCCCGGAAGAGGCCATAATAATCAAGGAGTAGTAACCGTTTTTTTTTAAAACCGGCTTTACAGGATTTAGTGGGTTATTTAAGCAAGTTCGACCGGTTTACAGCAAAGGATATTACCGTAAACTGTAAACCGTCAACTATTACCTGTTGCCACACCATCCAAATGAACCTTAAAGCCCTGTTTAACAGATGCCAAGCTGAATCAAGGTAACAACATGGATTACGCCGATTTATTTGGAAAACTGATAACATTTCCTGTAGTGATTCTGACCATGATTTTTATGTTCAGTAAAGAAATCAAGGCCCTTGTTCACAGACTGGGTGAACATTTTGACAGGGAAAACACCTCTACGGAGATACCCAAAAGACTGGATAAATTAAAGGACCTTGTCAATCAGTTTAAAATCCCCGATGTGAGGGACGATGAAGAAAAGGGTTTCGATAAAGCAGAGAAACTCCCGGAAGCCAGATATAAGATGCTCGCCAAACTTTCACCTCAATCTTCCATCATAGAGACATTAATAGACATCGAAGCATACATTTACGGGCTGGCAAAATCCATAAATATTCATGATCCCCTTACTTCAAAGGAAATTGTAGATCGTCTGGGACAGGAAGGAGTGATCGGTCCCATTGAAAAACAAGTGCTTGGCGAATTGCTCAACATTACCGACCAGTTAAGATTTAAAGAAGAAGCCGGGTATGTTCAGGCGCACGCCGACACTTACAGGAACGTAGTAAAGCGCATGCTGGTTAATTTGCAGATAACTTCATCGTCCTGACCCGCCAATCGCACCCCCTTTTCCTACCGGAAACTTATTTACTGTAAAAATCTCCTGTTACCACTTTTCATTGTGAAGCAAAAATTCTTATAATATGTGCATGGAAGATGATGTTATTACTTTTGAAGGTTTGAAAAACAAAATTATCGAGTACGCCCCTGATGCAGATATAGAACTTTTACGTCAGGCCTATGTTTTTTCTCGCGAGGCTCATTGCAATCAAAAGAGGGTGGCCGGGACGCCCTTTATCGGTCATCCGATGGCCGTCGCTTCTATTCTTGCCGACATGCACCTGGACTACAAGGCTGTGGTGGCGGGCCTCCTCCATGACACAGTAGAAGACGCCGGCATCACTGTAGACGACATAAGGGACATCTTCGGAGATGACGTGGCCTTTATGGTTAATGCCCTAACAAAGCTTGAAAAAATACAATTTAAAACAAAAGAGGATGCCCAGGCCGAGAATTTCAGAAAAATGTTTCTTGCCATGTCAGAGGATATCAGAGTTATTCTTATAAAATTCGCCGACAGACTTCATAACATGAGGACACTGGAGTACCTCCCGCCGGATAAGCAAAAACTGATCGCCATGGAGACTCTGGAAATATTCGTCCCCCTGGCGAACAGGATGGGGATCGGGTGGCTAAGGGTCGAGTTTGAAGATATCAGCTTTAAGTATCTCCATTCGGAATTATTCGAGGAACTGCAAAGAAAGGTTTCTCAGAAACGCAAGGATCAGGAGGGTTATATAAAGGAAGTTGCAAAGAGCGTCGAACTCAGACTCAGAGAGGAAGGGCTGGCTGCAAAGGTAAGCGGCAGGGTAAAACACTATTATGGTATTTATCAGAAAATGCAGCAGCGAAGGATCAGTTTTGAAGAAGTTCATGACATATTCGGCCTCAGAGTAATAACCGACACAAAGGCCAACTGCTACATCATTTTGGGACTAATACACTCCATATGGATACCGATTCCGGGACGTTTTAAAGATTATATAGCAATGCCGCGGTCTAATATGTATCAGTCCCTTCATACAACAGTACTGGGGCCTAAAGGAGAAAGAGTCGAATTTCAGATAAGGACCGAAGAAATGCACCTCATCGCCGAAGAAGGAATAGCCTCACACTGGCTTTATAAAGAGAGGAGCCAGGTACATGACAAAGATACTCAGTATATCACATGGATGAGAGAACTGATACATACCCAGAAGGAGATGAAGGATCCGAAAGAGTTCGTGGAGATGGTTAAAGGAGAGGTCTTCCCCGATACGGTTTATGTATTAACCCCGGCAGGAGATATTAAGGAGCTGCCAACGGGATCAACTCCCGTTGACTTCGCATACGCCATTCATACCGAAGTCGGAAACAGGTGTGTAGGCGCCAGAGTGATGGGCAGGATAGTTCCGTTGAGGTATAAACTCCAAAGCGGCGACACGGTGGAGATCATAAACTCCACGACATCACGTCCCAGCAAGGACTGGCTGAACTTTGTAATTACACACAAAGCAAGAAACAGGATAAAATACTGGATTAAAACAGAAGAACGAAAGCAATCTCTCGATCTCGGAACAAAACTGTTTAATTCCGAATTGAGAAAAAACGGATTCGTCTCGTCAATTATTAAATCTCCCAGAATGGAGGAGATAGCGAAAGAGTTTAACTGCGCCACTCTGGACGACCTTATTGGAGATATCGGCTACGGGCGAATCTCTCCTTCCCAAGTCGTGAATAAACTGAAAAAGAGTGGGGAGAGAGAGGATACAGTCTTCTCCAAGATAACAAAAACCATTATCAAATCCATTAAAACTCACAGGGGCGTCAGAATTAAGGGCGTGGACAACGTCATGTACAATATAGCCAACTGCTGTCATCCCGTTCCCGGCGACAGCCTTTCAGGTTTTATTACACGGGGCAAGGGAGTGACAATTCATCGTCGAAGCTGTCCCAATATCCAAAGAGTCGTAGACGATTCCAGAATCGTAGAAGTCTCCTGGGAGTCAGAGGAGGAGATAATGTCTCCGGCGCGGCTGTGCGTCGAGACTCTGGACAAGCCGGGAATGTTGGCGACATTAAGCGGTGTTATCTCCTCTCATAACATAAATCTGTCCCACCTTGAGGCCAGAACGACAAAAGACAAACATGCACACTTTACTTTTATGCTTGAAGTAAAGGACAGATATCAACTGACAAATGTAAGTAATAAAATATTATCCTCAGATGGTGTAATAAATGTAAGCAGATGACCGACTTCATGAGTTTTTTATTTTTTATTATTGACAAAACATATCAAAGTATTGTTTAATATCTACTGCGCTGTAAACGGGAAATCCGGTGCAGTTACAATGTCCGATTTTATAAAATGGGCGGATAGCTCAGTTGGGAGAGCACAGCCCTTACAAGGCTGGGGTCACAGGTTCAAGCCCTGTTCCGCCTACCATACAAATATCGGGGTGGTAGTTCAGTTTGGTTAGAACGCCGGCCTGTCACGCCGGAGGTCGCGGGTTCGAGTCCCGTCCACCCCGCCATAAATTGACAAAATAAATATAAGGTTGTAAATTCTAAACAATGGAAAATCTGAAATGCAAACTTTGCTCAGGTAAAGTCGACTTACTCATCAGGTGAAAGTCAGTAATACTGCGCTGCATGGATTGCGGCAGATATTATAACCTTTCGGAATATATAAATGAAGTTAACGGTGATACCTGGAATTCAATCTCAAGCAGATCCTGTGACAGAGTTTAATACTTTATAATCGTACAAAGGAGTTATAACTAAATGGCAGCCGAGGAAAGACAGCGGAAAAAAGGAATATCCGTTTTAAAACGAGTCAGGCAAAGCAAAAAAAGACGGATGAGAAACAGAGCCGTTAAAAGTAAAATAAGTACTCTCACCAAAAAGCTTGAAGAGGCTTTGACAAAAAACGACGGCCCTGAGGATGCTGTAAAATACCTGCGTGATGTAACAAGAGAGCTCGATAAAGCCTCTTCTAAGGGGATCCTCCATAGAAAAACAACTTCACGACAGATTTCAAGACTCTCAAAGAAAACTACCCTCTTCTTAAAATCCGCTGCAGCATAAGAATCAACCTGTCCAGAGACGGATCATAACCTGATGTTTTCAAAACCACATCCGTCTCAAGAAGCATCTCAAAACATTTATGCAAGGCAAGAGCTTTCTCTTTGTCCCCCGCTCCCATTTGAGACAATTGCCAGTTTACTGCTCCCAAGAGCATAACCGTTTCGCCGGACTCCCTTACTGTATTGTATATTTTCAACGCTCTCGTCTTATCGGAACTTACAATCGCTTTTGTTAACTGAAAGGGGCTGTACGTTTTTGAGCCGTAGGGAATTGCATTCATATCGTCCGCTGTTATTTCGGATTTGCCGTAAAGCGAGAGTTTTTCCAATTCATTATTAAGGGTGGAGAGGTCTTCACCGAAAAAGTCGGCCAAAAGGCCGACAACTTCCCGTTGCAGCACTAATCCCTTTTTTTGAGCTCTCTCTTTAATCCACTCCTGAATCTCGCTTTTCTTTAGATCAAGGTCAATGAATGCGACACCATCGAAGGCATTTTTTTTCTGCTTCTTTAAATCTCCTTTAAAAAAGAGCAGGAGGATTGAATCAGGCGAGGGAGAATTAATATATCTCTTAAGAACCTCGGAGTCTTTCTTTTTCAGCTTCTGAACGTTTTTAACGACAAGAAGCCTCTTTTCTGCAAAAAGAGAGTGTGTATTAAGCGTATCGATAAGGTTACCGACAATAAAGGGTCTTTCCGAGTCGTCTGCATCGTGAATGTCGAAATTAAAGGCGATGTTGTCTTTATCCAGTGTGCTTTTTAATAGATTTAAAGCCTCTGTGCAAAAGAGATCGTCAGTGTAACCAAAGATATATGTTTTGGCGGGAAAACCTTTCCCCTTTTCCTGTATGAAATTCTCAAAGCTCATTAGACTTATAGTTGATAATCATTACAGGTTTACGCCCTTTATCTTAGCCACATGCTGAACATCTTTATCTCCCCTGCCGGAAAGATTTATTATCATTATTTTATCGTCAGGCAGTTGGGGCGCCAGTTTTGTCGCATAAGCGATTGCATGGGCCGACTCCAAGGCAGGCAATATTCCCTCTGTCTTTGAAAGAAGCTCAAAGGCCTCAAGTACATCGTTATCTTTGGCATATGTATATTCCACCCGTTCGATGTCATGAAGTAAGGCATGCTCAGGCCCGACAGAAGCGTAATCCAAACCGGCGGACACGGAATGGGTGCCCAGTATATTGCCGGAGTCATCTTGCAGCAGATAGCTCTTGCACCCCTGAAATACCCCGACCGATCCTCCTGCGAACCTTGCAGCATGCTTTCCGGTCTCAGGGCCCAGACCTCCGCCTTCGACTCCGATCATCTTTATTTTTTCCGCCTCTTCTTTGGGCTTATGATTCAAAAATGAGTGAAAGAGCCCTATGGCATTGCTTCCTCCGCCTACACAGGCAATTAAATAATCAGGGAGTCTGCCCTCGGCCTTTAAAATCTGTCTTTTGGCCTCGGTACCGATTACTGACTGAAAATTCTTTACAAGGGATGGGTAGGGATGGGGACCAAAAGCAGTGCCCAATACATAATGAGTAGTCCTCACATTGGTTGTCCAGTCTCTCAGAGCTTCATTTATTGCATCTTTAAGTGTTTTGGAACCTATCGATACTTCAGTCACCTTCGCACCGAGCAGCTTCATTCTGAATACGTTCAGAGATTGTCTCTCCATGTCCTCGGAACCCATGTATATCTCGCATTTAAGGCCGGCAAGTGCCGCACCTGTCGCTGTAGCAACGCCGTGTTGACCGGCGCCCGTCTCGGCTATTAGTCTCTTTTTCCCCATCTTTTTAGCCAAAAGGGCCTGGCCTACGGCATTATTTATTTTATGAGCCCCGGTGTGGGCAAGGTCCTCCCTTTTCAGATATATTTTAGCGCCTTTCAGTCTGGCGGTCAGTTTTCCGGCGAAATAGAGGGGCGTCGGTCTCCCTATGTATGTAGAGCGAAAAGACTTTAGTTCTTCCATAAAGGCTTTGTCTCTTTTTGAGCTTTCATAGGCGCGATCGAGTTCATCGAGCGCGGGAATCAGCGTCTCCGGCACATATCTGCCTCCATATATTCCGAAATAGCCTCTTTTCATTTTTTAAAAACTTCCTCTATATCTTCAAACCCCTTTTCCATAACTTTTTTAAAGTCGTCGCGACCCTTTTTGGCGTTATCGAGAAATTGGCTTAATGTTTTTTCGGCATCGTCGTGGACATCTTTACCTTTTTTAAGCATTTCCGTGAGCACTTTTTCGCTCAACTCCTGTATCTCATAAATGTTATCAAGAGTTGCATAGAATGAAGATTTGATAAAATTAAGAAAATTAATAACATCTTTTGTCATGTTATCTTCGGACATTACATCCTCCTTACTAATAAGTTAATGACATTGATTTGCCGATTACAAAATAATAATGCCCGGCGAGTGGTCACAAAAGTAAAATGTTTTATATAATATAATTTTTAACGCTTTTTATGTCAAGAAAAATAAGGGTCAGGTCAGAAATAAGTTGTATAATTTAAAGTGACAGATTAGCATTAGATTTGGTTAAACCGAGTGAGCAAAACCCCAGGCGTAGCAGAGCTACGTTGAGGATTTTACGATTGAGGTTTGATCGAAGATGATGTCAATGTGTAACCTTTAAATCACAACTTATTTCTGACCTGACCCTAAAGGAACTTAGCGATGCCTCTATCGGTTTTGAATGATACGCTCTCCCGGCATAACCGAGAGCAATGGAACCTGGCGATAAATATGCTGGAGAGCTTCTTCAGTAACAGCGAAGTCGATTTGTCCGTTGTCGTAAACCCGGCTGCAAAAGTATATGAAAAAACCGGAGAAATCGACGGTTTTATTCAGGACAATACGTCAGAAGTGTGCCCTCTCTGTATGAAGGTCTGCTGCATAAACCGACACGGTTACTACGATTACGAAGATTTAATCTACATATTCTCGCTCGGTCAGAGACCTCCTCTTTATCGGGAGGGTCTTAAAGATACAGATCCCTGCGGGTTCTTGTCTGAAACGGGGTGCCGCAGAAGGCGTGAGCTCAGACCATTTAGATGTAACTGGTATTTCTGCACTCCCCTTCTCGAACATATGGAAAGGGGACCTGCCGTTCCATACAGAAATTTTGTGCGCCTCTTTAGCGAAATACTAAAATGGAGGAGAGAGCTGATAGAGGCGTTCTTCAGGCTTGCCTCAAAACACTTGCCACCCTGAAACCCCTGTTGTATTACACAAAAAAAATGTTAGAATAAATACGTTTTTTAAAGACAACTACAACCATAAAATCAATTTCAACTTAAAAGTACGGGAGGTTATCGACATGGCTACCAAAAAATCCGCATTAAACATTAAAACCAAACTTCTGCTTCTTGCTGTCACATCCGGTCTGATTTTTGTAATTTGCTACTTTGTACAGACTCATTCTCTTTCTACAATTAAACAGTTACAGTATGCAGATACGCTAAACGCCGAAGTGTATACTGACATTCTTATGCTCAGAAGAAACGAAAAGGATTTTATGGCCAGAAAAGACCTGAAATATCAGACGAAACTCGATAAAAATTTCAATTTAATGGTGGAAAAAAGCAATGAACTCAGGGAAACTCTCGACAAAAACGGTCTCGACACTTCCGGCATGATACGATTTCAGGAGTCGGCGCAAAAGTATAAAAACAGCTTCAACAATATTGTCGCGATACAAAAAAAGATCGGCCTCACGGAAAAAGACGGCCTTCACGGCTCTCTGAGAGATTCGGTGCAACAGGCGGAGCAGCAAATAAAGAGCCTGGGAGATTACAAGCTCCTCAGTGATATACTCATGCTCAGGAGAAATGAAAAGGACTTTTTGCAGAGGCTGAACATGAAATATCTCGACAAGTTTGGTAAAAATTTAGATATTATGAAACAGCACCTCATGCATGCCGAAATTGGTGAGTCTGAAAAAGGCGAGATCGCCGGATATATGGAGGCTTACAAAAAAGATTTCATCAACCTCGTAAATACATATAAAGAGAAAGGCCTCACTCCTAAAGAGGGCAAACACGGAGAGATGAGAGATTCGGCGCACAACCTGGAAAATGTGCTCAAATCGATAGAAGGGGATATTCATCATGCCATTGAGAAGAAAAGCAGCAATGCGGAAAAGTTAGCCCTTGGCGTATTTATTTTCTTCTCTCTTTTAATTATAGCCTTTATACTGCTTCTGAGCAGTCAGATACTGGGTTCCTTACACAAGATACTCTCTCTTGCAAAAGATCTTGCCGAAGGGGACAGCAATCTCTCAAAGAGGCTCGAAATAGAGACCAGAGATGAAATCGGCATGACAGGATATTATTTCGACAGCTTTTTAAACATCATCGGTAACATCATATCGCAAACCATGGGCGTGGCTAAAAAGACGGCGCTCGAGGCGGAAGGAATGTTGAATTCAGTAAGACAAATTTCAGGAAGTATGACTTCACAGGCAGACAGAGCCTCGCAGGTTGCCACCTCGTCGGAAGAGCTTTCCCAGACAGTTATCGATATAGCCAAAAACGCCTCGGACATATCCACGACAATGGAAGGCGCAACCAATATCGCCAATGAAGGACAGAGCATAGTGAATCAGTCTGTTGAAGAAGTGCGGACCATCGCTACAACAGTAAGAGATTCGGCAGACTTGATAAGCGGTCTGGGCGAGAGATCGAAACAAATAGGAGAGATCGTTAACGTTATTAACGATATAGCCGATCAGACCAATTTGCTGGCTCTCAACGCTGCCATAGAGGCGGCAAGGGCCGGCGAACAGGGAAGAGGATTCGCCGTAGTGGCGGATGAGGTGAGAAAACTCGCCGAAAGAACGGCAGGCGCCACATCGGAGATCAGCGACATGATAAGGGCGATACAGGGGGAAGTCGACAAAGCGGTTGCAGCCATGAACAACGCCACTGACAGGGTGGAAACAGGTGTCGATCTTTCGTCGCAGGCTGGCGATGCACTCTCCAAAATAGTAGACAGTATAGGCGAGCTAAACGCGCTGATACAACAAATAGCAACTTCTACGGAAGAGATGTCTACCGTGACGGGTCAAATATCCGAAGATATCAGCAATGTGGCCGAAGTGTCGAGGGAGTCTTACTCCGAGATGGAACAACTCTCCGCCAGCGCCTCGAATCTTTCCGACATGTCCCACAATGTCAGTAGCATGTTAGGTCAGTTTCAATGTGAAGACGAGGCATGTCGAGGCGAATTCGCAGAAGAGAGCAACAACCTCTTACCGCTCTCTTAAAATATTTTCGTTCGTATAGGATTACTGAACAAAGGGGATAACAATTTAAACTGATACGGTTTAATTATGTTATAACCGTAAACTGTCAACCGATAACTGTAAACACAAAAAAAGTCTCTTATTTGAGACTCTTACATTTAAAATTTGGAGGTTAATATGGGAAAAGATGCGGCAGGAATCTTTAACGATCTGATTGCCCTTGCCGGCAAATTTGTAGAACAACAAAAGGGAGGTTGGGATCAGGCTGCCTGGGAGGGTTTCCTGTCAGAAGCTCAAAGCAAAGGAGTGGAACTTAGGGACGAAATGCAGGCGTCCATAGGCGGCGTACTGGAGTCCATGAAAAAAGTACATAACACATCTATGGAAACAAAAGGCATGGAGAATGCCCTGTCAGATATAAGTAACCTGACAATGAAATTTTTTTCTGACACAAAAGGCGTATGGGATCACTCGCAATGGGAAAAGTACCTTGATGACGTACGGAAAAAAGGCATTGTTTTAACAGACGAAACACAATCCTATGTGGGCGGCGTTCTTGAAGCTTCAAAAGAGGTTTATAATTTAATGCCCTATGCTGTTAAAGGCAAATAATCGATCTCAACCAGACAGTCTTGAAGTTGAAATTTATTTTTTCTCGAACAATTCAGCACGTTGAAAACGTAACTACTGTTAATTCACCGCAAAGACATAAAACACTGCAAGCAAAACAATCTTTCTTACATTCTGTACGTCTTTGCGGCGAATAATTACATTCATCGACTCGAAACCATTAACTTAAGGGGCTTCACCCCTTAAGTCAATGACATTGTTCATCGGCTTACACTCTTCAGTCTGTTTTCAGGAATATTTACCTTCGCCATTTTATTATGGACATAATCACCTGCCATACAAACGCCGATTTTGACTGCCTCTCTTCCATGGTCGGTGTACAAAAGCTCTTTCCCGAAGGGAAACTTGTTTTCCCGGGGGCTGCCGAAAGCCCTGTCAGAGAATTCCTGAAAAGCCATCCTCTGAAAATCGAAAAAATCAAGGATATTGATTTCTCAGCAGTTAAGCGCCTTATAATCGTAGACACAAAGGACCCTGAAAGGATTGGAGATTTTAAGAAGATCGTCGATAAAAAGGGAACATTGATCTTTATTTTCGATCACCACCCTCCAAAAGAGAACGATATCGAAGGCGTAGTAGAAAACATTGTCGAAGTAGGAGCAACGGCCACAATAATAACGGAAATTATCAAAAAAAAGAAATTACCCTTTGCTCCTATGGAGGCGACTCTTTTATGTCTGGGAATATACGAGGAAACCGGCTCTCTCAGATTTACCACAACAACAGAAAGAGATGTATTGGCAGTCGCTTTTCTGCTTAAAAGAGGAGCCAATCTGAAAGTCGTATCCGCCTTTGTCAAACCCGGAATGGACAGGGAAGCGTTGGCTTTTTTGAATGAAATAATTTCAACCCTCGTCGATGTGGTCATACACGGAGTGAGAATTAAAATAGGAATCGCTGTAAGAGAGAGTTACTTTGACGATGCAGCTCATGTCGCCCATAATATTATGGAAATGGAGAATATCGATGCTCTGTTGCTGATTTTAAATATGGAGGGGAAGATCGTACTTATCGGCAGAAGCAGGGTGACAGAGCTGAATATGGCGGATCTTATGCTCCATTATGGAGGCGGAGGTCATCAGGCGGCTGCCTCTGCCGTTATAGAGGAGGTTCCGCCCGATATACTGAAGGAAGAGATAATCGAGCGTTTAAAGGTGATTGTCAGAACCACCAGACTTGTCAAAGACATTATGACAAGCCCTGTTATCACGATTCAGTGGAATTCTTCTCTCAAAGAAGCCGAAAAACTGATGACGATGTATAACATCAATGTTTTGCCTGTTATAAAAAACGGAGTTTATAAAGGATTTGTATCAAGAGAGGTCGTCGAAAAGGCGATTTTTCATGGTTTCATAGGAAGTAAAGCAATGGAATTCGCCACTACTGATGCAGAAACAACGGGTGTTGATACTCCTGTTAAGGATATAGAAGAGCTGATGATTGAGCAGAACCAACGATTTATGCCCGTTATCAAAAAGGGAGTCATCGTAGGCGCCATTACCAGAACCGATCTTTTGAGAGTTCTCTATGAAGATTATCTCAAAAAAAGCCGTTTAAAAACAGCCCTTGAGACTATGAAGAATCCTGTAACAAAAAGTATTCCTTCCCTGCTTGGGGACAGACTGCCGGTGAATGTCCTGAATCTCCTGAAAAAAGTCGGCGAAATTGCTGACGAAGCAGGCATAAACGCTTATGTCGTAGGAGGTTTTGTCAGAGATTTGCTAAGGGCCGAAAAAAATATGGATATCGATATCGTCGTAGAGGGAGAGGGCATAGAATTCGCCGGTATGCTCGCAAAGAGAGTGGGGGGAAGAATAACGATCCACAGAAGATTCGGTACAGCAAAAATTATGGATATTCCCTTATATAAAAAAATGTATAACAAAACCGGAAAGGACAATCGGACTGAAGAAGTCAAACCGGAATCGGCAATACATCTGGACATAGCTACGGCTCGTACCGAATATTATGAGGAACCTGCCGCTCTGCCGAAAGTGGAGGTATCATCCATAAAGAAAGACCTTTACAGACGGGACTTTACTATAAATACCCTTGCAATCAAGCTTAACATGAAAAATTTTGGAGCGCTTATCGACTTTTTTGGTGGCAGACGGGATCTGAGGGACGGTATGATAAGAGTGCTCCACAATCTCAGCTTTATAGAGGATCCCACAAGAGCGATCAGAGCTGTCAGATTTTCGGAACGTTTCGGTTTTAAAATAAGCAAGCACACTGAAAAGCTTATCAGGTCAGCTTTAAAATTCGAACTCTTCGATAAGTTATCCGGTACAAGGCTTTATGACGAACTGTTAATAACATTTAAAGAGACAGAACCTGCAAAAATCCTTAAAAGACTTTCGCGGTATGGTCTTTTAAAGGTACTACACCCCTCTCTGTTATTCACCGGTAATCTGGAATCTCTCTTACAAAGAATTCACGATACAATTTCATGGTACAACTTGCTCTTTCTTGAAGAAACCATAGATTCCGGTTCACTCTGCCTCATGGTGCTAATATCCGATCTTAACGAAGAAGAGAGAGAAGTTGCTTTAAGGAGGCTCGCAACTCCGGTTAAGATTGAAGAAAAGATAATTAACGGATTAAAGGACGCTGAATTTTTGGCGAAGACACTCTCCCCCGATGATCCGGTGAATATTTTCGAGCTTTTAAAGGGCGTTAGTGTAGAAACGATGCTGTTTATTATGGCAAGGCATGTGGATAAAAAGAAGCAAAAGGCGATATCCAATTATCTTATCAGGCTAAAAAATATAAAACCTGAAATAAAGGGAAAGGATCTTATAGAGATTGGTATCGAACCGGGGCCCAGATATTCCAAAATATTTAATAACCTGCTCAGAGAGAAATTGAGAGGCCGATTAAAAGATAAGGAAGAAGAGCTGAATTATGTACAAAAGAACTGGACAGATTAAGAGGAAAGCTTTTCTTTACATGACTAAAATTCAGCATACAGAAATACAACCATAAAAGGATCAATCAGGGGAAACACTGCCGGTGACGGGCTCCAACCTATATATCCAAACGCTGACTCTTTAAAAAGGACATCAGTTCTGTCAGTTCCTCTTCATTCTCAAAATCGATTTCATCGAATTTTACCGACAATTTCAGATAGTTTGATTTATTAAACCTTCGTGAAACCTCGAGTCTGTAAATCACACCATCCAATGATATACACTCCCCACTGTCTTCTGTTTCAACATCGACAGAGACTTCACCTAAAATACCGGGATACTCGTTATCGCACTCAATAAGACCTGACAGACCTCCAAGACTGATATCGATGAGCTCGCCTGTAGCGGACCGAGAGTTGTAATGTAATACGATATGATTACCGGCATCCACTCGCTCATGTATTCTCCTGTTAAACCTGTCAGTAACAACAAGTATCTTTCGAATCAATCTTTCTATGCTTATCGGTTCAATTAAATATCCCAAAGCACCGTAACGCAACCCTTTCCTGATACTGCTTCTATTTTCTCTGCTGCCGATTAAAATTACAGGCGTATCGTTTTTTGTAGGATGAGTTCTTATGAACTTCATTAAATCGTTGCTGTCAATATCACAGGTGCCGCATCTGCAAATCACGAGATCGTAAAATAATTCGTTTATTCTTTCATGAGCATTCTCCGTATTGGCCGCCTCATGGATTTCAATATTCGAGGAGCTGTCGTAGAGACCTCCCTTTAAAAAATCTCTCATCTCTGAAGAATCGTCGATTATAAGCACACTAAAATCATCCATAAGCTCCCTTTCTCGAAAGTATTCATTTTTTTCTGACAAATAAGCAGTAAAACGTATTTCTTCGTTGAACTATATGTATTTTCATATTATTACTTATTTATTACTACATTTTCAAACAAAAAATAGAGTAAACTATATAATCAACTCTTCATATTCACGGGCTGACAGAAAACGAGTATGTAATATTAAAAAAACAAGAGGTAAAAAAATGGCGTCAAGAAAGGTTTATGATTCACTGTTTTTCTTCAGGATAAACTATCCGTCAATAGCTCAAATTATACTATCTCTGCTACTTCCGCTTATAGCAATAAAGCACTATTTCGAATTTCATATAATTACCGACAACACCGAGCTTGTAATCAGGTTGATACCAATCTTTTTGGAAATGGTAATAGTGCCGATATATATAGGTTCTTTAGACTGGCTCTTTCTCAAAATATCATACAATGAAAAATTCATATTGTCGGAATGCCTTTTTATGGGATTGAAAAGATGGCCTGAGCTTTTTGCTTTTTCTGTTATTTTTAAACTTATTTTTTTTAACGGCATACTCTATTTCGGAGTTTTAATATTCATTCTGCCGGGATTATTTCTCTTTGCAAGATTCGGCTTTGCGCAATTCCTGATAATGTATAAAAATGCCGGACCTGTGACGGCTTTTAAGAGAAGCTTTGTTTTGTCAAAAGGTTACACCTGGGAGATAATAAGCACAATCACCATTACCGCCATAGTACTCATGATATTCGAATGGTTCCTGAATAAGTTAATAACCTCGAACTTCACAGGCGCCATCATCAAATCCACATTCATGGCGCTGCTCTGGACATTACCGGTTATAATGCTCTTCAGGTTTTATTGCCTTACAGGTGATATGCCTTTAACGGACAAAGGGTCTGATCCTTCAGGTCAACACAAAACATGAAAATTATGGACAACAATAAAGGTCGATGTTACTTAACGTCGCTTTCCGACTCCGCGTATCATGTGAGCCATAAATTTGGGCCAGCCGGGTACGTCGAGTTGAAAACGTTCTATCTCCTCAAGAGTAAAACCTGCTTCATTTATAGACTTTTCTGTATCGCGATTTATATTGCAGCCGCACAACAACAACCGATTCAGAGGGTTAATGATGTTTTGTAGCCGAAGTTCGTTTTTGTCAGGCGAACAGACATGTTCAAGAAAATGGAAACGCCCGTCAGGCTTCAAAAGACGTTTGATTTCTTTTAACGATAGAGATTGATTTTGTACGGTACAAAGTGTGGTTGTGGAAACGATACAATCGAATTCACTATCTTTTAATGTAGAATTTTCAATCGTCTCCTTTACAAATTGAACGGTTCCGGTATTACGGTCTACAAACCTTTCGGCCCTTTTACACATCCCCTTTGATGGCTCGAGAGCTACGATGCTCACTACTTCTTCAGGATAGTAGAGCAGATTAAAGCCGATTCCGAATCCTACATCCAGTACCGTCCCGTATAAACCTTTAAGTGTATCGGCGCGTAGCTTACCGATTATCTCCTCAGGCTCGTTTCCTGCTTTTTCCATCAACCAGGGGAAAAAGACATCGCAATAAATCCCCATATTTAACTCCTCTCAAGTATAGATCAATAACATTCACTTAAGGGGTGAAGCACCTTCCGACGGAAGCGGGTCATGTTTGAGAAGGCGCAGCGAAGCGGAGCCTTCGAGTTTAGCCGCTAAGGTGGAAGGTGCTTTGCTCCTTATGTGAATGACATTAATGTGTAGCTGCCAATACAGCGACTTTTCTCATAAAGCATACTGTCAGGACAATGGCAGGGAAAAGATGAATTCCGCCCCCGCTCCGGGAGTGCTTACTACATTTATCTCCCCTTTGTGCATTTCAATAATTTTTTTTACTATCGATAAACCAAGACCGGTGCTTTTTTCACCGCCCGTTGTTTTTGTGCCGACCTTCTGGAATTCCCCGAACAGTTTTGGTTGGTTTTCCTCTGATATCCCCGGGCCTTCATCACGAACATTTACAAATACCTTCCTGCCTTTATTATATAAAAAGACATGAACAGTCGATCCCTTTGGGGAAAATTTAATTGCATTACTTAAAAGATTATCTAAAACCTGATTAATTCTATCTCTGTCAAAAAACAAGTCAGGCACATTAAAGAGTTCTTCATTTATTACAATGTTTTTTTTGTTGGCGTTCAATCTGTTGATCTCTATCCTTTCTCTAATGAAAGGTTCAATGTCTCCCTTTTTGAAATCCATATGAAATTTTCCGCTTTCTATTGTAGTAATATCGAGCAGATTATTCAGAAGGCTTATTAATCCTGAACTCGCATTATTGATTGTTGAAATATAGTCTTTATGTTTGGGATTCAGCTCCGCATTTCCTTCACTCCCAAGAAGGAGCTCGCTAAAGCTCTTTATTATAGTCAGAGGATTTCTCAAATCATGAGCCGCCATTGCCAAAAATCTGTCTTTCAGGCGATTAAGCTCGACAAGCCTCCTGTTTTGCTCGTAAAGAGCAAGTTGAGTCTTCACCCTTGCTTTTACGATCGCATGGCTAAATGGTTTTGTTATATAGTCGGCCGCTCCAAGTTCCAGCCCTCTTTTTTCATCCTCGATTTCACTTTTCGCAGAAATAAATATGACAGGAATATCACTTGTCATCGAATCGTTTTTTAAACGCCTGCACAGTTCGTAGCCATCCATTTCAGGCATCATTATATCCAGAAGGATTAAATCGGGTGTGATATGTTTAATAACCTCCGATGCCTGCACTCCGTTTTGCGCTGCATGTATGAGATATTCCTCTTGGGCTAACAGCGCGCCCAGAACTTTTATATTGTCCTGCCTGTCGTCTACAATTAATATCCTGTGTTTTTGTTTATTCTCCATAATAGGGGATTCAGGAAGAAAATAAGCAGAGAGCAAAAACAGCGCCTGTCTTTTACCCTGCCATGAAAGTACTAAGTGATACCAATAAGTTATACTACAAATTATACTATTACCTTTGACAAAAGGTAAATATTCAGTAAAAAGCATTTTATCCTTGTCTTTCAGAAAGTCATGGATTTTTCACATCATCTTTAACATTGTCCAAAAGTTCAGACAATTGATATAATTTAATTGCATGGAAATTTTCATTTTTTTATGTAGGTTTACGGGACACAAGCAAAAAAGAGTGTAAACTGAACTCTAATTACTATATAAGGAGGAGCTATGGCGCTGGTACTGATTATCGATGATTCATGGCTGCAGCGGATGAATATCGGCAATATAATAAAAGAAGGAGGATATGAAACGATAGAAGCCCCTGACGGCAAGGAAGGAATTAATCTGATCGACTCAAGAAAGCCGGATTGTGTGATTCTGGATTTACTGATGCCTGAAATGGACGGTATCGAAGTACTGAAAACACTGGGAGATAAGACAAAGGGAATGCCTGTTATCGTAGTAACTGCCGATATACAGTCAACTACCCGTCAACAATGTCTGGAACTGGGTGCTTCCGAGATCATCAACAAACCACCTAAAAAAGAATATCTTCTTGAAGTTATTGAAAAGCATTTAAAGGCAGAGGAAGCCTAGGATTATGAATCTTACACCACAGAAGAACAATGCGTTAAAGGAGGTTATAAACATCGGCGTAGGACGCGCGGCAGGATTATTAAATGAAATGCTCGGTGCTCATGTTCAATTACAGGTATCTTTAATTAAAATATTCGAATATAAAAACTTTAAAATAGAGCTAAGCGAAATCCTTTCAGATAACCTCTCAATTGTGCGAATGCCTTTTCAGGGATCTTTCTCGGGAACGGCCTCTCTGGTTTTTCCCTGCAACAGCGCTGCCGGCCTTGTCTGCCTCCTTGTAGGCGAGACTGCGAAAGATAGCGACATGGACTCTATCAGGACAGGCGCTTTAAGTGAGGTCGGAAATATTGTACTTAATGGTGTAATGGGCTCTATAGGCAACATAATTGAAAAGCAACTCAATTATTCAATGCCTTCGTATTTAGAAGATACTGTTTTAAAACTTCTGTCTATGAATAATCCTTTACCCGATTCGGTGGTCATGCTGGCTCACACCCATCTTATTATTGAACGAAATATGATAGAAGGAGACATCTTACTCTTTTTTGAAGACAGTTCCTTCGACACACTAACAGACTCCATTTCTTCAGCTCCGGAAGGTTCGGCTTTCTAAACTTGAATTTTCTTTCTTCATTAATCGACGCATAGCACCCATGACAAGAAGGCCGACGGAATATCGCAATTCCGTTCTAAATCAATCATGAATGAAGCTGATTACAAAGTACTGGATTTTGTACCAATGGGAATTTTTATCCTGCAAAACGATTACAGGGTTCTGTTTTGGAACAGTTGCATAGAGGAGTGGACCGGACTCCAACGAGAAAATATCATTGGCAGGGATATCAGCAATCACTTCCAACACTTCAAAGACCCCAAATATGCAAACAGGATTAATTTGATATTTGAAGGCGGCCCTCCTGCAATATTTTCATCACAGCTTCACAGCCATATTATCCCGGCCCCCATGTGGAACGGAGAACTACGTATTCTGCATACCGTTGTAAATCCTGTACAATCAACGGATAAAAAAAAGATTCATGCACTTTTTGCAGTTAACGATGTTACAGAGCTGACTCAAAGAATTCAGGAATTCAGGATTATGAGAGACAAGGCCCTTGATGAGGTTCAAATAAGAAAGGAGACCGAAAAGCAGTTAAAGCAGGCAAAGGAGACTGCTGAGTCGGCAAACAGGGCGAAAAGTGAATTTCTTGCCAACATGAGTCATGAGATACGAACACCAATGAATGCAATACTCGGATTTGCCGAAATACTGAGTGGTCAGATAAACGATAAACTGCATAGAGAATATCTTTCCGCCATCATGTCAGGCGGAAAATCGCTTCTGGTCCTGATAAACGATATTCTCGACCTATCTAAAGTAGAAGCATCCAAACTTGAACTGGAATACAAACCGGTGGATATATATGGAGTACTTAAAGATATCGAACGGATTTTTTCCAAGTCAATAACGGACAAAGGGCTGGATTTCAGTTTTTATATCGATCCAAAACTGCCTGCGCGCCTTATCCTTGACAACACTCGTTTACGGCAGATACTTCTGAATTTGACAGGAAATGCAATCAAATTTACCGAAACCGGCTATGTTAAGATATTGGTCATTTGTAAAGAGGAAGGAGAAAACGAGATAGAACTTGAGATTTCAGTAAAGGATACCGGCATCGGCATTAAAGAAGATCAAAGAGATGCTATCTTCAGCGTCTTTTATCAGCAAACAGGACAGGATCAAAACAAATATGGAGGCGCCGGGCTCGGACTTGCCATCACCAAAAGGCTCACGGAAATAATGAACGGAGAAATCTCTTTAACCAGCCATGTCGGTAAGGGGAGCGAGTTTAAGATAAAAATCCGTGGTGTAAAAAAAGCAAATCAGGCAGAGACAATAACAAAACATACGCCGACTCGAAAACCTGACACGATGGTATTCGAAGCGGCTAAAATAGTTATAGCCGACGATATAAAACTTAACAGAGACATTATTAAAGAGTACTTGTCCGACTCCGGGCTTTTTATCATCGAGGCGGAAAACGGCCTGGAAACAATTAAGCTGGCAAAAAAATATCTGCCTGACGTTATTTTAATGGATATTAAAATGCCTGTTATGGATGGACACAGGGCGACCGAAATAATTAAGAACGACGGTGAACTCCATAAGACCAAAATCATTGCTGTTACAGCCTCTGCCATGAAAACCGATGAAGATGAATTAAGGACTCTTTGTGACGGTTTTATAAGAAAGCCCCTTAACAGAGAGACTCTTATAGAAGAGCTCACAAAATTCCTGAGATATACCAAACCCGAATCATGCGAACTAAACAAGAATTCTTTTAGAGCGTCTTTTAATACAGTGGTGGAAAAGCAGAGGCTCTCAATGGATAAGGCGCCCGAAAACATCTCGACCTTTTCGGAACTGTCGGATATTCTTCAAAAAAGTGTAACGAGCAGGTGGGAAGAAATTAACTCCACATTTTCCATTAATGAAATCGAAGCATTCGGAGAGCATATGAGAGAACTGGGTGTAAAGCACAACTTCAGGCCTCTTGCCTTGTGGGGAGAAGCATTAAAAACTCAGGCATCGTTGTTTGACATAGAAATTCTCACTGATACATTAAATCAATTCGAGGAGATAAGAGACAATCTCGACTCTCTTATCTCTTCAAAGTCATAAACTCTTTCAAGTTAAGCTGCTTAAGCAGCGACTTTCTCTTACTCCCTCTCCCCCTTTGAAGGGGGAGAGGGTTGGGGTGAGGGGGTGCGGTGCAGTACTCGATAGGGTAACGCTTCTCCACCGTCACCCCTCACCTTAATCCTCTCCCCTCAAGGGGAGAGGAGACTTACAAGGATTTCTTTGGAGTTCCTATACATCAAGTTAACGTCCTTCGGACGGACTTTTTGTTTAGAACTACCATAGAGAAATTTTGGCACGTAGGACAGGCGTCCCGTCTGTCCTAGGGTTCGTTGTTATTTTGAAATTCCTTAACGTTAAAATAACGCCTTCGGCGGACTTCATAAATGTAGCCGAAGGCTTCAGCCTGCGCCCGGGTTCGGCTAAACGACTGTTCATACTCAGGATTCAATAGTCACAACCACACATAGAGTCTAAAATAGAGACACCGTCATTCCCGCACTCCCTTAAGCGGGAAACCTGAGTTCTTGAACACCTTCCATAACACGTTTTCTTCTTCCCGAACTCTGGATTCCCGCTTAAGGGACTGCGGGAATGACGCTTTGTTTTGTATGAATTCGAGCGTTATTAAGGCAGATAAATCTTTGTCTAAAATTCCGATCCCTCGCAAATCCGCATTAAAAAAATGAAAATTCCTTGCATTTAAATTACAGAGGTCGGAGGTCCATGGTCAGTTTCTGATGAACAAATCCGGTTTAAGAAAACCAATCTCTCATCCCTGACCTTTGTGTGTAATTATCTATATACCTTCATCGGAATCCTCAATCTCTTTGTATACTGAATCATCTATATCTTTTGTTTCGATAGATTTTTGAACCTCTACATAATTATAACCACACTGTCGATTATTTCTTGCAAGATGTAGTATTCTTTTTTAGGATTATCCTCTTAAGTTTATCAAGTAAACTGAATCCCTTTCCTCCTCTGACCCTGTTTTTCATCTCCTGTAGTAGGGTTCCCAGAAAAATTGCCATGAAGAAAAATGGTAGTAATTTTGTCATAATAAGTGCCTCGTTTTAGTATTTTATGCAATAGCGAATGCTACAGTATTAAGTCAGGCTGTTTTGTAAAAACAACACTTTCTCAAACCCAAGATTCGCCTCCCTAATATACCTTACCCGGTGTCTGGCGCAGAATTACTAATGTGTCGAATTTAAAATTTGATAATTTTTATATCTTTCCCATTGTTTTTGAATTTGTTCGAGCCTTCTCCGGGTTTGTTCAAGATCGGTTTTTAATTTGTCGCGTTCCTTCAGTGTGTCTTCAGTACAAGAAACAGTATCATTCAATTTATTGAGAAGCTCGGAAACTTCCTTCTTCAATGCAGTGTTTTCATTCCTTAATTTATCGATTTGCAATGCCATGGATTTAATTCTTTTATCTCTGTTCTCTATTTCAACGGACTGTCGGCTCTTTTTCTTGCTTAAGCTTTTTCTCGCCTCCATCATGAACTCATCGAATCTGCACCTGTCAATCAGTTCCTTGACTTCTTTTATCAGCTTCTCATCATCCCATGGCTTCACTATGTATTTATCTACAAAAGCTTTGTTTATTGCATCGATAGCTACATACATATCTGAATATCCTGTTAACAGAATCTTTTTACAGGAAGGTTTAATTTCATGTATATGCATAAGCAATTCCGTTCCTGTCATCTCAGGCATTCTCTGGTCTGTTATAACCAGCGATATTTTCTCCTTTTCAAATATGCGTAATGCTTCCTTTCCACCGGTAGCTGTTTTTACATGATAATAATCCATAAATGTATCATATAAACTGTCAACGATATTCTTTTCATCGTCTACACATAAAATGGTATCACGCTGAATTGTATATTCAACATTATTATCGCACATATTAACCCTCAGACTGCGATGCTGCAAAGCTCTATATTAAACAGCATGTTATCGTAGGTAAGAACTTATTCACTCTCTTACCAGACTTTTTTAGACGATACAGATAAAAAGTATATGATTAGATAAAAAGTATATGATTAGATAAAAAGTTAGCACTTTTTATCTAATCAATTTTTACTTGCGCCTTGCTTCTATCTTATCAAAACCAAGAAACAAAAAAATATTACTTCAAAACACTATTAAATAACATGATTGTACTACAGATAAGATCAACCTGCCAGGTTATGAATATCATCAAACTATATTACACGAAATTAATATTTTTGTCTGTAGGTAAAACACTGATTTTCTTGTAGGTAAAAGACCTACAAAACCACATTTTTTTAATTAATCATCGTGAGATTAAAAAAATAATCTTTCTCCTGCCGCCGTTTTTAAACACTATTCATTACACGGTTTCTTTTTTCCGAACACCGAGAATTGCTGATTCCTTTACAACCACTTTGACAAGATAATCTTGAAAAAGTCACAATGAAAGAACTCTTAAAGCACAGGCGGTCTCATTCTTAAAACTCCCTCCTTATAAAGGCTCGACCCTCAGGGGAGGTTTTGGGCATAATTTAAAATGATGAAGACCAGCAAATGCGTCAATAAAAACTTAAGCAGAAATGTATAATGAAGTAGAATAATACTTGACATTAATGAAAGTAAGGGACATTATTAAACTAATTGAAAACGATGGGTGGTATTATGTTACGATGAAAGGTAGCCATAGGCAATACAAACATCCACATAAAGAGGGACGAGTAACTGTTCCCGGCAAACTATCAGATGATCTAATGCCCGGGACATTAAATAGTATTCTAAAACAAGCTCGTTTAAAATAGAGGTGAATTATGAAATATGCAATAGTTATTGAAAAAGGCCATAATAATTACTCTGCATATGTACCGGATCTGCCTGGATGTGTTTCTACAGGTTTATCAATCGAAGAAATTGAAAATAACATGAAAGAAGCAATTTCATTCCATATAGAAGGTTTACAAGAAGACGGCTTACCTATACCACAACCGACAACAATTTGAAAATTTGTGGAAGTTGCTTAATTAATGTGGGGTAGTCAGGAGTTGTGTTGACAGTTTGTGATTTTTTTATTTGCAATTTATTGTTGTTTAAACAGAGAACTTCTCCACATCGACAGGAATTTTCACGATGAATGTGGTTCCTCTTTCAGGTGTGTTTTTTACTATTATCTCACCTTTGTGCTCTGTGACAATTCCATGACTGATGGATAATCCCAAACCGGTGCCTTTTCCAACAGGTTTGGTTGTAAAAAAGGGATCGAAAATCCTGTCTTTTATATCCTCAGGGATTCCTTTTCCCGTATCGCTGATTTCAATATAAACCATATCTTTTTCTTTATATGTCTTTATCCCTATAGCGCCTTTGCCTTCAACAGCCTGACAGGCATTTATCAGGAGGTTCATAAATACCTGACTCAGCTTTGTTCCAAAGCACCTGACCAGAGGAAGTTGCCCGTAATCCTTTTTTATCTCAATACCGTACTTGTACTCATTTACCATCAATCCCAATATTATCTCTATTGCCTCGTTTATATCGACATCAGAGAGTTCCACACGGTCAATTCTTGAGAATGTCTTCATATCCTGGATAATTTTCACCACCCTCTTCACTCCCTCCGCCGATCTCTCGATTATCTCTTTCATCCTTGTCCTGAGATAATCGTATTTTATATCCTCTTTCCTCGTTTTTATTTCATCTATTTGTTATTTTCCATGAAAAATCAAATAGAGAGAGTAAGAAAGTAGCGAAATAAACAAGCCAAATAGTAAAATCTTCCATAAAAAAGTAACCTGAATCATTCCGGTAAATCCCTCCCCAAAAAAGCTGTCAACAGGAAGAAAAAGTCGTAGTCTATACAGAAGTCTGTCTGGTTAAATTACAGGAATCCGGCAAAGATTATCCCTGGCCGAAGCCTGCAGAATGCCCTGAATGCAGGAGCACAAAGTTGTGGTGGC
>JAREWP010000102.1 GCA_029001845.1 Candidatus Magnetocorallium paracelense | reverse complement strand
CAACACTCCTCTCCGATTCAATTCAGCCAATGCTTTTCGGCAACTGCCTTCCTGAAAACCTCCTTTGCTTGTTCGCCAATCAAGCCATTTACAGACTTCTCTCGACAACGCTCGTCTCGATATATCCGGTTTTTCTATTATTTTATTGTTTATTTGCTCTATTATATTATTCGTAAATTCTTGACCGCATACTCGCATCTCTTTAGTATACTGATTATCGATCGCGGAGTCAAGTGTGTATTATGTTCATCCCCTTGAGGGGAGAGGGTTAGGGTGAGGGGTGACAGGCTAATCGAATACACAACAAGATCATTATAAGGCAACAGTAAAAAATGTACCAATGTCTGACACGCTGCTAAAACAACGAGCAAGGCATCTCAGAAAAAACATGAGCGAAGCGGAAAAGCTCTTATGGAAGCATCTTCGCAACAGACAGCCGGAAGGTATGAAATTCAGACGAAATCATCCTGTTCGGCCTTATATAGTCGATTTTGTATGTCTTGAAAAAAAGCTTGTCATTGAAGTGGACGGCGGACAGCATACTGAGACAGTTGAGTATGATAAAAAACGCACCGAGTATTTGACTCGAAAAGGTTACAGAGTTATTGGATTTTGAATGTCGATGTTTTGAGGCATATCGAGGATGTGATGGATGTGATCTTTTCGAATTTGCGTTGCGACCCCTCACCCCAGCCCTCTCCCCTTCAAGGGGAGAGGGAGTTGTAACGAGGTTTTCGGAAAAACCTCATTATTTTTAATAAGGAGATACAATTATGCGAAGATTGAGCATTATATATGCCATTTTACTCCTTCCTCTGCTTTTGCCTGCCATAGCTTTTTCCGCAAGCAGCAATTGGGACGAGATGATATGGGATCAGGATGTATGGGACGGGGCTGAAAGTACGACCACTCAATATACGCTTACGGTAAGCAAAATAGGTGACGGGAGCGGCGCCGTAACGAGTTCCCCTTCCGGCATCAATTGCGGCAGTGATTGCAGCGAACTTTATGATGAAGGAACCGGTGTCAAACTGACGGCAACTGCTGACAGCGGGTCCACATTTGACGGCTGGTCAGGCGCATGCAGCGGTACAGGGAGTTGTAGCGTATCAATGACCAAAGACACGACGGTAACAGCGACATTTACCAAAGACACGGTTCCATGCACACACACCATCTCACCGACAGGCAATTCATTTTCTGCTTCCGGCGGAACGGGCAGTGTATCTGTAATCTCTTCTGACAGTACCTGTTCATGGACGGCATCGGTGAGCGGTGCTTCTGCAGGCTGGCTCTCAATCACATCGGGAAGCAGTGCTACAGGTAACGGAACGGTCAGCTATAAAGTTGCGGAAAACACCGATACAGGAACCAGAACGGGTACCATCACCATAGCCGGCCATAAATTTACCGTTACCCAGGAAGGGGCCTGCGGATTTACTCTCTCACCGACAAGTCAGACATTTACCACAAGCGGAGGCTCAGGCAGTTTTGCTATTGATGCTTCAGACAGTACCTGTTTATGGACAGCGGCAAGCAGCGATGCAACATGGCTGAATTTTACAACGGCAAAGAGCGGTACCGGGGACGGAACCATAGGTTATACAGTGAGCGCCAATACAGGAACGGACCAGAGATCGGGAACCATCACAGTAACGGGAAGCACTTCCTCTTCCGTATTTACGGTAACTCAGGACGGAGTACTCTGTGACAGTAGCGGTTTTACGATTACACCTGCAAGTGAGACATATGACGATATTGGCGGAACGGGAACGGTAGCTGTAACCGCTACAACCGGCTGTGACTGGACAGCGGTAAGTAACACACCGGACTGGCTCCACGTAACTTCCGGAAGCACAGGATCCGGAAACGGCAGTGTCGGTTATACGGTAGATACGAATACTTCTTCAGACACACGTACGGGAACCATGACCATCGCGGGAAAGACCTTTACCGTAACACAATCCGGCTTTGAAGAAGGCATTCTTATTGCTCACTGGCCTTTTAACGAAGGGGCGGGCAGCATTGCTTATGACGCTTCCGTCAATGCCTATGACGGAATCATATCCGGCGCCGAGTGGATTGAAAACGGAGCCTGCGGTCATGCTCTGAGTTTTGACGGAACCGAGGACTCCGTAGAGCTTCCGCCTTCGCTGCTCAACGGAATCGGAGCCTTTACATTCAGCGCATGGGTGCTTGTAGATCACGGCGCTTTTGTTTCCGGTGAAACCCTTATGGGCGCTATCGTTTCGGCAGCCAATGCGGGGCAGTCCAATGAACTGTTGTTGTTTGTAAACGGAACGGAGTTATGGCCGATCGTAAAAGGAGACAGATTCATAACCACCAGAGGAATCAGCGACAGTCAGTGGCACTATGTCTCTCTGGTAAGGGAGAGTTCCGGTAATTCCTTACTCTACATAGACGGAGAGTTGGACAGCTCCGGTGTTCTTTCCAATGAGCAGTTAAGTATCGAGCCCGGCGGATTATGGTTGGGAAGAGAGCAGGACTGTGTGGCCGGATGCTGGGATATCTCTCAGGACTTTGAAGGCGATATGGATGAGATAAAGATATATAATTATCCGTTGACGCTCGATGAGATAAAGGCCGATATGGATATTTGCGCACCCACTACAGGCGAAGAAATCACGGTAACACCGGATTCTCACAATTTCGGCGAAGTGAATGTCGGTGATTACTCCTCTCATCAGACTTTTACAATCAAAAACAGCGGTGTGATAAGTCATACAATGGGCGGACTGGAAATTTCCGGCGCCAACAGTCATGAATTTCTGAAGGTGAATGATACCTGCTCATGGAAGACTCTTGATCCTGCACAGAGCTGTACTGCAGAGATCGCATTTGCACCGGCCACGGAAGGTGAGAAGAGTGCAAGCCTCGATATAGCATCCGACGAGTCAACCATTAACGTCCCTTTGACGGGAATCGGAGTAATCACGAGTGACATCGACCTCACAGGCGAATGGCAATCCTTTGAAATGCAGAAAGTCGGCAGAGACAATTTGCAGGTAAAGGGGACTTTTCTTGTGAAGAATAACGGCCCTGAGTATTTCAGAGGAAATGTCATACTCTCAGGGTATTTTTCAAATGACGGGGTATACAGCTCCGATGATGTATACAAGGCGCAAAAGAGCGTTAATGTAAAGGGACGACAGGGCGCCACCCTGAATGTCAACTTCACGGCAGCGGGTCTTACAGGGAAATATCTGATCGTTGTCATAGACGTCGATAATGCAGTGGCGGAGTATGACGAAGAAAATAATGTGGTAGTAAGTCCCATGATGAGATAGGTTTTCTGTTAAAGTGTTATTACAATATGGGCTGCCCGGTAAAATGTATTTCCGGGCGGCTCTTTTTTATTTTGTTTTTACACCTGTTCGATTGAATGCAGAACTCATAAATCCATTTACTTCATTTTCTCATTCCCCTTTAACAAACCAATCTCTATCTTCATGAGCTCTACATAATGGCAGGCTATGTGGCTGGGGAGTTTGGATAGGAGGGAGATTACTTCTTTACTGTCAGGCGGCTTTCCGCCATATTTATTTTCAATATCTCTTACTGTATAATAATTTTTATCGCTTTCATCCCTAAAGAGCTCTATAATCGGAACATTGAGCGTATCGACAATCACTTCCAGAGATTTTTGAGTATACCTCCTTGTGCCCTTTTCCAGTTGATTAATATATCCCTGTGACAGTCCGCTTCGTAAAGCAAGCTCTTCCTGCGTAAGTTTGCTTTGCCTTCTCAGTCTCCGAATATTGCCGCCAACGAGATTTTTTGTTTTCATAAGTATATATCCTAATTCCGTCAAGACAAATATCACAATTACAACGTGAAATAAAATTGACTCATAAATCGCACTGTGATATAATTATTGCAGGATGCAGCTAAATATCGATACTACTCAATAATCAGTAATTTAAACGTAAAGAATATAACAATTCGCCATGAAGCTAAGGAGAGACTTTATGAGAAGATTGGGCATTATGTATATTTTGTTTCTTTTTCTTTTATTCCTGCCTGCCATTGCCTTTTCATCTGATAGCAGCACGGAGAAAATAAAACGGAATATCGAGTCCGACAGATTATGGCTCGGACTGGAAAAGGAAATATCCGGTAAAAATCCATTGGAGTTTCTTATCGTAGGTGATAACTGTTCATGGAAGGTGCTCGATCCTGAGGACATCTGCACTGTAGAGGCGCTATTCGCCTCTGTGGGAGAAGGCGACAGGAGTGCATGTCTTGTATCTGATGAGTCTGCGACAATCGCACAATTAACGGAAGTCGATACGTCTCGGAACAACATCGATCTTGCAGGGCAATGGCAATCCTTTACAACCAGAGAGGTTGACAGAGAGGGTTTACAGGTCAAGGGAGTCTTTCAGATAAAAAACAACGGTACCGATTATTTCTGTGGTTTTGTCAAAATTGAAGGACATTTTTCAAATGATGCTGTATTCAGCGCTGATGATATATATAAGGCCCGGAAGATCGTGAACATAAAAGGTCGGCATGGTGCGTTAATTCATTTTGACTTTACAGCCGGGGGACTTACAGGGAAATATCTGATAGTTGTTATAGATTCGAATGATATGGCGGCAGAGTACGATGAAGATAATAATGTAGTTGTCACAGAGATGAGATAGGTTTGCAGAATAGGAATTTTCATTTTTTTTTATGCGGATTTAAAAACATAGGTGATTATGACAGTTGAAACCCAAGCATGAACAGCCGATCAGCTTTAAACAATCCCTCCGAAGGACGTTAACGTGACAACTATTATACTTATTGACATTTATCGGTAATTTTCAGATAATAAGGGGATAATGATTTTATATTTCAATATGAAAAGAAAAATTTTTACGATCTTCTGCCTCATTTTTTTCATTTTCCTTCTGTATACACCGGTTTTTTCAATGGAAAAGGAAAAGATGACAATCGAGCAGGTAAGGGAGGTATTGAAAACCTCTCGTATGCTTGCTAAAAAGGATTTAAGGGGCCTTGATTTCTCGGGGATGAATTTAAGCAGAGTCGTATTCTATAAGACAGACCTGCAGAAAGCCATTCTCAGAGGAGCTAAACTTCAACGCGCCGGCTTTCAGGAAGCCAACCTCAGTGAAGCCGATCTCAGCGGGGCAGATTTAAACTGGGCCAATCTTTTTAAAGCCGATCTTTCCAATGCCATCCTGAAAGACGTCATATTGAGCCATGCAAATCTTAAAAAGGCGAATTTGTACAAAGCCGATGTTTCCGGTTCCATATTGAGAAAGGCGAAGTTAATCGATACGAATTTCAAAGAAGCCGACCTGAGCAACTCGAGTCTGAATATGGCGGATATGACCGGCGCGGATTTTACGGGCGCCAATATGACGGGAACGACAATGAGGAAGTCGAGGAACAGGGAAAATGCGAAAGGGATCAGCCTTTCTAAATGAATCAATGTCATTAACTTAAGGAGCAAAGCACCATCCGCCTTCAGCGTCTAAACTCGAAGGCTTCGCATCGCTGCGCCTTTTCAAACATGACCCGCTTCCGTCGGAAGGTGCTTCACCCCTTAAGTTAATGGTTTTGTCTAAATGAATAACAAAACACCCGGACACTTCAGGCGAATTGATGGCGGGATTATAGTCAACATCAAAGTAATTCCAAGGTCTTCTGTGAATGAGATCGCAGGCGTAAAAAATAATGAATTAAGAGTCAAATTAACAGCCCCGCCGGTTGACGGAGCCGCCAATAAATCTCTGATCGCCTTTTTATCGGAATACCTGTCGGACATTACCGTTAAGGCCGGAAAAGTCAGAAAGAGCGATATCAGTATAATAAAAGGCGCAACGTCCGGATCGAAACAGGTGGAAATCAGGGGGATCGACAGGATTTGAGAGAAAGTACTCAAAAAAATAATTTTGTAACCAGGTCGATCACGAGGGCACGAAGAAATAAGAAAAAAATTAAAAACTTCGTGAACTTCGTGGCCTTCGTGGTTAATTTTAACTTGCGATTATTTTAGCTATTTTGCGCCAAATTACTGAGTTCTGAATTCAGTGTCTTTTAACCAAAAAAAACATTTAGCTGTCAGCCATCAGCAGTCAGCTAAGAAAAATCAATGCCTTACGTTAAAAACAAGGTTCACCCAAAAGTGATGCGTCTGTTGTCAGGCAATATGAGGAAAACAGAGAGCTGATAGCTGACTGCTGTTTTTAGTCATACATTCAGATGAGAGCATGTTCAACAGGCGATTCTATAGAAAGGGAGGGAGCTGTTTCATGATTGTTTTCCAAAACACTGTTTTCTGCAACTACGAAGTCAATCTGTTTTAGATAAGAGGTGGCAGGTTCAATACGCCAGCCCTTTGCCAATCTTTTCTCTTCTCTTTTCATTGCCGATAAAATAAATCTTCCAATGAAAGGCGTAACAATTCTTGTGACGATCCCGAATGTCTTATAGAGTTCCCTTAGAAGAGTTTCTGCTTTTTGAGCCATTGTCTTATCGTTGCGGTACCACTTTGTCATTGCCCATACAGCTCCCGCGTATGTCGATCGGAGTGGTTTTATTTCGCGGGCATATCGGGTTCGTATACGCTGATCGGGGTGATTTTTATAACGCAGCCAGCCTTGGAGCATTGTGTTTATAAGACGATAAAGACTGGGGCCATTGACTTCGAAATCGCGGTTAAAGGCATCCAGGATCAGTTGTTCTTCCCGGTGATCGCTAAAATGGGGATGGTTGTGATTAAAACGGAATTGCCCGTGGGCATCGGCAAGGGGAAGGTCATTTTCAGACAATAGGGTTCCGTTGTTTTTTAGCTCTTCATACAATGGAGTGCCGGGATTGGCTGTGTATAACATGAATTGATGAAAAACCGTGTTGTGACTGACAGCGTAATCGATTATTTGTTCGATGTTGCGGGGAGTATGGTTTTCCAGGCCGATAATGGATGAACCCAGTACCCGTATGCCATGGGACAGAAGAAAGTCGACCAGCTCATGAGTATCGACACCATTAAGTTTGCTGTATTGGCTGTCCTGACCTTCCAGCCCCATCCAGACCCAGGATATCCCCAGACCGACAAGCTGTTTGATAGTATATGACTTGAGCACTCTTGCTGAACTGAAAACATAAAGAGACCAGCTTTTACCCTGCTCTTCCATTAATTCAAGTAAACGGATCGCTCTTTTTCGATGGAGCAGAAAGTTTTCGTCCAAAATGAAAAAAGATTCTGTTTCAAGCTTTTTCTCCAGTTGCGCCATGATGGAGAATAACTCGTCGCCGGTTTCATAGAAATTTATATACTTTCCTTTTCCCCCAAAGAGGGCCGACGTGGAGCAGAAATTACAACCCATGGGGCAACCTGCTGATGGAATTACGATTGCTGCTGTATCGCCTTTTTTATCTTTAAGGGTGTGGCCGGCAATTCTGGTAGTAGCTGCAGAATAGACGGCGGGATGGCGTATGGGAGCTTTTACATCGCTGCCGAGAAATTTGCGAAACCAACGCACACCGTCACCTTTCACTATATAGTCTGCCTCAATAATTTCATCCAGTCCGGCCAGATTAGCGATATGGCCGCCAACGACTATTACAGCCTTTGGAAGATGTGTGCGTATCAGTTCGCACATCTTTTTAACTTTTCCGACATTCGGTATAATTGCGCCGATGCCTACAATATCGTATTTCTTTTTTTTGATCTCTGTGATGAAACGATCTAAATCGGGAAAGTCCAACAATGTACAGGGGGCGTCTATGTTCGCCTGAATCATCTGCAAACCAAAGGTATGATGAAACATTCGAAGAGAAAACACGCCCTGTGTGCGTGTTACCTGGTTGTGATAAAGTTCCATGGGGTTGATTTTCCTGCTTCCAAATGTATCGTCTTGAGCATAGGGCCCGAAAACGCTCGACAACAGGACTCTTGCTTTTGAGCCAAGCTCATGAAGGGGATGAGTATCCATTTGTATTCTCCTTAATGGGTAAATATGGGTTTGCCGATGTCTTTTAATTAAATTTGCGATTGTTTTTTTCTGTTTTAGCCGTAATTCACTTAGTTCCGTTATTATATGACAATCGTCTTTAAAAGCACAGGAGGGGGGTGATGGTATTACAAAAGTTTTACATATTAAGTCTCCTCTCCCCTTGAGGGGAGAGGAGACAAGGTGAGGGGTGACGGGGAGAAGCGTAACCGTATCGAGTACTGTATCGCACCCCCCTCACCCCACCTCTCCCACTTCAAAGGGGGAGAGGGAGTAAAAGAAAAGTCGCTGCTTACGCAGCTTAACTTAAAGAAGGGGAATACAGCCTGATGTAGAGACAGCGTTGTGTCTCTGCCATGGCGGCAGTGTATATGTCGGCGGGCCGTGTGACGGCGCGACAAGCGAAGCTAAAACAGAGGTCTTTTTTTCAGTCGTTCAATCCGGCAGCTTTTGTTTTCGTTATCTCCCGGCCAACCAATTCGGTTTATTGTCAACGTGATAGCTGATATCGAGCAGTAAATCCTCTAATAACATAACTTTTTGAAAAACATCGGAAGGCGCCTTTTTTCCGGGGTAAAAAACACCCGGTGTCAGTTCTCTGTTGTCCATGGAGAAGTAGAGATGAGTAATTTCCGAAAAAACGATTGACGCCATGTCATACACGTCTCCGGGAGTTATCTTGCCGGAAGCTTCGAAGTCCGACGCCAGGTCGAGCATTCGAACCCCGGAAAGTCCCATTATCTCTTCAAGCACCCTGAGGCAGCTAATCAGACGATTGTAGACATCGGAAGGTTTTTTACCGGGTACTAACGGCTTTGGCGACGGCATTTGAGGATTGGGAAATTGTTTTCTCAGTACAAAGGCGTAATTAATCGACTGCTCTACTCTTTGATAAACGTCACTTGGAATGACGGTGTCTTTTAACAAAAGGTTTAATTGGCTGTTGGCATGAATAATCGATTTAAAGACATCGCCAGGTGCTTTAGAGGAGTAGTCCGGTACATATTGTTGTGACGTAATATTCAGTTTATTTTTTGTTTTCTGAAGAATTCTTTTCGCACTTTTGACCACTACCAAAACATCGGCCGGTTTCACTTTACCCTTTGGTACATTCAGCGCCAGGTCATCGATCTCGCCTGTTTGTTCATAAGTGAGTTGATGTATTTTCCTCTCAAGCGTCTCAGCCTGAACGAAAACCTCCCTTGGCGACACCATGTCTACAGGAATGTCGGCTTTGTCGCTTTTGCTTTTATTCAGATTCTCTCTTATTAATTCTATATCGGCTCTGACTTCCGCAACCGCTTTATATACGTCAGAAGGCGTGGTCTCTGAAGCAACTGCGTCATCTGTCAATAAAAAAGAGATTACTATGAAAGTAAGGTAAATAAAATATCTCATTCTCGTAAATTCTCCTTTCTTCGTGTTAAGGGGCTCTCTGTGAGAATAATTTGGTAATAAGCATTCAGTTATCAGCGTTCAGCTTTCAGCTAAAAAATTTTGAGTTTCCACGAAAAATACTGACAGCTGAACGCTGTTTGCTGAATGCTCACATAGTTTAAACAAGTAAATTTTGAGAACACTCCGAGGATAGTCCTTCCTTTTTCAAATCAATATTAAATTGTCCGACAATTCTTTGGAGATTCGTCGACAACTCTTCAAGACTTGTAGCAGAGGTTACAATACTCTTAAAGCTCTCAAGGGCCTGTCCCGAGGTGTTCGATATTTCGTCTATATCCATATTTGTCTGTTCCGAAACAGCAGACATCTCTTCCGTTGCCGAGGCGATTTGAGACACCATGGTTTGCAGATTCTCAACGCTGGTTACAATGTTGACAAGCGCGCTTCCGGCCTGAGTGGAGAGCTCGACACCCGATTCTACGCGGTTTGTCCCTTCATTCATCGAGTTGACTGCCTGCTCGACCTCGACCTGAATGGCCTTAATCATCTCGCTTATTTCGGAGGTCGCTCCTGCCGTTCTTTCGGCCAATTTGCGTACTTCATCGGCAACAACGGCAAAGCCCCGTCCCTGTTCTCCCGCCCTTGCCGCTTCGATTGCAGCATTTAAAGCAAGCAGATTCGTCTGGTCGGCAATGTCGTTAATAACATTTACGATATCTCCGATTTGTTTGGATCGGTCGCCTAATGAGGAGATTATTTGGGCAGATTCATTCACAGTTACAGCAATGGCCTGTACTTCCTCCACTGCTTTTTCAACAACGCCCTTTCCTTCTTCCGCCGTTTTCGCCGTCTCTGTAGCTGATGTGGCAATATCTGAAGCATTTCTTGCTATATCCACAACGGTTTGAGACATTTCATTGGAAGAGGTAGCGACTTGAGTTGTTTTTTCGGCCTGCCCGGCAACATCGGATGTCATCCTGTCGGCGTTGTCATTTAACTCCCGGCTTGCAGTAGATACGTTGCAGGAGGCGTTCATCACTTCGATTAAAGTCGTTTTCAGGCTGTCTTTCATATTATCCATTGCAGTGAGCAACTGTGCTGTTTCGTCTTTTCCTTTAATATCGATAGTTGTATTCAAATCACCGTTGGCAAGGGCGGTAGCGAATTGTACGCCATTTTTTAAGGGAGATACAATACTGTTTGTAAGAAGCAACGCTATTACTGCTCCCAAAATAATTACAATGATCAGAAGAATTGTGGTTGTTATGTTCGCTTTTGATCTCTTTGCGCCGGCCTCTTTGAGAAAGGTTTCCGCTTTATTCTGAGCAAAGTCTATAAACCCCTGCACCGTACCCGTTAACTTTTCGACATGCTTCGCCCCTTTTGTTTTGGTTATTTCGGCGGCCCGCTCTCTGCGACCCTCCATCATATACGTTATGACTTCATCTCTGATCGGTTTCCATTCCGAAAAAATCCTGCCTGCATCGGCTACTCTTTGTTTATCTCCCAAAAAAAACTGTTCTACTACTTTGAAATCGGAATAGACCTGTTTTTCCAGCAGATCGACTTTTTTTGACGCACTTTGAATACCTTCGACTCTTTTTGCCAGGGCCACATCCTTCATGGCTCTGTGAATTTTAATAATATTGACATTAATACGCAACGCCGCCGTGCTGACTGTGTATGGATGGTTATAGAGTTTTGTCGTCAGGTCCGATAATTGTTTCATATAAGCAGTAATTACCAGAGCTGCTGCTGTCATTATGATGATAACCAATGTAAAGCCTAAAGCAAGTCGGGAACCGATCTTAAGACTACTTAGTTGCATGTATGTACCTCCATTTATTTGTATTAGGTATATAATAAGTTGAAGCGAAAAAGATATTTCCGTTTTATTGACTAATTGAAGGTGTATATTTTATAGACAGGTCTGTTTTATCTAAACGTCTTTTGTCTTTTCACTTTCGTTATTACCATTTTAACTCATGATACTCGGCAATTTCAATCATAAAGGCGCTGCTCAGGTAAACGGAAAGAGCGAAAGCGCCTGTTTCTGCTTACATAATGGGCTTTAAACTAAAAACAGCAGTCAGCTACAAAAATAAATCATTAGATTTTCCCGTTTTCTACAAGCTGTTTAAGAATGGGGATTACTTTATTTATTTCCTCTTCCAAAGTGTTTACGAGGGTTGCAGCATCGGAGAGATCGCCCTTTTGTCCTGCTTTTTCCAGTTGCAATGCCGCCACTCTCACTTGTTCGGCCCTTATATTGGCGGATGCTCCTTTTATGGAATGGGACTGCCTCCTTACGATTTCAAAGTCCCCTTTATTCACGGCTTCTTTTAATTTTTCGAGCTGTCCGGGAATATCGTCGGAATATATGTGCACTATTCTCCTGTACAGGGTTTCATTGCCGCCTATCGCCTCTATGGCACTTATATAATCTACAGCACCTGTCCTGTTCGGAGCATGGGTGGGCGTTTTGGGGGAAACGTCAGGCCCGGAATCTTTGGAGACATACTTCTTAATTATCTTTATGAGACTTTCAATATCCAGAGGTTTTGAAATGTAATCATTCATGCCGGCGTTCAGACACATCTCTCTGTCGCCTTTCATGGCGTAGGCAGTCATGGCGATAACAGGTATTTGCGGATCAAAGAGGGAACGGTCTGAGGCCCTTATCGCTTTTGTGGCTTCGATGCCGTTCATTTCGGGCATCTCTATGTCCATTAAAATAATGTCTGTATTTTCGACGGCAAGCTTTTCCAGAGCGGCTTTACCGTTTTCCGCTATTGATACGTTATGACCCAGGTTTGTCAATATTCCTTCCGCTACAACCTGATTAACGGGATTATCCTCTACAAGTAAAATTTGCAGCTCCTTATCCATCGGCTCGAGGCTCTTTTCCTGTGTGGCTTTGACGGCGAACAAATCGTTAAAAGCCTCTCCGGTTATGGCGCTTAATACATGAGCTCTCTTGTAGGGTTTTAATATGTAGCCCGATAATGCCGAATTATTCGTTTTCTCTTGAAAATCAACATATTTCCCCTCTTCGCTGTAATTAAGCAGGAGAATTATTTTGGAACCTGCGGCCTTTGGATTTGTCATCGCTTTTTGAACGAACTCATACCCATCCATATCGTTTAAACGGACGCCTGTCAGAACTGTTGTAAAAGGAGCGCCCGAATTATAAGCGGCTATTATTTTTCGAAGTCCCGAAAGGCCTTCGGAAGACTCCTCTAAGGTACAACCCCACTCTTCAATCATCTCGCTCAATATAATACGGCTCGTTGTGTTACTCTCTACTATCAGAATTTTTTTGTCTTTAAGAGCGATTTCGTTATAAGTGTTTTTCAATGCTCCCGTGTCGGAGGCCTTTCCCGGTTCAATAATAAAATGAAAGACGCTTCCGATGCCCTCTTCGCTTTCTATCCACATCTTTCCATTCATCATATTTACCAGTTGACGTGAAATTGTAAGTCCCAGACCGGTGCCGCCGAATTTTCTGGTTACCGAGCCGTCTGCCTGAGAAAAGCTTTCAAATATATGCTCCTTTTTGCTGTCAGGGATCCCGTGGCCCGTATCGGAGACACTGAAATGAAGCAGTCGACCTCCTTTTTTCACTACATAGTCGTTATCTGAATATTCCTCATAGGGCTCTATGGTCGTGACAATTTCACCGACATCGGTAAATTTGATGGCGTTTCCTATTAAATTTATAAGTATCTGTCTCAACCGAACCTGATCTCCCCTGACTACTTCCGGCACAGAGGGCTTGACACGACAATAGAGGTCAAGTCCCTTTTCATTGGCATTGATTTCCAATGATTCGCTGATTGTCTCAATTGTATAAATAAGGTCGAAGTCTATATTTTCCAGCTCCATTCTGCCTGCTTCGATCTTTGAAAAATCCAGGATGTCGTTTATAATAGACAAGAGGCTCTTTGCCGACTGCTTTGTCATTTTCAGATAATCCCTCTGTTTTTTGTTCAGGTCGGTCTGCAAAAGAAGATCGGTCGTTCCGATGATACCGTTCATAGGCGTCCTGATTTCATGACTCATCCTGGCCAGAAATTCACTCTTTGCAATATTGGCTATTTCGGCCGCTTCTTTGGCTTTAAGAAGTTCATCTTCTTTCTCTTTTCTGAATGTAATATCGCGAATAATACTGCTGTAATAAACACGACCGCCTGCATGCCAAATATCGAGTGTAATCTCCACGGGAAACTCGCTGCCGTCCTTTTTCAGACCTCTCACTTCAAACCTTTCGCCTGCACGGGGAACATGGTCGGTTGAATCTGCATGCTCGCAGGATTTTTTATACTCCTCTTTGAATTGTATCGGAATTAACTCTGTAAACAGTTTCCCTATGATTTCCTCGGCTTCATAACCAAAGATGTCCTCTGCTCCTCTGTTCCAGTAAATGATATCTCCTCTTTTATCGGTTAATACGATTCCGTCGCTCGATGCCTCGGAAACGGATCTGAATTGTTCTTCCGATTTTCTTAAATCCTCGAACATCTGTTTTTCTCTGGTTATATCTTCCTTTATGGCAATAAAATTAGCAATATGCCCTTTATTATCCAGGAGGGGAAAGACAACGGCTCGCTCCCAGTAGCGCTCTCCGCTTTTTCGTTTGTTGTTAAATTCTCCGTACCACTCTTTCCCGGATTTAATATTGTTCCAGAACTTCTTATAAAACGCGGGGCTCTGCTTGCCCGATTTTAATATACGCGGGGTTCTGCCGATGGCTTCGTCAGCTTTATAGCCGCTGACTTCACAAAATTTTGGATTTACATACCCTATTGTCCCGTCCGGATCTGTAATAACAACGCTGACAGGGCTTTCCTCTATTACTCTGGCCAGTGTTCTGCTCCGTTGTTCTATCCTCCGTTTTTCCAGATATACTCCCAACATTTCACTTATTAATCCCACAACTCGAATCTCATCGGAGCCCCACTCTCTATATTCGTTTATACTCTCAAGAAGTATGAATCCGCCGAGAGTTTTATTGGAAGTGTATAAAGGGGCAATTACAAAAGTGACGGCGCCTTCGGAGAGTAAGCATCTCTTTAACTCTGACGATTCATTGGAACGATCGTTTACAGAATAGACATTAACTGAATGATTGTTGCTTATTCTCTCTATTATTTCAGAGAAGTCGCGGTGAAGGGTGTCTCTTTGGTCTTTCGTTGTTCCTGACTGCCTGGTCCATGTATAACTGCTCTCCGCTTCTGTACCGTCAATCGTAAGCAAAACGATTGAGGCATGTTCCGTTTCAAATGTTTGCACTATTTTTTCCAGAACCAGATTCAGATCAGGTTCATTTATACTGGAAAACATATGAGATGTCTCGGAGAGGTGTTTGTAGAGCATAGCGTTTTTAAATAATTGTTCCTCTGCCGTTTTTTGTTCAGTAATATCCCTCGAACTGCCTACAATCACGTAATCCGACGGCCCTTCTTTTTCTTGTTTAACGCCGCGGGAATGAATCCATGCAAAGGAGCCGTCAGGGCGAAGAATTCGGTATTCTTCGTTAAAATGGTCGAAGTCGGCTGCAAACAGCTTGTTAATGATTCGTTCTCTGTCTTTTTCGTGAATAGTCGTGTAAAAAAGCCGGGGATCCTTATAAAAAGTGTCGCAAGAGCGCCCCCATATATTTTCAAAAGCTTTGTTGACGTATAAAATTTCTTTACATAATGGAGTGATAATCCAGAAAACCTCTCTTATATGCTCCGATATGAGGTTAAACTTTTCAATCGCCTCTTTTAATTCTTTTTCGGCCCTGTGTTTATAAAGAGAGATTTCTATATTGGTATGAAGGTCTTTTTTCTCAAAGGGTTTTATTATATATCCGAAGGGATCTGTGAGTTTCGCACGATCTATAGTCTTTTGATCTGAATAGGCAGTAAGAAAAACAACGGGAACATTGTGGCGTTCTTTAATTCGTTTCGCAGTATCTATTCCGTCCATTTCTCCCTTTAAATTTATATCCATAAGGATTAAATCAGGAAGAGTTTTATCGGCTTTTTCGATAGCTTTTTCTCCGTCGTTTACACAACCGATGACTTCATAGCTCAGTTCAACAAGAGTGTCCTGTATGTTCATTGCCAGAATACTCTCGTCTTCCACGATAAGAATTCTGTTACTCTTTTTGTTATTCTGTTTAAGAGCTGTCATTATTCTCTCTTAACTTAAGTTATTATTTTAAATGTCATTGCACTGCCTCTTAAACCAATTCATGGAGGATTTTATACTATCACTATAAAACTTCTATAATTCAAAAATCAATTTGTTGTTAACACTTCCTCTTTGATTTCCTTTACGCTTCCCATACGGCCGGCAAGTATATACTTACCGCAGGCCCTCACTATTTCCCTGCGATTATCTCCCGAATTCATACCCGAATCCCCTATAAATAACGCACGCCCCAACTGCCGGCCCTTTAAATCCTTTTTTACCTTCTTCACTGTATTTGTGTCAGATGTGTTGCCGGGAAAGACCCAACTCTTTACAGGCAATCCCTCTCTTGTCACCGCCAACGCTACCACTACCTGCGGCGCCCATATCCCTGCCTTGAACTTCCCATACCTTCTCATTCCGGCAAAATCCTCTTCCCCGCGCCCCATCACCCTAACCCGGACAAATCAACCTGAGAAATGAAAAAATGCTAAAATATAGAGGAAAATAAAGAGGAAGGCATATAAGGAACCTGCAAACTTAAAAGTAATGACAGGAAGAGTGGATATCCCTGCTGCCTCTAAGTGTAAAAGGGATGGCGACAAAATATATGGCATGTTATGAAGTAGACATATTAAACAAATAGTTACAATGAAATTTTAAAAAGTATAACCTTTTAACCATGTAAAATGTTACCGAGTTAGTCGCTTATAAATGAAATTGTGCGCGAAAAAGCACCAATATTTAAGAATGTCAAATTTCAAAGGTCAAAGGCCAAATCAATGTCAAAGCTCAAATGTCAAAAAAGGGATATGAGCAGGTTTTGACATTTAGTCATTTGGATTTGATTCGACATTTGAATTTTGTCATTTGTCATTAAAAGCCGAGCAAAAACCTTATTGGTTCCGGCTACGCCGGGTTAGGAGTATAGAGATGAAAACTGATAGTGCAAATGAAACTGAACCTATGCCACAAGACCTATGTTGTTTATTGGAAGATTCAAAGAAAAAAGATGAAAGCCTTGTAAGCATATGCAGTGTTGTTCGTGATGCAGTTATATTGGTTGATAAAAATGGATTTATCCGCTATTGGAATCCCTCGGCAGAAAGGATATTCGGCTATAAAAGTGAAGAGGCGTTAAACAATGAATTTCAACGCCTGTGTCTTATTGAAAAAGGACTCCCTACACTTATAAATAAATACCAGGATGAGTATATCGAACTTACAGGGACTAGAAATAACAATACTGAGTTTCCGGTGGAACTCTCTGTTTCATTTATTGAGATAAAAGAGGAGGAACATTATGTCTTCACGGCAAGAGATATCACAAAATTCAAAGAAAAAGAGAAGGCGCTGCTGGAATCGGAAGAGGTCCACCGTCTCACATTAAGTAACATATCGGACGCCTTATTCATAACAGATGACAGAGGTATGTTTACCTATATCTGTCCCAATGTTGATGTTATCTTTGGTTACTCCATTCAGGAAGTAGAAGAACTTGGCAATATAAGAAGGCTTCTTGGAGCTCCTCCTGTTACTGTAGATGAATTAATATCAAAGGGTGAAGTCCATAATATAGAGTGTTCAATAAAAGACAAGGATTTAAAGGAACATTTTTTGTTGGTAAATGTGAAACGTGTGGCAATAAACGGTGGGACGATACTCTATTCATGCAGAGATGTCACGGAGAGGAAGGCTGCTGAAGATGAATTAAGCAGATATCGTAATCACCTTGAAGAAATGGTGAGAGATCGGACAAAAGCACTCACTGCAGCCAATGAAAGACTCCATAAAGAGATCGCTGAGCGTGCAAAAACAGAAGAGACATTACGCTACAGAGTAGAGATAGAAAAGCTTATTTCCAATATTTCCAAGGACTTTATCACGTTGGCACCTTCTGATGTGGATAAAGGAATAGACTTAGCCCTTAGATTAATCGGAGCGTTTGCAGATGTAGACCGCAGTTATATGTTTCAATTTTCAGAAGATGGAAAGACTGTGGACAATACACATGAGTGGTGCGCATATGGGATAGAACCTCAAATAGAAAATCTCAAAGGCTTGTCCATTGATCAATTCCCATGGTGGATGGATAATATGAGACGTTTTGAGTATATTCACATACCTGTTGTGGCTGACTTGCCGAATGAAGCAATGGCCGAAAAGGAGATACTCCAGTCACAGGATATTAAGTCTCTTATATGCGTACCTATAATTCATGGCAATAATCTCGGTGGATTTATAGGCTTTGATTCAGTACGCCGTCAAAAGAGATGGTTTGAGGAAGACATAGAGTTGCTGAAGGTATTGGGAGATACCATTGCAAATACAATACATAAGAAAGAGATAGAAGAGGAGATAAGACTCAATGATGTTCGTATTGAAACCCTGTTAGAGCTTAACCAGATGCAAGAGTCATCGATTGAGGATATTTTCGATTTTACTCTAAAAAAAGGAATAGAACTCACCATGAGCACAATAGGTTTTTTGGGATTTATGAGTGATGACGAAGAGGTGCTTAATATATATACATGGTCTAAAGAGGCCATGAAACAGTGCCGGATGACAAACAAACCGCTTCACTTTCCCATTGAATCGTCAGGTCTCTGGGCTGAAGCCGTAAGGCAGAGGAAACCGATTATTATCAATGACTACAGTGTTCCAAATCCTTACAAAAAAGGCTATCCCGAAGGACATGTACACCTAAGCCGTCTTTTGGTGGTGCCTGTCATATATGGAAAAAAAATCGTGGCCGTTGGAGCGGTTGGAAACAAAGGCAGGAATTATACCAAAGCGGACCTGCAACAGTTTACCCTGTTACTTGAGGGGATGTGGAAGATTATTGATAACAAACGGATAGAAGATGAATTACACAATAAACATAATCTACTACAAGCAGTAATCGATGGGACGCCTGACGCGGTGTTTGTAAAGGATATGAATGGACGTTTTCTAATGATCAACACTGCAGGCGCCGATTTACTTGGGAGTCCGAAGGAAGAGATTCTTGGAAAATCCAACTTTGATTTTTTACCAACCGATATGGCAAAACGATTTTCAGAGGACGATCAAAGAATTATGGCGCAGAGGGTGACGGAAACTTATGAGTCCGATGTAACTCTGCCTGACGGCTCTGACAAAACCTTTTTAGTAACAAAGGGAGTATATTATAACCAACAGGGAGCGGTCGCCGGTATAACCGGCATTGGACGTGATATAACGGAGCTTAAGAGGACTGAAGAAAATCTGAGAAGCTCGGAAGCCAAGTATAGAACACTTGTTGAACAAATCCCTGCAATAACCTATACTGCTGCTCTGGATACCACGAGTACGACTCTCTATGTCAGCCCCCAGGTTGAGTCCATTTTAGGATTTACTCAGGAGGAATACAGGCTCAATCAGAATTTATGGGACGAACAACTACATTCTGATGACAAAGATCGCGTACTTGGAGAAGTCATTAAGAGTCATGAAAGGATTATACCTTTTGCAACCGAATACCGAATGTTTTCAAAGAATGGAGATATTTTATGGTTACGAGACGAGGCGGTAATAGTAAAAGATGATAAAGAAGAGCCCTTGTTTCTACAAGGTATAATGCTTGATATAACAAGGCAAAAAGAATCAGAGACCGCCTTAAAGGAGAGTGAGAAAAAGTACAGGGAACTGACGAACCAATTCAATTTAATTCTGGATACAATACCGGTTTCACTGTTTCTCCTGGACGTCAATCTTAATGTCCGATACGCCAATGAGTCCATGCGTAAGAACTTTGATAACCCATCATCCGGTTTTATTGGGGAAAAATGCTGTATTTTAAAATACGGAAATTCAGACCCTTGCGAAAATTGTCAAGTATTGAGCTGTATACAAAGCGGTCAAATGGAAATCAATCAGCATGTAACAGGAGAAGGAAAGATATTGGAAGTAATAACAGTGCCTTTACTGGATTTACATGGCTCGGCATCAAACATTTTATATATAGAACATGATATAACCGAAAGGACAAGATTACAGACAGACGCCCTGAGAACGAGTCAACTTACAACTCTCGGTAACCTATCAGCCGGTATTGCCCATGAGATTAACAATCCTATCAACGGAATAATTAATTACGCTCATTTATTAAAGGTCGACTGTAAAGATGATCAAAGGAGGGATGACCTGGCGGAACTGATAAAAAAGGAGGGGACAAGAATATCCAATATTGTGAGAAACCTCCTGACATTCGCCAGAGACAGCAGTCATGAAAAAGACATTTGCGATATTAAAACAGTCATCGAAGAAACACTGAATATGAGTAAAAACACAATAAAAAGGGAAGGAATTATTTTAAAGGAAGAGATTCCCTGGAAAATACCCTTAATCAAGGCGAACCCACAAAAGCTTCAACAGGTTTTATTCAATATCATCAGTAACGCCCGATATGCGTTAAACAAAAAATACTCCGACAAGGATAAAAATAAGATACTTGAAGTCACTTGTAAGACGGTTATCAAAAGGAATAAAAAAAAGATAAGACTAATATTGCACGATTTCGGAACAGGCATACCTGATGAGATGCTGGATAAAGTATTTAATCCCTTTGTATCATCAAAACCAATGGGAGAGGGAACCGGTTTGGGATTAAGCATAAGTCATGGCATCATAACCGATCATGACGGCACGATCAACATTGAGAGTAAAGAGGGAGAATATACGAGGGTAATTATCGACCTCCCTGTTGAGGACAAAAAACGATGAAGGCCGAGATACTTATAATAGATGATGAGGAGAGTATCCTCTATACATTTGAGAGATTTTTACAGATAGAGGGATATTCCGTTACTACGGCAAAGGATTACTCAAATGCATTAAAGTGTATCAACAACTCAAAGTATGATCTGATATACCTTGATATTGTGTTGGACACGGTGTCCGGTCTCGACATGCTGGACGAGATAAAGAAAAGAGATATAAAATGCCCGGTTGTAATGATTACAGGATATCCGAGCGTAGAGACATCAAGGGAGGCCCTCAGGCTTGGCGCCTTTGACTACATCCCCAAACCTGTGCATCCCGAGGAGTTGCTGCATGTAACCCGAATGGCCTTAAGGCACGAATTCATAGAGGAACAAAATAGGAGATATGAAAGAAATCTCAGAGCGATCTTCAGGAGTGTCAAGGATGCAATCATTACTGTGGACAGGGAATTAAAACTGCTCGACTACAATGAGTCGGCGAAAAGAATCTGCAGTATTTCCAAGGAAATAGAATCGAATCGCCCTTATTTGAAGTCAATCCTGGAAAGATGCGACGGTGAGTGTTTGGAGGAGTTGGAGAAAGCGATTAAGAACGAGGAATATGTGGAGTTGAATCGGATTGAATGTAGTAATATGGACAGACCGAATCAGATTTTAACAATTTCGATTTCCCCCCTAATCGGCGAAAGGAATGAATTCTCAGGCGCCGTCATGGTTGTTAGGGACGAAACCAGGCTTGCCGAACTGGAGCGAAGCCTGGAAAACAGGCATCGCTTTCATAATATTATAGGCAAAAGCGAATCCATGCAAAGGATTTATTCCTTAATAGAGAAACTTTCCCAAATCAACACAACAGTCCTCATAACAGGAGAGACAGGAACCGGAAAGGAACTTGTGGCAGAGGCGATACACTATATGGGAGGGCGCGGAAAGAATCCCATTATAAAGGTAAACTGTTCCGCTCTATCGGAAAGTCTTCTTGAAAGCGAACTATTCGGGCATGTGAGAGGGGCTTTTACAGGCGCCGTTCATAATACGGTCGGCAAGTTTCAATCAGCTGACAAAGGTACGATCCTTCTGGATGAAATCAGCGATATAACCCCCAAAGTACAGCATTCCTTTTTAAGGGTGCTGGAAAAGAAGGAGTTTACAAAGGTTGGAGATGCGAGTACCATACAAGTCGATGTCAGGGTGATAGCGGCGACCAATAAGGATCTGAAAAACAAGGTTATAAACGGAGAGTTTAGAGAAGACCTCTATTACAGGCTAAAGGTCGTAGAGATACAGCTTCCGCCTCTTAGAGATCACCGTGAGGATATACCGCTTATGATCGAGCATTTTCTAAGTGTATATTCCAATGAATTTAAAAAAGAAATCCACTCATTATCATCGGAAGTCGTGAGTGAATTTATGAACTATCACTGGCCCGGCAATGTGAGAGAGCTCAAACATATAATCGAACACGCCTGTATCGTATGTCAGGGAGAAATAATCACAATGAATGATCTGCCCAATGATTTCACCAATCATACGGCGCCCCCGGAAAAAGATGACGATATCGAGCTCATTGATATCGGAAAAGTACTGGAGAAAACAGGTGGGAACAAGGCAAAGGCAGCGCGTATATTAGGCATGAGCAGGACAACCTTATACAAAAAACTCGAAAAGATGAAGAATATATAACGGTTAAACTAAAAATTGCAGTTTGACCGTACCGGTAAAAACAAATCTAAAATCCGCAATCAAAAATTTAAAATTACACATTCAGTGTTCACTGTGGACATATGTGTAAACATCACAAGTGTAAAGGTGAACACATAATTATCCCCTCAAACTCAGCCATTTAAAGCACTCATTGATTTATAAATAATCCGACTTTCCTCAAATTTCTAAATCACCGTATTGTAACCTATTGATTAATAATGATTTTTCCATTTATTTATTGGTTCTCTATAAAAATTCTTCCCTTCATAAAAAAAACAATCCAGTCTCATCTATTGGAATAAAACTTGTTATCCATACTTGCTGAGATGACAATAAAGACAGATAGAGATATGAAACTTCACTATACCATAAAACCTTATTGTCCGTATTTTAATAGACCTGATGATAGTTGCTACTGTATGAGCCAAAGGAGTCTTGAGATATCAATATCTGAAGATTATTGTTTTAAAGATTATAAAGGCTGTGACATATACAAAAAACTTTTAGAATGTAGAGAGAGGAGTGAGGCGCTATAAAATGTCCTATATATTTAAAGTAAGGGCCTGGGCAGGCACAAAGATACAAGCAATATGTTCTGTTCGAATAAAAAACAATTTTATCAATAAAAAAGGAGGGGAAGAAAGTGGTAACAAAAGGGATATATAGTAATTTTGAATGTTAAATTCTTAATGTTGAATGAAGGATTTACACTATTTAATTAAAAATTAAACATTTAAAACTCATAACTCAATACCATTAACTTAAGGGGTGAAGCACCTTCCGACGTAAGCGGGTCATGTCTGAGAAGGCGCAGCGAAGCGGAGCCTTCGAGTTTAGCCGCTGAAGGCGGAAGGTGTTTTGCTCCTTAAGTTAATGACATTGACTCACAACTAATAAAAAGGAGGAATTATTATGGTTGGTTTAAAGGACATTAAGATGAAACCGAAACTATTGGTATTATTCCTACTGGCAGGCTTAATCCCGTTATTAATCGTAGGTTGGTGGTCAAGTAAACTTGCCACTAAGTCGTTGATGGACAAGTCATACTCTCAACTTGAGGCTGCAAGAGAGATTAAGAAGGCGCAGATTGAGAGGTTTTTCGGTGAGAGAGAGGGAGACATGGGGGTGCTTGTCGAGACGGTCAACACACTGCGTCATGAGGCTTTTCAAAAACTCACTGCTATCCGCACTATCAAGCAGACCCAGATCCGGCAGTATCTGAACACCATCAAAGACGAGGTGCAGCTGCTGGCCGACAACCACATGATGATCGACGCCCTGGAGATGTTCGAGGAGGGCTGGGACGGACTTGGCGACAATGTCACGGCCGAGCTCCAGCGGATGTACATCACCGAGAACCCCAACCCGGCGGGCGAGAAACACAAGCTGGACGCGGCTAAGGAGAACTACGTCTACAACAATGCCCACGCCAAGTATCACGGCTGGCTGCGGGACCTGCTTTTGGAGCGGGGGTACTACGACATTTTCCTGGTCAACCACGAGGGCAAGGTGGTCTACACGGTCTACAAGGAGGCCGACTTCGGTACGGACTTGAATACGGGCCGGTGGAAGGACACCGATCTGGCCAATGTATACCGTCAGGTGGATCAGAACTTTACTAAGGGCTTCACAGGCTTCACCGACTTCGCGCCCTATGCGCCCAGCGCCGGGGCTCCCGCCAGCTTCATAGCCGCGCCCATATTCGACCACGAGGGCGGACGCCACGGCATGCTGGTGTTTCAGATGCCCATCGACAAGATCAATGCAATCATGGGTGAACGTACGGGACTGGGCAAGACCGGAGAGACCTACCTGGTGGGTCAGGACAAGCTGATGCGCTCAGACTCCTATCTTGATCCCAAGCATCACACGGTTTCTGCCTCTTTCGCCGATCCTTCCAAGGGCAGTGTGGATACAGAGGCGGCCCGTGAGGCGCTTTCCGGCAAGACCGACGCCAAAGTTATCATAGACTACAATGGTAATCCTGTGCTGTCGTCCTACTCGTCTTTTGAATTCGTGGGCGTGCGCTGGGCCATCCTGGCTGAGATAGACGTGGCCGAGGCGTTCAGTCCCATTGACGACAAGGGTAATGAGTTTTACGCAAAATACCGGCAGATGTACGGATATTACGACCTGTTTCTGATCAATCCGGACGGATTTGTATTTTACACCGTGGCAAGAGAGGCCGATTATCAGACTAACATGGTTAATGGGAAGTACTCAAGCTCCAATCTTGGGGAACTTGTAAGGGAGGTGCTTAAGACAAAGCAGTACGGCATGGCCGACTTCAAACCTTACGCTCCCAGTAATGACGAGCCGGCCGCGTTTATAGCACAGCCTGTTGTGCATAACGGTAATGTGAATATAATAGTGGCCCTTCAGCTTCCGCTGGATGCGATAAACGGAATCATGCAGGAGAGAACGGGCATGGGCAGTACCGGCGAGACCTATCTTATAGGTTCCGACAAGTTGATGAGATCCGACTCCTTTCTCGATCCCACGGGCCATTCGGTAAAGGCCTCCTTCGCCGGTACTGTGGAGAAGAACGGAGTTGACACCGAAGGCGCCAGAGAGGCCCTCGCAGGTAAGACAGAGGCGAAGGTAATAATCGACTACAATGGAAATCCGGTATTGTCCGCATACGCGCCGGTAAAGCTTGAGGGCGCCACGTGGGCGCTTCTTGCCGAGATAGACGAGGCTGAAGTAAAGGAGCCGATCAACAGTCTGATTAAATCGATATTTATCACAGGTATAGTAATAGCGATAATCCTTGCAATAGGGGCGCTGTTCATTGCAGGCACCATAGCCAATCCATTAATCAAGGGTGTGACATTCGCCAGATCTGTCGCCGAGGGAGACTTGACAACTAAAATAGAGATAGATCAGAAGGACGAAGTGGGAATGCTGTCTCAGGCTCTTGGCGAGATGATGGAAAAGCTAAAGAGTGTTGTTCAGGACATAAGAACTGCTTCAGACAATGTAGGTTCAGGAAGTCAGGAATTGAGCTCCAGTTCCCAGCAACTTTCACAGGGCGCTACTGAACAGGCCGCGGCTGCTGAAGAGGCGTCTTCATCCATGGAGGAGATGGCTTCCAATATCAGGCAGAACTCCGACAACGCCCAACAGACGGACAAGATTGCTGTAAAGGCGGCGCAAGACGCTCAGGGAAGTGGTAAGGCCGTATTGGAAGCAACCGGTGCAATGAAGCAGATTGCCGAGAAGATAGGCGTAATAGAGGAAATAGCCCGTCAGACCAACCTTCTTGCTCTAAACGCCGCTATTGAAGCGGCAAGGGCCGGTGAGCATGGTAAGGGATTCGCTGTTGTGGCGTCGGAAGTAAGGAAACTTGCTGAAAGGAGCCAGACGGCTGCCGGAGAAATAACGGAATTATCCACCTCAAGCACCCAGGTAGCAGAACAAGCCGGAGACATGCTTCAAAAGCTGGTACCCGACATTCAAAAGACCGCCGAGCTTGTGCAGGAGATAAACGCGGCAAGCGCGGAGCAGAATACAGGGGCCGATCAGATCAACAAGGCGATCCAGCAGCTTGACAATGTAATCCAGCAGAATGCCTCCGCAGCCGAGGAGATGGCGTCCACATCGGAGGAGCTTAATTCGCAGGCGGCTCATTTACAGGATATCATATCGTTTTTTAACATAGGCTCCGGAAGCACGACACGCCGGACGGCGCAGCCTGCGAGAAGGGCGAAGGTCGCTCATGTAAAACAGATCGTCGACACCGGCGCTGAAGCAAAAGCACCTAATAAGGCAATACCACATGAACCTAATCCAAAGACAAAGGATACAGGCATTAACCTTGACATGGAAGAAGGCGGCAGTGACGACGATGACGTAGGGTTCGAGAAATACTGATTAATAATTTTAAGTTTTGAATGTTTAATTAAAATTCAAAATTAAACATTCAACATTAATAAAAAGGGGGTTTTATGGCGGTATCGGAGATAACTGATATGAATCAGTACCTGACCTTTAAGTTGGAAGACGAGCAGTTTGCAGTGGATATCTCAAAGGTTCGCGAGGTGCTGGAGTTTACTACAGTAACCAAGGTTCCTCAGACGCCTGAGTTTATGAGGGGTGTGATTAATCTAAGGGGCAGTGTGGTGCCTGTTCTGGACCTGAGACTAAAATTCGGCATGTCCATGACGGACAAGACGGTTAACACCTGTGTCATCATTGTGGAAGTTGCCCTGGATGGAGACAAGACCGTGCTCGGCACGCTCGCCGACTCGGTTCAGGAGGTTATCGAACTCGATCCGGATCACATAGAACCGGCGCCGAAGATAGGGACAAAACTGAGAACGGAGTTCATCAAAGGAATGGGTAAGCGAAACGATGAGTTTATCATAATCCTTGATATCGACAAGGTGTTTTCAACGGATGAGCTCTCACTTGCCAGGGATATGGAAAGTAACGCCCCTCAAGAGGAGAAATCGGAGTCGGAAGCCGGCAGCGAGGCGGTTGCATCCGCATAGTTTCCCTGGTAAAAAGAAATTCATTTAGGCATCGGAAATAGATTGTATTATCCGTACATCTGCCGGTGTCTATTAGAGGGTCATGTGTAAAACTATCATACATCAACGGTACGTCTTGTTTTCACGTGGCCCTTCTATCTTAAATTGAACGACTATCTACAAAGAGAATAGCGAGAGTAAAATAATTTTTTCTCAATCTTTAACATTTAATAAAGAAAGCTATCAATATTTGACAGCAAAGCCATGAAAAAAGGAGGCAATATACAATGACATTTTTAGAAAAACTCAGATTTAGGAACAAGCTTGCTTTGATGCTCATATTTCCTATTGCCGGTCTGCTCTATTTCTCAATAGGCGGAATATTGGATAAAAACAGACTGTCCGATGAAATGAGCACATTGCAATCCCTTTCCACCCTTGCGGTGAAGATCAGCGCTTTGGTACATGAGACACAAAAGGAGCGAGGGGCGACTGCCGGATTTTTAGGGAGTAAGGGTGCTAAATTTTCATCTGAGCTCAAGGCGCAGAGAAAGGAAACAGACAAGAAATCTGCTGATCTTCAAGAGTTTCTAAAGGATTTTGACTCCGATAAATTCAGCAGTGATTTCAGGAGCAGCCTGAGCAGTTCGTTAAGCAGTCTTAACCGGATCAGAAGTAAGAGAGATGGTGTCAGCGCCTTTAAAATCTCCACTAAAGAAGCCATAGGTTACTACACAAAAATGAACGCCTCTTTTCTGGACGTAATCTCCAATATCACAAAGTTAAGCACAAATGTTGAAGTCTCTGCGCTGTCATCCGCTTATGTCAACTTTTTACAGGGAAAAGAGCGGGCCGGAATAGAGAGGGCGGTTATGAGCAATACCTTTGCATTGAATAAATTTGCTCCCGGCATGTTCAATAAATTCAGCTCCCTGGTTACGGCACAGGAAGTCTATACAAAGGTGTTTTTGTCTTTTGCCGGTACGGAGCAGAAATCATTCTTTAAACAGAAGATGTCAGACAAAGCGGTGGATGAGGTCTCAAGAATGAGGGAAATAGCCTTTGAAAAGGCTTTCGAGGGGAATTTCGAAGTAGACCCCACATTCTGGTTTAAGATAATAACAGCCAAGATCAATCTCTTAAAAGAGGTTGAGAACAGCCTGTCTAAAGACCTGAATCTAAAAGCGGATCAACTGAAGGGTGAAGCTCAAAACGGACTGTTACTATACCTGACCATTACAATAATTATTGTCTTACTATCGATCATCCTGGCTTATTTTATTGCACGAGGATTGTTGAGACAAATGGGAGGGGAACCGGCGGTGATTGTTGATATAGCCGAAAAGATATCAGGAGGTGATCTGACGGTCAGTATAGAAGAAAGTGGAAAGAAGGCGACAGGGCTCTATGCCGCGATGAAGGATATGCTTGAGAGACTGAGTGATGTAGTTGCCAATATTGATCTTGCTTCTGAAAATGTGACCTCAGGGAGCGGTGAAATCAGTACAAGCGCTCAGAGCCTGTCTGAAGGGGCGACTGAGCAGGCCGCCGCCGCCGAACAGGCGTCGTCATCTATGGAGGAGATGACATCGAATATCAAGCAAAACGCCGATAATGCCAAACAGACAGAGCAGATCGCATCAAAATCCGCAAATGACGCTCAGGAAGGCGGTAAAGCAGTAGCAGAGGCGGTCAGTGCGATGAAACAGATAGCTGAGAAGATTTCGATTATTGAAGAGATTGCGAGACAGACGAACCTCCTTGCCCTAAATGCCGCCATTGAGGCCGCCCGTGCGGGAGAGCATGGAAAGGGTTTTGCAGTTGTGGCCTCTGAGGTTAGAAAGCTTGCTGAGAGGAGCCAGCAAGCGGCGGGAGAGATTAGTGAGCTTTCTTCATCAAGTGTTGATATTGCGGAAAGGGCCGGTGGAATGCTGTTAAAACTTGTACCTGATATACAAAGGACGGCAGAACTGGTGCAGGAGATATCAGCTGCCAGTGGGGAGCAGAATACCGGCGCTGAACAGATTAATAAGGCCATTCAACAATTAGACATAATAATCCAGAAAAATGCCTCATCATCAGAGGAACTGGCCTCAACATCTGAACAGCTCTCTTCCCAGGCAAGGCAATTGGAGGATACCATTGGTTTTTTCAGGATAGATGATAGCCATAAAGCAAAACAGGGCGACGGAGCAGGCACAAACTTCTGAAATATTGTTCGCAGATCGTGTTGATGAAAAGCACGATATTACACGAGGGCATGACACTCACAGCCATTACTGCGTTCCCATAAAGTTAAGGGATATCTATAGTAAACCAATACCTGCAGATGATTACAACTTTCCATCATAATTTTTACTTCAGTTAAGGAAGTGTATTATTTTCTATCTACAAGTACTAAGGACGCTTCAGGCATAGCAGCCGTGCAATGATTGAGTTTTTATGGATATGACAAGGGGGGAGACTTTAAAATAAAATTTTCCTTTATCTTTATACTATGAACAACAATAAGCAGAGCATACTGATAGTAGACGACAAAAGAGCGAATTTAATCAGCCTTTCGAGTATCTTGGAAGAACTTGATGTTGAAATCATAACCGCTATTTCCGGGAAGGAGGCCCTTATACATCTATTAGAGAAGAATTTTGCATTGGTCATACTCGACGTTGTTATGCCCGAAATGGATGGATTCGAAACAGCCGGGTTTATGAGGGGCAACAGCCGCACCAGGGATATCCCTATAATATTTCTGAGCGCTCTTTCAAAAGAAAAACATTTTATCTTTAGGGGATATGAGGCAGGCGGAGTTGATTATCTTACAAAGCCGGTCGATGATATTATTCTTTTATCAAAGGTCAAAGTTTTTCTGGATTTACACAAACAGAATGTAACTCTGAAGGAGATGTCTGATACTCTCAAACAGAGAGTCCGTGAGCTTGATGAAAAGTCCGCGCAACTCGAATGAGTGACATTATATTGAATAAAAATATCGACACCGCACTTCCTCAAGTATATGGCAATTCCACGCAACTTGAGCAAGTATTTATAAATCTGCTGCTTAATGCATTCGATACATTCGGAAACAACTCCAAACCTCGGAAGATCGATTTAACCATAACGCATTTACAGGATAATGATAATATAGCAATAAAATTAAGCGATAATGGCGAGGGTATTGAGAAGAGCATCATAAACAATATATTCGATCCTTTTTTTACAACAAAAGAGCCCGGCAAGGGGACAGGCCTGGGACTCTCGATCGTCTACGGGATAATCGATAATCACAATGACGCAATAACCTGCGAATCTGAAAAAAACAAAGGAACTACTTTTAAAATTCAACTATTAACCCGGCGATTAAAAAGATCGAATGTTTTGTTGATTATGCCGCATAAGCAATTTTGTGATGTTCAAAATATTTAGCTACTCTATTCGGTTTTTTCTGTAGCATTCTCAGATGGGAAATCGCTTTCTCTTTTAATTCGGATTTTGTAATTGCAGGAACTTTGGAATGTACTCCCGCCTTGAGATCACAATTCAAATACTCATCGGGATTAAGCTCCGGAGAATAGGACGGAAGATAGAATAAATTGGGGTAGTCAGGAGTTGTGTTGACAGATTGTGACCCGTTTTCGTAGAAAATGGGTCACGGCTCTCCGAATTAGTTATAATATTTAACCATAAAAACAAATAACTTAAAAGGAGGGAAACCGTGACACAACAAAAGTATATCATAGATCGTAAGTTAAGT
>JAREWP010000008.1 GCA_029001845.1 Candidatus Magnetocorallium paracelense | reverse complement strand
CTCAACACTCCTCTCCGATTCAATTCAGCCAATGCTTTTCGGCAACTGCCTTCCTGAAAACCTCCTTTGCTTGTTCGCCAATCAAGCCATTTACAGACTTCTCTCGACAACGCTCGTCTCGATATATCCGGTTTTTCTATTATTTTATTGTTTATTTGCTCTATTATATTATTCGTAAATTCTTGACCGCATACTCGCATCTCTTTAGTATACTGATTATCGATCGCGGAGTCAAGTGTGTATTATGTTCATCCTCAAGGGGAGAGGAGACTTGAAGGGAATTTCTTCGAAATTCCCCAAACCTCTTTGGTTACGGCTATGCCGGGTTAGGTGATGCTCTTTTTAAGCTTGATATCACTATTTTCCTTAGCTGAAGGCTGACAGCTGATAGCTGACTGCTGTTTTTATTTATTATTATAAATGAGGTTAAAAGGAGCGTCAAGATGTAAAAAACTTTTACATGAGTAAAACGATTTTACTCATGTATATAAGATGTATTTGCAGATCGGGGAATGTTCAGGGCGAAAAAGACACCTTTGTCGGTATTTCCAACCGTTATAGAACCTCCTATGTTTTTCACTGTCTTTCTAACATAAAAGAGTCCCAGTCCCATGCCTCCCTGCTTTGTTGTGTAAAAGGGCTCGAATATTCTGTCAAGTGAATCGATCTGTTTACCTGTATCAGAGATTATAATACGAATCATTTCGTTATCTTGCGATATCTCTACAGATGAATCGAGAGATTCGGACATGGACTTATCGTAAATGTTTTTAATCAGATTGTCCAGTACAGTGATTAATGTTCCGCTGTCTCCGTAAAACAGCGCCTTACCACTGACTTTGGAATCAAGCTTGTAGATATTCAGAAGGTCTTCTATTGTGCTTCTAATGTCAAGTTCAAAGGAGTTATCTGTTTTTGTTTGTGCGTTTATTTCCAGAGCGCCAATAATACGATCGGCCCTTAATTGAAGAGCGCTTAAGGAATCTTTAAGATACATAAAAAGACGGTGTTCTTCTTCTGCTGTCTTCGCCTTTTTCATATTATACGAGCAGGCCTGAATGAATTGCGCAATATTTTTTACGTCATGGATGATATAGGTCTGAACCTTAGATATATTGGAAAATGTTTCGTGAATACTCTTGGTTTTAATCAGGACATTGCTTTTAATGAGCAGAAAGATGACTTCCAGTATAATAAGGCTTACGTATCTGTTTTCTCCCCCAATACTTTCAGGTATTATTTCTATAAAAATACTACTGTCGTCATCTTTATAAGACTTGGATATGCCCTTGCCTGAGACGTTTTTTTTTCTCTCCCTTATTGAATCGAAGTACTCGATTCTGTAAGAATAGTCCGATATTCCGACTGACTTGAGTTTTTCAAAAGCCCTGCACGGGAAATCGTCAGTGTCGTTGCTCAGAGATGTATGCAGTTCTATGATTTCAAGGATTACTTTAAGAGTTTTATTGGCAAGTCTTCTTAAATAGAAGAGAACGGTTATTATTGTAAGGCCGGCAAAGATAAGTAAGATGTATATATCTTCAATCAAGTGATTTTTTTACAGGTGAACGATTTTTGTAACTAATTGGTATGATAAGTTATTTTTTGAAAAAAAGCAAGCTGATTATGAATCGCAGTGATTATTGTTGTAAAAGATGCAACCACAAAATTCCCTGTCTTTGCTACAGAGAGTATTAAACCTATTAAATATTTTCCCTGAATATTATTGTTTTTTTTGCAATACTATTCTAATTTATGTTAATAATAATTCTAATGATTTTTTTCTTTCATATATGTTAATGTGATTTTCAGACTTTAACAGTAATTCCGCTATATAAGGAGCTGATATGATGAGAAAATTTATATTGCTGATGTTTATTTTATTTGTTTTACCCACAATCAGGGCAAACGCAATAACTGCACCCGATATAGAGGCAGGTTAGCCATATCAGGATGATACCATTATTGAATTCAGAAAAGTGTTACTGATAAGCGAAAACGAGGGATACATTGCAATAAGAACCGGCAGGTTTACAAGTTTTGATATCTATCTGGTTAAGACTGATAAGGATGGTGTCTTTTCATGGGGCAAGGCTGTTGCCTCGGATAATATTCATCAAAGCGCTTCTGATATAATTCGTGCTTCAGATGGAAATTATGTGATTGCAGGTGCTGAGCAGGTAAACGGTCCGTTTTTAGGTTATGTGGCTATTGTCAATAGTTCAGGTGATTTTACGTGTGATTATACTTCCGGAATCTCCCGCCTGTTCAGTTCGTTGATTGAAGTAAAGGATGAGGGAAATGCCCCTTACTTTGTCGTAACGGGAAGTATTCATAATCTTTCTGACAGGTCCGGAGATATTTATATACAACAACTCATTTATAATAAGAATGCTAATAATATTGTTGAGGGATGGGCAATTCAATTGCAACGTGATTGTAATCAAAAGGCCATCTCAATCATTGAGACTGCTAAAGGAGGATTTATCATTGCAGGAAACCGCTCTCAAACAACGACCGGTAGAGGTGGTATATATCTGGTTGAAATTGTCCCTGACACAACTTATCCTGAATTCAAGATCGTTTTGGAAAAGACGATATCGAGTTTACAGGGGATTGTATCACTGAAGACAATAAGTCCGACTTCTGATAATGGATATATCCTTGGAGGAACTCTTAATCAAAACAATAGCGGGAACTTAGATTATTTTTTGTTGAAAATAGATAGTAATGGTGAAGTAAATGAAAATTGGGGCGGTTTTAAAACCTATGGAAGCAATTATGTCGACTCGGCAGGTTCTGTTCAAGAGACAGCAGAAGGTGGTTTTGTCGTTGTCGGACAAGTTGGCGACTCTGAAGGTTCTGACGATCTTTATATTGTAAAGACAGATGGTTTGGGTAATATGATTTGGGAGAATCCTGTACTTTTATGATAACCTTTACTCCGACAGGCGGAGAGAAGGATGGAATGATCTCTATCGGTACGAATTATATCGGTGCAACAGGCAAAATTACTCTGAAGAGAACGGGAATATTAAGTACTGATGAATACACTCTTACTATAAATATGGACGGTTCCGGAACAGGCTCTGTAATGAACGGAGAAGATATGCTTTGTACGGAATCCTGTTCTGTTGTATTTCCTGCAGAGACAGAGTTACACCTTACTGCTGAAGCAGATATTGGGAGCAGTTTTGACGGATGGTCGACAGAATTATGTCGTGGTACGGATACGTGTGCGATAACCATGAATAATGATATTGAAATTACAGCTGCATTTACTCTTGACGAAGCACCAACAGGAGACCCGGAACCTGAAATTTTAATAAACGGTTTTAGAAGAAATGTTGATATGGTAATTAATGTTCACGGTGATCTGGAAGTGGCTGTTACTTTGGATCCGGGTTTTGCACAAGACAAGTATGCCGATTTGTGGGTGATCTATGAGGGGCCTTACGGCTGGTACTCATTTGATATGGAGTACGATGATATTAGCAGCGAGTGGTCCGGCTTATGGAAGGATGATTTTTATCCGTCCTGGCAGGGCATGCTTTTTCCAATAGATACGCCTTTAATTGTGTTGAGTAATACTATAGACGGCACACATCCCGAAGGTCTTCATATCGGTGAGTATATTTTCTACTTTATGGTGGATTTAATAATGAACGGAATGATGGACGACAGTGATGGGTCGGGCGTTTTTTTTATGGACTCTGTCGTTGTCGATGTTGTGAATTAGGCATTTGCTCCGTAAATAAACGAATGCGCACCGGAAGCAGCAGCAATGTCCTGCTAAAACAAGCTGAAACTCGTAAACTCAAACACCACCTTGTTTTGGCAGGACATCACTGCTACTTCTAACGATTTTCATGCTATGTGGTGAACCGGCGGTTCATGGACGTTTGCTCTGAAAATAGACGACAACAGGAAACAAACTAAAAATTTCCGATTATGCCGGGACTCCTTGTTTCAACCATGAGATAATTGCAGGGGTAACGTTGGTAAGAGATTCGATTTTTACTGCGTATTCCGCTATCGGTCCCGATACCAGGAGCGGCACCGGGTTTTTTGTGTGAATTCCTGTGGAAAGGTCTTCCATATTGCCGTGATCGCTCGTTAGTACCAGGGAGTCTTCAGGTAATAAGTTTTCTACAATGCCCTTTAAAAAAAGATCTAACGTCTCAAGGCAGTGGACAGCCTTTTTCATGCTCATCTCATGGCCGATCAGATCCGGCAAAAAACACTCATACAAAACCAGGTCGTAACAACGTGATAGTTTGGCCAGGCGTTCTCCGGCCACATAGGGAGAGAGTAGGGGGACTATATCGTCTGTTCTGTTTTGCAGGTTTTGGTTGGTTATATCCCAATATATGGCGTCTCCTTTCAGCAGCTCTTTCAAATTTCTGAATCTTCGATCAGCTGCCATGACGCAGAGAGTGGTGGCGCTGTGCGTGCGCAATCCCCTTTCGGCCATTTTAAAATACTCGGGAGTGTATGCATTGGCGAATGTGCTTGTCAGGCCGTTTTCTATTGCAAGCTTAAGTATGGACGCTTTATTTATCAGTTTTATCAAGGCTTGATTAGGGAAAGCCGGTCTGTGATAACCAATCGATTTTGCAGCGTTTATTCCTGTAAAGAGCGTTGTTTGCCCGGTTGCGCTTTGAGGAACACCCTCTACTCCGAGACAGGCGTCGATCCCTTTTAATAATAGTCCTTCTTTATTTAAGAAGGAATCTTTAGCAATGTCGATACCAAAAAGATGGTGGAGAAAGGGCATGGGAGACAGACAAAAGGGATTATTGCGATTTCTTTCTCCTAATCCTATACCATCGATGAATACAAAAATTACTTTTTTGATGAGTCACCTGTAAAAAATCGAAAACGGTTGATAAATAATTTTTATACGTAGTAGCGCCTTGAAGGATCACGGGCGTTTGCTCCGAAAATAGACAACCACAAAAAATATAGGGGCAGACCTGCGTGTCTGCCCGGCGGTGGCTAACGAACAAACGCACCGGAGAACGGCACGCGGCCGGGGCGAACACACAGGTTCGCCCCTACCAACCATCATGAATAATTTTCATTGCTTTATAGTGATCCGGAGGATCATGGACTTTTATTTTGATGTATTAGTTGCTTATAAATGAAATTGTGCGCAAAAAAGCACTAATATTTTTGAGTATCACAGTTTTAGCTTTTCTTTATAAGGCACAATATTTGTCAATACTTTTGTTCTTACCTGATAGTCTTCAGCCTTCAGTCTATCTACCTTGAGTAGTTACGAATATCGATGATTTTATCAGGTAAATTTGGAATTTATCAATAAGATAATGTGAATGCTTTGGTTAAAATCCACTTTTACCCGGCTAATATGATAAACTAAGCGCCTGGTTGAAAGTTTTCAGTTTTTTGGGGGAGTTCGGTTTTAGGAGTAAAAATGAAATGGTTAAATATTGAGTTAGTCGTAGAATTTGTTAAAAGAGATTTTATCGAGAGATTTGCAGGCTCGGTTTTGGGAAGTTTGTGGTCCTTTATCTGGCCATTCGCCAATGTACTGATATATGTGATTATTTTTTCCAATGTAATGGGATCTCGCATATCAGGCATTGACAATAAGTTTTCTTACAGCATTTACCTTATCGCAGCTCTATTGCCCTGGTCCGCCTTTGCAACAACACTGTCAAGAAGCACCACCGTATTTTCCGATAAAAAATCGCTCATCACGAAACTGAATATTACACTGCCTTTAATGCCCTTTTATATAAATATATCGGAGACGATCACCCTTTTTATATCCATACTCTGCTATTATGTTTTTCTTCTGATAATCGGTCATGGTTTTTCTGTTTACCACATTATGCTGCCCTTCATTTTTCTGGTTCAACAGCTTTTCGCCTATGCACTGGGCCTTATTCTTGCCGTTCTCACCATTTTTCTGAGGGATTTGAAGGAGGTTGTCGGTATAACCCTGCAACTGTGGTTCTGGTTTACTCCTATTGTATATGTAAAAGATATCCTGCCCGACGAGGTGGAAAAATTAATTATATTTAATCCGGCCTATATTTTTTCCGACAGTTACCAACATATTTTTTTACGAAACAGCCTGCCCGATATAGGGAATCTTATGATCATTACGTCAGTTACCTTTTTGTTGTTGGGTACGGCTTACTTCATTTATAGCAGACTGGAATCGGATGTAAAGGATTTCCTGTGATTTATCTCTTACTCTCTATCGTCGGGATCGTGGTTGTCTATCTCTCCTCGCTTTTCTTGGTTATGAAAAGAGTGTTGCCCTGGAGGTATAAGGCTTTAATATACGGCGCATTGACCTTTCTCATGGTAATGTCCGTTTTTGGCAGTTTTGCCCTTTACGACTCTTTTTGGAAAACCGGATAATTTACAGGCTTAAAACAATATCATTAACTTAAGGAGCAAAGCGACCTCCGCCTTCAGCGGCTAAACTCGAAGGCTCTGCTTCGCTGCGCCTTCTCAAACATGACCCGCTTCTGTCGGAAAGCGCTTCACTCCTTAAGTTAATGGTATTGAGGCTTTAAAAAACAATCCCCGCGTAACCGACAGCCATAGAGAAATCTCCTTCAGGCAGCGTATCGTAGCTTGTCGTATACTCGACAAGGACACCTTTGTCGGCTCCCAGAGTCTCTGCAGCGGCTACTGTGGCGGCAAGAGCACCCGAGCCGCAGGCATTGTGATTCGTCGCAGCTTCATGTACAATTCTGTCTGACTTCATCTCCACTGCCAGGTTTATGATTCTGAAATCGTTTTTTTGCATCATCTCCTTTGCCTGCCTGCCGTAACCAAAGGGAGTGAAGCCGTAATTGTCTCCATAGTGGGTCAAATCCGTGCTGCCAATGACTTTGATATTTTTCTCCTGTTGTGAAATCGCTTTACCCAGCTTAACGCCGATTTCATGAGCCGAAGATCCGGGATGAACGGAAATAGGAACGATTTTGGAGTCAGGATACAGATATTTAATGAAAGGCAGTTGAACTTCGATAGAGTGTTCGTAGTTATGAGCCAAAGGATCCTCAACCGCGTCATCGCCAAGTGCGTCAATAACAAGAGACGCCATCTCTTCGTCAACAGATAGATCGCCGAAAGGAGTTTTCCAGGCGCCTTTGGCGTAAACAGCATTCTTGGGAGAATTCATATAATGAACAGCGCCAAGAACGATAAATGTGTCAGGTGAGTTGTCATATCCCATTGTTTTTAATGTTCTTGCAGCGACTCGACCGGAAAAGAACCATCCTGCATGTGGAACGACGCCGGCAACAGGGTCTCCCTCGATCTTGGGGGGATTATAGTCCTTTAAAAAGGCCTTTATGTTTGTGCTGCAATCACCGAAATAAAATTGCTCTGCAAAAGCCCGCCTTGTTGTCATATGAAATACCTCCTTATATGTTTATATAATGTAAGGACTCAGATATTTGGGCTGAAGAAAAAAATCAAAAGGTTTGGGAATGTCAGCCAATAAAAAACTTAAGTTTTTATCGATTACCCATGTTTTATCTGACAGCCTTCAGTCTATACACCTCTATACACCTAACCCGGCACAGCCGGAACCAAAAAGGTTTGATTTAACGTCTGGGAATTTCGAAGAAATTCCCTTCAAGTCTTCTCTCCCCTTGAGGGGAGAGGACTAAGGTGAGGGGTGACGGTGGAGAAACGTAATCGTATCGAGCACCATACCGCGCTCCCTCACCCCAACCCTCTCCCCCTTCAATGGGGGAGAGGGAGTAAAAGAATAATTGCTGCTTTAGCAGCTTTCGCTGAAAAGTCAGAGCACATTTCTAAATGCTCAAAATCCTTATCAATAGCAGCTTAAACAGTGGTAATCAAAAATATCGGTGCTTTTTTGCGCACAATTTCATTTATAAGCGACTAAGTAGTTACTTTATAAATAATGTATCACATATACTTTTTTTTTGCAATGTATGGTAATTTTCGATTGATTAATACAAAATTTTACATTTCTGTTAATTTTCTTTCGAATTTCGTTTGTTATTGACTGGTTAGCTTTTATATGTTATAGTATTACGCGATAAAATACAGATCAGCTTCTGAATTGCACAATCAATAGAATATGGATAGAATAAAACGAATCTTATCTCGTATTTTCACACCTATTACCATTTTACTCATCCCTCATAACGAAAAGAAGCCTGTCTCTCTAAAACTTCCGATACCGATAATCCTGCTTTTCGTTATCGCCTGGTTTTCTTACTCTGCTTACATTATTTCAGTGAGAATAACAACCAGGGAATATAAAGAGACTATCGAAATTACAACAAGAAAATACAATGAGGCAAAGGATAAACTGGATTTTCATCACAATCAGTTTATGAATTTAAATGCAACAATCAATTCATTGAAAAAAGCGGAAACCGAGTTTAAACAGCTCTTTTCGCTTGAAACGAAGGAGGATATTTTTGATTCTCTCGACGTGTCGGATCTTGGCTCCCTGGATATGGATTCGGTTAAGAAGCAGATCGAGAAAGCCATTGACAATGTGGGCGGCATAAAGGATTATCTCAGACAGGAGCGGGACATCTATTTTGCTACGCCGATGGGGTCGCCTGTTATAGAGGGTTATGAGAGTTCCAGTTTCGGGTGGAGAAAACATCCGAAGTCGGGGAAGAGAAATTTTCATTCAGGTGTCGATATAGCTGCCTGGCCGGGTACTCCGATAAAAGCGACTGCCGATGGTATTGTCAGCTTTTCCGGCTGGGGTGGAGGCAGCGGTAAGCTGGTCGTTCTTGAGCACGGTTTCGGTTTTACAACCTGTTACGCCCATAATAAAAAGCTAAATGCAAAAGTTGGCGGCAAAGTAAAGAGAGGCGATATCATAGGATATGTCGGTTCCACGGGAAATACAACCGGGCCTCATGTGCATTATGAGGTCTGGATAGATAAGAGGGCTGTCAATCCCCGGCCTTTTCTTGAAAAGCAAAAGGGTGAGTACTAGAAAATCTACTATAATAGAATCCTTTGTGGGAGTCGATTCTGCAGTGAAAGGTGAGATCGACACAAAGGGGACCCTGAGAATAGACGGTCGCTTTGAAGGCGATGTTCGGGCCGATAGAGTCATACTTGGCGAAAAGGGTGCATTTGAGGGTAATATTCATGCTCAATCGGTTCTGATAGGAGGAACCGTTAAAGGAATGATTAATGCTTCCGATTCTATTGAGATAAACACAAAAGGCAGGGTCTTTGGAAGTATCAGCGCACTTAAACTGATTGTCCTTGAAGGCGGAATACTTGAAGGCACGGCCATTATGGAGAGGGAGCTGAGGGAAAAGTCTTCAGATGATGTAACCGTCTCTGTAGAAAATACAATGACGATGATCAATGAAGGAGCGATTTCGCCTCAGGGCGGGTAACAAATGAAACCGGGGGATATAAGCGGGTATATACATGAAGACGCCCGATTAAGCGGAACGCTGTCTTTTGAGGGTATTGTAAGAATAGATGGCAAGTTTACCGGAGATATAGATGCAAAGGGTATGCTTATTATCGGAGAAAACGGTTTGGTCGAATCTACTATTAAGGTGGATATTGCCGTTATATCCGGTCTGGTGCGCGGTATGATAGAAGCCTCTACAAAAGTTGAGCTGATCGGCGCCGGTAAAGTTTACGGAGATATTAAAACAAAAGACCTCCTGATAGGCGAAGGTACTGTTTTTGAGGGAAAATGCGAAATGAGCGAGTCGAACAATGACAAGTAAAATTGTAAAAATTACAAAGAAATTACATACGTTTTTTTGTGTGGCTCTTTTTATTTTCTTTGTTGTCATTCTGTTTACAAAGGATTTGAGTGCTTTGGAAAATGAGAAATCCAAATCATATTATTCTTTGCTGCCCGATACTTTTATAAAACTTGGCGATAATAACGGTTTTGCTTTGATCGTCGAAAAGTCGTCACAAACGCTGTATGTATATGATGACAAATACAGAAAGAAAAGCCTCTTTAATGTTACTACAGGAAAGAAGTCGGGAGATAAGATGGTAAGCGGAGATAAAAAGACACCTGAAGGAGTATATTTTTTTTCGGATATTATGGAAGAGAAAGACCTCCTGCCGGAGTATGGCGTCATGGCTCTGACTACCAATTATCCGAACCTTGCAGACAGAGCTGTTAATAAAAACGGTAAAGGCATATGGCTTCATGCTACAAATACTCCTGACAGGCTTCTTAAACCTTATGATACAAGAGGTTGTGTCGTCGCCTTAAACAACGATATGCTTGAAATAGCGAAATACGTCGATCTTCAATCGACCCCTTTAATTATCGTAGCCGATATCAGGTACACAACGAAAGACAAACTCGATTCTGAACGTAAAAAAATACTTGCCCTCCTGGAACTATGGAGAAAGGCATGGACAGGAAAGGATATTGATACATATGTATCGGCTTATTCAAAGAGCTTTTATTCAAGAGGTATGGATATTCATGCATGGAAGGAATATAAAATGGGTCTTAACGACACGTACGATGAAATAGTTGTAAAGACGAGCGATATCAAGATTATTAAGTTCGATGAATATACTGTTGTCTCATTCCTGCAAAACTACAGGAGCGATTTGTATGAGGACTCCGGCCTGAAGAGGCTATATCTTGTTGATGAAGCCGGTAAATGGAAGATATTCGGAGAAGAGTGGGTAGGATTACCTGTTAAAAATTCCAGGGTTATTGCGACAGCCAATTTAATGAGAAAAAAGGCCATGGTGATGAAAAAGAAATCGCTGCCGACCCGGAAGGGGGACTCTGAAAGACTTACTGCTTCAGAAGAAAACAAATCCGATTCCGGAGCCTCAGGTCTGTAACTTCCCTCTGCTTTCCTCAATTATTCTATGAAAAATCACAAGATGATTACATTTATCTATTTTAAAAACAGAACAGGGAAAGTCCGTACATTAACCACGACTTCGAGATCATTGTCTCTTTTGGTGCTTACTTTTTTTATGCTGATTCTGTGCTCAGGGGGATTCGGCTTTTTTACGTCGAAATACTATTATGAGAATATGACATTAAAGGAAGATCTGCTGGCCCTTTCTACAGAGAAAAAGGCTCTTGAAATGCAATTGCTCGGTGCTGAAAATCGTCACATGCTGACAGTCATTCAAGAGGGGATAGAAACTTCTGAAGACTCTTTTCCCGCTGAAAAGAATGAAGAGAGAGCAGACGATAAAATCCCTCAACTGACGACAAAGGCAAAGTTCTTCTCTGCCGGCAATTCGAAATCGAGTACTCCCAATGAGCACCTGGACGAACCCTCATTCAGCAGTACTGCCGGGCTTTCATCAGAGTCCAAAGTTGAGTATGCGAACCATCAGGCTGTCATTATTGAAAACCTGGTGGCCGAAAAACTCTCTGGAGACAGAGGAGTGAAAGTGCGTTTCAATGTTGCAAAAAATATTGCAGATCGGGAAAAGGCAAGTGGTTATGTCATTCTGATATGGAGAGCCGGAGGGCGATATAATACTTATCCGAAAACAGTGGGCATTATGAACGGTCTTCCTCTTAATTATAAACGGGGAGATAACTTTATTATTAAGTACAGACGGCCTTTTACAATGACAATCACTGACAAAGTCGAAACGATAGAGGAGATTTTTATCTTTGTGTACGATGATAAGGGTAAAGTCGTTATAAAGAAGGAAATTGATATGGAGCGGGCTTTATCATGAAAATCAATTTAATAATTTTGTTTTTTATTTTATTCTTTCTCCTTCCCGCTACAGCACTGTCCGGAACGAAACATCTGGTTTATTTCGAAAACACAGATTATGAACTCCATGTATATAAAATATACGGTATAGAGGAAGGACAAACCTTGATGATTATAGGCGGCATTCAGGGAGACGAGCCCGGTGCTTATCTTGCTGCGGATTTGTATGCAGACATGGCATTGAGGAAGGGAAACATGATCGTTGTGCCCAGAGCCAATTTTTTGTCTATTATAAGAAATAAAAGACTTATTAATGACGATATGAACAGGCGGTTCGACCCTGCCAACAGTAATGTTTTTTATGAAGACAGAGTTGTCGAAATATTAAAAGAGCTTATATCGGAAAGCGATTTCCTGCTGAATCTTCACGAAGGTTCCGGGTTCTATTCCCATAAATGGGAAAGTCATCTTGTTAATCCCATGAGATACGGACAATCAATAATCGCAGACGCAAATGTTTTCGAAACATCTGACGGAGAGGTAATCCCTTTAGGTGATATCGCTGTAAGAGTCGCCAAAAGAGCGAACAGGAGTATTGCAAACAGAGATCACCACTTCAAGTTCAGCAACCATAATACATTCGCCAATAATACAAAACACCCTGAGCAAAGAGGGTCGGCTACTTTTTTCGCTCTCTCCAGGCACCATATGCCGAGTTTTGGCATAGAGACGTCAAAAGAGATAAAAGATATCAAGGGTAAAGTGAGATATCAAACCCTTGTTGTAAATTCCTTTCTCAATGAGTTTGACATCATACCGGAGAGCCCTAAAATAGCTCTCGATCCTCCTGAATTAAAATATGTCATTGTTTCTCTCAATGATTCGTCGATCCTGCTGAACAACGGTGATACTCTTGATGTAAAGAAAGGTGACAGAGTTTCTGTTACCGGTGTGGAGGCCAACTATAAACGCGGTCTCAGTCTTGATTTAATCGGCCTGGGTACTGCAAACGATATAGGCAGAGAATTTACGATTCACTCATCTGTTAAGGCGATCGTAAGAAAGGATAATTTTAAATGTGGAGAGGTCCGTTTTTCTGCAACAGGAGCAAGAGGTATTCAACCAAGTGTAAAACAGGTTGAAAAGAGATTCAAATATCTTATCGTAGAGGTAAACGGTATAAGAAGAGTGCTGCAAAACAACGAACACCTGAGCGTTGTAAGGGGCGATACGATTAAACTTGTGGAAGCCTTGTCGGACGGAATCGACGGCAGAGATGTAAAGGTGAATTTTGTAGGGTTCGTCTCCGATGTATTAAATAATAACGGAGAAGACAGGGGGGCTCTTATCAATACGGCTGAAGATCTATGGGTAAAATACTCAACCGATAAAAGAGGTATGAAATATAAAATCACCGTAACGGAAAACGATCGTCTTATAGGGAGCCTGGTTGTGGAGATAGAGGAGCCTGAAATGGAGTATATTGTTTTCAATCAGAATATAGGCGGGAAGAGGTGGTATTCAAAAGATGAAGTAATAACGATAAGCACCCATGACAGGTTAGAAGTCGTAGATGTAAAAACCAATGTACAAGATAATAGGGGGGTAATGATTTTTCTTTCTTCATCGTCTCACAAAGAAGGGAAGATTCGTATTGAGCCTGGTGAGTCGATACCTTATGAGTATCTTTTCGGGAAGAGTTCCGGAGTGTCAAGAATTTTTGTGACAAGGAAAGGTCTGAATCTTGGAAAGATCGATATACGACACATTGATTCCGTCGCATCGAAAGGGGGAAAGCAGAAAAACAGAGTTATAGAGAAATATCGTTAAGCCAGATCGGCGAATCTGCCTGAAAGTCCTCTTATTCTCTTACTAAGACTCCTGGCCAGCCCCTTTAACAATTTAATCCCAACTGCCGGGTTTTCTTCATTTATGGATTCAAAACGGTTTTTTGTCAGTATTAACAGTTCCGCCGATTCGGTAACCACGATAGTCGCTGACCTGGGAAACTCATCTATCAGAGACATCTCCCCGATACTGTTGCCTCTTCCCACTGTGGCATAGATACTTTTATAAAAAGGAGATTCCAGTTGTATCTTAACGTTTCCCTCAACAATAAAAAAAAGATAATCTCCTATATCTCCTTTCTTAAAAAGCTCTGTTCCGTCGCCAAACGATCTGAGACTCAGTTGGCCTGAAAGATAATCGAGATCTTCTTCATTGAAATCCTCGAAAAAAGGAATCTCCTTCAGGATATTTTTTACTCTGGAATAATTTATATCCTCCATTACGTCTACCCCTCCTTTGAAGCTGTCTTAAGTTCGAAAACCCGATGCAGACCTGTAATTCCCTTCAATTCAAAGAGACCCAGCAGCGTTACACTGATATTATTATATTTTCTGACTTCTTCAGCGACATTTTCGGTTACGAGAATTCTGTTGACAACAGGCATTTGCTCCTTTTTAATCCCGCCCTCGATCTCTATCATATCGTCGGGCTTAACGCCTTCGACCCTGAAAGTCATGTTAACTGCGACTCCCAGCCTGTCTCCCTTTGCATCGATTCGTGTTTCTCCAAGGTTTATTGCAAATCTCAGATCGATAACCGATCTTTTGTCTGCTGTCTGGTTGTACTTCCCTATTATATTTGTAAGGGTGAGAGAGAATCTTATTGCGATTTCTATTGTAGTAAAAGTAATAAGAAATCCGTCCCCCGTGCTCTTCATAAACTGAAAACCTTCTTTATCTATTATGGAGCGTACTGCGTCCGTTAATATTTTAGTCAAGTTCAGAGCGAACTGGTCTCCGTATTTGTTGGCTATGCCGGTCGAATTACAGAGATCGACAACCACAATGGCTTCTGTCAGTATTGAGCCTTCGGGAAAAACCGAACCCATCATCTTATCAAGAGGCTGCGTGGCCTTAGGGGACTCCTCCTCCGGTTGGAAGGTCTTTCCGGTGACTTCTTTAAGAACTTTTATTGCGGCATTACAAACCTCATCATCGCAATCGTTGAGCAAATCCTTTATATCATCGACAAGAGAAAGCTCTTTTAATTTTTCTATTGCTTTTAAAGACTCCAGGCGAACCAGTTTCTGACTGTCTTTAAGCAGTTTCCCGATCTCCTCAATGGCTTTTTCGCCACCAATATCGGCAAATGCTGAAGGAAGCACCCATTTGATTTCTTCATCGCCCATCATGGACATAAGTGGTTCCAGAGCGCGGGGATCTTTTAGTTTACCCAGAGCTGTAATCGCCTTTTCCCTCACCCACCAGTCGTCATCTTTAAGGGCCTGGACCAGTGGTTCAAATGATGAGGGATCGGATACTTTATTAAAAAATTCCACAGCACAGCGTCTCATGGCTTCGTCCGATTCGTTGAGCATGACGATGATATACTTAACTACATTGCTGCCCTTTAACTCTGCCAGTGCATCTGTTGCACGCTGCCGCACCCACCAGTCGGAATCCTTCATTACTTTAATAAGTTCTTCTCCTGTTCTGGGATCGTTCAGATTATTGAGTATCTCTACGGTACAGCGCCTGACATTCACATCGGGGTCTTTGAGAAGATGGTAGATTTGCGAGACTATCGAAGAATCACCGATCTTTATTATACAGTCCACTGCTTTCTGACGTACAAGGAGATCTTTGTCATTAAGATGGGGTACAATGGCAATAGCTGCCTGACTGTCTCCTATGGCCCACAATGTATCGAGGGCGCATTTTTTTATCTGGACGTCATCGTCATTGAGTATTTCTATAATAGGCTCTACGCTGGAAGGGTCTTTCATTTTGCTTAGTCCCCGCACGGCCTGGAATCTGATGGACCTGTCTTTCTCCTTTAATGCGGTTATCAAGAGCTTGGTTGCTACCTGTCCGCCGGTTGCGCTTAAAATTTTTATAATGTTTTTCTTGAGTTCGATGTCGTTTTCGTTAAACAGAGAGACAAGCTTCAGTACTGTCGACTGGTTCCTCATTTCAGTCAATATCTCCGTTGCACTGGCTCTGATAAAGGCGTCTTTGTGCTGAAGGTTTTCAAGGAGTTTCGGTATCGCCTCTTCTTTCCATTTTGTTACTGTTATTTTTTTTGCAAGTCCTCTGACGATATCGAATTCATCGGCAGTAAGGGGGAGAAGGTCTGAAATATCATATTCGTTTAGGATCTTTTCAACGAGTTTCATACCTTTTACCGAATTAAGTTCTCTCGATCTTATTGATCTGACGACGATGGGCATGGCTGTTTTCCCGAACTCGGAGAGCTCTTCCATGATCCTCAAGGAATCTGATTCGTTATAAGACTTAATCAGCTCTGATAAAAGTTTTTTTATTTTTCTTCCTTCAAACATTGTATATTCAGTATCCGATTACATAAATGCGCGGACAAAAGAGCGTAGTTTAAGAAAGGGCTTGCACATATACAGCTACATAAGATAACAGGCGGAAGCTGTAAAAACTCGCCTGAGTCCTTTTATTGTCAAAAATTTGAGCGCCTTTGAGAGGTAACTGTTTGTGCAAATAACTCGAGTAATTGCTGTATCAGTTGTAACTAAACTATTACGAGTGCAATGTCATTGTTTACGAGTGATTAATTTTAAAGGATTTGCCGTTATTTTTTCAATCTAATTTATTACTACCTATTCTGCTTTCTTTGTTAACCCTATTTTTTTCATCCTCGAATCGAAGGTGGACCTGTTAAGCCCCGCCTGCTTTGCAGCTTTCGTAATATTCCATTTATAACGATCCAGGAGGGAGATGATATATACTCTCTCCAGTTCCTGCCAGGAGTATTTAGATAGTAACACTTCATTGATTCTATTGTCAGGCGATGCATGTAACGAAGGGGAGATTATCTCTGAGACCGGAGACCTTTCGGTGGAGTCTTTGATTTTATAAATGTCAGGAAGGTCATTTGATGTGATCGTATTTTTTGTGTTGGTAACGATTGTGTACCTTACGAAATTTTCCAACTCCCTAATGTTGCCTTTCCAGGAATAATCGGTTAAGTGTTCAAGGGCTCTTTGCGACAATTCTTTTACTTTGATTCCCAGGGCCTTCGAATCTCTGGCTATGAAGAAATCCAGAAACAGAGGGACGTCGTCCTTTCTCTCTCTTAGAGGAGGTAAATGTACCGGGAGCACATTGAGTCGATAAAAGAGATCCTCCCTGAATTGTTTCCTGGCTATCGCCTCCTCCAGATCGATGTTCGTAGCTGCTACAATTCTTACATCTATTTTTTGTGTTTTCGTGCTGCCCAGAGGTTTTATCTCTCCCTCCTGAATGACACGAAGGATTTTACTTTGGAGATTAAACGGCATATCTCCTATCTCGTCGAGAAACACGGTTCCTTTGCTCGCCGATTCAAAGAGCCCTTTTTTGTCTGAAAGGGCGCCTGTAAAGGCGCCCTTTTTGTGACCAAACAGTTCGCTCTCAAGGAGTGTCTCAGGTATGGAACTGCAATTTTGAACCAAATAGGGGCTGCTGCTTCGTTTACTCAACCTGTGTATCTCCCTGGCTATCAGTTCTTTACCTGTACCGCTTTCACCTCTTATGAGAACAGGAAAATCTACCTGAGCATAGCTTTGTGCTTTAGAGAGTTCATTAATGAAAGATTGACTCTTTCCTATAATGACATTTCTTTCGATTAGTAACTCAAGTGTTTTGCTTAACTGCTTATTCTCTTCCAGTTGAAGAGCGTAGGAGGTATAATTGCTGATTGCTATAGCGCAAATATTAACGATATTCTCTATCAACCTGAGATTATCTTTCTCTGTATTGATTTTTATCGATGAATCGAGTGTTTCTATGAGTTGAACGGCGCCGTAAACCTCACCTGTTTCGAGAATAAGCGGAAAGCACATGATTATTCTGCTTTTGATTCGTAAGTCTTCTTCCATCTCTTTAAAGTGCCGCCAGTCCTCTCCTGCCTTGCCAATCGCCTTTTCCCCGTTTTCTATGACCCATCCGACAATGCTTTGACGGTCGCTCTCAATATTGATTCCTTTTATCTTTTCACTTTCATCTCCCATTGCCTCGACGCAGGAGTACTGATTTCCCTTTTTTACCCAGATCGATCCCCTGTCTACGTTTTGCAATTCAAGCAGTGTTTTGAGAAAGAGCTTTAATATATTTCTCGGTTTTATTCCCTGGTGATTCATTATTTGTATTCCAATGTCATTCACTTAAGGAGCAAAGCACCTTCCGTCTTTACCGGCCAAACTCGAAGGCTCCGCTTCGCTGCGCCTTCTCAGACATGACCCGCTTCCGTAGGAAGGTGTTTCACCCATTAAGTGAATGGTATTGATTTGTTTTCTGATACTGCCTGCACCGGAACGGACTGATCCGATACCTCTATTTTTTTCATTATGATAAGGCTTTCAATTATCATCCATATTTCCAGTATAAAGACTGTCATGCCAATCCAGAAAAGTAGTCTGTTTGTATCTGAATAGAATTTTCTCAGATTGATAATCTGAGCCCATGCCGTCATTACTGTCATGAGGAGCATCGGAATAAATGTATAGATAACAGATACTTTATTTCTCAGTAAATACACTGTAATAACCAGGAGAATGAGGGCCGCAAGCAGCTGGTTTAAAGCACCAAAGAGCGGCCATAAGGTTAGAGCGCCTTTACCGCTTCCGTTATAGAATGCAAGAATAAGAGCGGACAAAACGGCAATCGATGTAGCAGCGTGTCGTCCGGAAAGAGATGGGTAGCCACATGTTTTTGTCAGTTCTCCGACAATAAATTTTTGAAGACGCGTGGCAGTGTCAAGCGTTGTGGCGGCAAAGGATACGACAAATACTCCCATAATCGTGATAAGGATATCTTTGGGAATGCCTGTAATTTCAATCATATTGGCCGAGCCTATTACAAAGGCGCTTATTTTTGAGCCAAGACCGGATGCCGCATTCCAGCTCTCATAGTGATGATTGAATGCTGCGATTCCTGTGAATATCTCGTCATTTTCTGTTAAACCCATACCGATTCCGGCGCAACAGGCCACGAGGACGAAAATTGCAAGCATTGCCTCGAGAAGCATTCCGCCATATCCTATGGAGAGAGAATTGCTTTCGCAATCGCATTGTTTGGATGTCGTGCCTGAAGAGACAAGACCATGAAATCCCGATATGGAACCGCAGGCAATAACGACAAAGAGCATAGGCCATAAAGCGGGGGCGCCCTTTGGCGAGAAATTCACAGCCGGGGCGATCATCTCAGGTCTTGAAAAGAGAACCCCCAGGGATAATAAAGCCATTGCTATAAAGAGCTGGTGAGAGTTGATATAATCCCTTGGCTGGAGCAGCACTTGCACGGGCAGTGTCGATACAATATAGGTATACAACAAGAGCAGGATTACCCACCATCCCGTGGAATCGATCCCCCAAAAAGAAGGCATCTTAATTGGGATAAAGGCCCCTATGACAATGGTAATATACATTATAATTACTGCCACAACACTGTAAGGCAGAAGGGGAGCGCCTTTTTTATACACCATGTAACCGAGCCACAGAGCCAGCGGGATTTCGAACCAAACCGGAATAACGGCCTGGGGAAACATATTAAAGACAACGGCGATAACGACTCCGAATATTGCCAGTATAATCCAGAGGCTGAAAAAAATGATCAGCAGAAAAAGAATGCGAATCCTCTTATTGATAACATTTCCTGCTATGTCTCCGATGGAGCGTCCTTCATTTCTCAGGGAGACGACAAGCGCACCGAAATCGTGGACAGCTCCCATAAAAATCGAACCAAATACGATCCATATCAGGGCCGGAACCCATCCCCATATAACTGCGATTGCAGGGCCTACGATAGGTCCCGTTCCTGCAATCGATGTAAAATGATGACCAAAGAGCACCTCTTTTTTAGCAGGCACATAGTCGTGTTCATCCCTCATGGATTTGCTTGGGCAAATAAAAGAGGGATCGATTTTAAAGATTTTTCCGGCAAGGAATTTGCCGTATGTGTGGTAGGCAAGAAGATATAACCCTGCCGTTCCGATAACGATATAAAGTGAGTTCATTACCGTAAACACTCCCTGACTCTTTAAGGTCGAGTTAAAATTGTAATTCTGAATGAATTTTGGTTTAACCTTAATAACAGCATTTAGCAGTCAGCCATCATCTGTCAGCTCTTTAATTGCAACATTTTATGGTTCAAAACAGATTCACCTATAAGGTGTAGCTAATTATAAGCGTAACATCAATGCTTTCCTTAGTTGAAGGCTGACCGCTGATAGCTGACTGCTGTTTATAGGTTAACTGTTTTGACGTGGTACTATTTTAGGATATTGTGTAAATTTCTTTCAACGCGGAGAATAAGAGTCAATGAGGCTTTGTTAATGTAATTCTTAGTACGACAGCGGCACTTTGTTATATACAGCGAACCGATTAGGCAAAAGGTTGGATTTTTCTTATTAGTAACTCCCGGGTTATGCCGGAGAAAGCGATAAAAGGTGTTCTTAATTTTGCTTGCAATCAGCTTCCTATTCCACCTCTACCATCACATAGTCAAAATATAAATTCTCCCATGTTAAAGCGCCATCCATTGTTAAATCCACGGCAAAATAAAATGCATATAAGCCTTTATCCAGGTCTGTCATTTCAAATATCAAAGATGACTCCTCTCCTAAATCAAAACTGAAGAGCGGTTTTTGATATAAAGTGTAAAACTCCGTTGTTATAAGGTCCCAGTCGAAAGTGCTTTCATTCAGAAAATACCATGAGCCGTCTGGTGCCGACTCAGCCAGCCACCAGTCCGCATTGGCGCCCTCATAACTCCCTGAATCCAGTCCCAGAGAGATGAACAGTGTCTCGTCACTGCTTATAGTTACCGAACTGTTTAAATCGTTCGCCCGAATGTCAGGTACAGGTGTGGAATCGCTTTCGATCTCCGGCTTGCCATAAAAGGCATACGATCCTTTTACGCCTGTAGTTCCAGATATATAAATATTGTTTTTTGAATCTATGGCGATATGATTCCCTTCATCATTATCAGATGTTCCAGTTTGTGTTATCCACTTATTATTTCCGTCGCTATCTAACTTAGCTATAAAGATGTCTGAACCACCGTAACTTGTATTACCTTCTAAATTACTGTTGGTAGTTCCTGTAATATAGACATTATTATTAGTATCGACAACAATATCGTTGGCCTGATCGTAACCGTCTCCTTCCAGTCGCTCTACCCACAGGATGTTTCCGTCACTATCATACTTGGCGACAAAAGCATTGCTTGACCCGCTATAAACATAGCCGTACAGGTCTCCCACAGTCTGGCCTGCCATATATACATTGTCCTGCGAATCAACGGCAACCCCGTAAGCTCCGTCCGTGTACTCAGTACCAAGAAGCTTTGACCACTGCTTTATGCCCTCGCTGTTATATTTTACAAGAAGAGCATCGGGAATCCAACTGTTGGCCCCAAGGTTGACATTACCGTCAAAGTGTCCGTATGTCAATCCGGCAATGTAAATATTGTCTCGTGAGTCAACGGCAATAGCTGTAGAGCTGTCTTCGCCTGCCCCGCCGATTTGTTGGACCCATTGAATATTATTGTTACTGTCGTACAGAGCCAGAAAAATATCCGCCCACCCTGCATTGGAGCCGCCTGCAACGGGGGTGATATTGCTTTTACCTGTTGTCACATCTCCAGTGGTAATGCCGGTAACGACATAATGACGGCCATCACTTAAAAAAACGACATCCGTAATAATGTCATAATCGCTCTCCGAGCTTATGGTGACGGTTTCCACCTCGTAATCACTGACTGACGCTTCTCTTGTTACTCCATTCTCCATCTCAATAATAAGAGGTTTCCAAATTTCATTCTCTCTTCTATAACCACCCCCTTTCATTGAATCTCCGGCAGCAATACCGGTAATAGCGTAGACAGACGAATCGTCAGGCTTGAGAAAAATCGTCTTAATGTCGATATTGGCGGAAGGAGTCTCAGCTAAATCTACATGAATTCCTATGTCCATATAGCCGACGGCCCACAAATTATCGTTGCCTGAATCATCGGATTCAATTGCAATACCCCCTTCATCTCCCTTAAACATCATTGCCCAGTCAAACCCGCCTAAATCGACACTTACTGTTTCACCGGAATCCTCATCTCCCTGTTGCGCCACGGCAGAGCCAAAGAATCCCGCAAAAAAAAGTATTAAACCTCCAAAAAGAATGTTTAGTAACGACTTTCTCATAAAAACTTTCATGACAATCCTCCTTTTGCGAAATCGTCTCATTATAATTTATTCTGCTCAATATTTGATTAAGTATCCAGACGGAAATTATCGGCTTTTTATGAGAATTCTGGACTTATAGGGTGATAAATCGATACTTCCGGTAATCATGTTTTGGTCCAGGTCATAATAAATATCGTTTCCCAGGTCAATGGTCCGGAGAGTGTTCGAGGCATTGTAGAATATTTCGGACAATGGTTCTTCGCCCGGTGACTGTTTGTACCAGGTGGTAATTGAATTAGCGTCCTGTCCGCTGTAGTCCCGCCACTGAGCAAAGGTGAGGTCCCTATAGTTCGGAGATGTGATATGGAATGCGCTCTCTTCAAAGGGATTGAAGTAGTAGTTATTGTCGGCAAATAAAATGTTGTCCGAAGAAGTTACCTTTAACAAATATTGGTCATATTCAGTGGCGAATAAAATATTATCCACTACAGTTGCTTCCGTACCGGGATCGCTGTCATCGTCCCACACCTCTATTTGTCCGTTTGCGCTGCGATATTCGCTCGCTTCCGAAGCGCCATTACCGTAAAGGGTGTTTCCTGCTATCGTGCCGGTGCTGCGCCACCAGAACAGGATTCCGGCGGCATTGGAATTGATGATCGTATTGCCTGTGACCTTCATGTTCCTGGAATAATGCTCGAAATTGATTCCAAATCCAAATAGCGGTAATTTATAGTCATACCTGCATCCGTCCGTATTTCCGATACTGTCGATAATGATGTTTTCCGCTATTATGGCGTCATATACCGTAGAATATTCAAAAGAATCCTCTGAATAGGCGTGTATGCCGGAGCAGTCGGCCTTTGCATGACAGGGTTCTTCGATTAAATTTCTTATAATGACATTCTCCGGTGCGTACTGCTCGATTCCCGTATAGCCGATGCGCTGCAAATGATTCCCTGAAAAAACATTACCGTAACCGGAGTTCACGCCATGGTGAGTGGAAAGGAGTATGCCGCTGCCATTGGGCGTACATGCCTCGTCCTGGTCGAATTCACAGCCCATACCGTCTCTGCCCAGATTTTCAATAAGACCTATATTTTTTATTTTATTATCTAAAAAAAAGGAGTTTATGGTGTACGTCTGAATTCCATACTCATTTGGTCCGTTGATTTCGTTATTTCTGACCGTTATATTTTCCCCTCCCAGAATTTTACCGCCATCAAGGTTCCAAATGGCGCTTCTTAAATTGATTCCAATTCCATTGACGTCATCGATTCGGTTGTTTCGAATAATAAGATTGCTGTTGTCGTTGATCTCCAGGCTGGTTGGAGTGGTTATGCCGTTGTCAAACCAGTTTTTTATGTGGAATCCGTCAATTATCACGTTGGAAACCTCACTAAGACTTGTTTCTCCTACTATAATACCGCCAAGTGTCGTGTCGTATTCATGCTTTCCCTCTATAATTACAGAGCCCTCCAGTGTGTTGTCCGCAGGTGGTCCCTGAAGGGTATAGAGGTAAACATGGTTTGTGTTGCTGTCGTAATACCATTCGCCCTCCCGGTCAAGGGTGTTTAAATGGCTGTTTATAAAATATCCCCAGCCCGTACAGTCGTATGTGTTTAGGCAAACAGGATTTACATTGAGAGTAAGCGTCCCTGTACCGGATATTTCCACTTCACGGTTCATAATGTACCACTGTCTGCCTTTCATGTGCATAACCGCGCCTGTCCAGTCCATTGCGGGAAGTTCATTGTCAATGATTTGTACAGCCGCTGCGTCGTGGCCGTCGGCGATTGTATATCCGTTGTCATAGGCATCGTCGTCGAGATTGGGCCATCTGCCGAGCATCAAACGTTCGCCGTTCTTAAAAAGCTGGTTGATTCCATTGGCGAACTTTCCTGCATTGTCTCCGGAAGAGAGGTTGGCAACATAAATATTGTTACTATAGGATGTCCAGCCGGCAAGGGGAAGGGAACCGGATATAACCGGTTTTACGTTGCACCTGTCGTTGTCGCTGTAATAACCAAATAAAATCGGATTGTTTTCCGTTCCGGAGTGCTCGATACGAAGCATTTCCCCCTGCCAGGTATCTCCGCATTTGAACAACACGCTGTCACCTTCGAAAAGCTGCAACTCGTTTACACGGGTTATGCTTTTTAGCGGAGTTTGAACCGTAAGACCGTCGAATGCGTCGTTTCCACTGCTGCCGGATACGTAGTAGGTCTTGTTCGCCGCTTCTGCAAGGTCTTTGTAAAATAAAACGGAACCAACCATAACAGACAAAGTCAATAAGAAAAAGATGGCTCTAAGAACTTCTTTACTCCATCGATACATCATGTTTTCCCTCCTAACCCGACGTAGCCGGAATGAAACAGGTTTGATTTTGACGTTTGGGAATTTCAAAGAAATTCCCTTTCAATCTCCTCTCCCCTTGAGGGGAGAGGACTAAGGTGAGGGGTGAAGGCGGAGAAGCGTGACCGTAACGAGTATTGTACCGCACCCCCTCACCCCAACCCTCTCCCTCTTCAAAGGGCTTATCTTTACCCGCATTTATTACTGAGTACCGGGGGTAATTATATAAAAAAGTCAAACTCTTGAATCTACAGTGTTTGGAGTCATTCCGGCTTTCGCTGGAATGACGACTCTTTTTTACGAATTCGATACCTTTTTGAAACTATTGGCTCCTCTCACCCACGGTGTTCGGTAAAAATGTGGGATACATTAAGTTAAAAAAAGGGTGCAGTGGGTGATTATCTCTTTCATTCTATCCACCACAGGTCATTCAGGTCACATGGTCATAAGCATAACTTGAGGAATCTGTTTTATATCCATGTTTATAATCCTGATGGAGAAGTTAAGATAAAGGCATCACAATAAAAAAGTATGTAACACAAATCACACCTATCTTAACTTTTGAACTAAATTCGCGACTATGCTCTAATCTTTACCTACAGTTATTACTGAACAAAGAGAGTGAGCTAAGCAGATGAGAGAGAAATTTAGATATGGTGATTTTATATTTTTCCATTTCTGCAAAAGATCAATTGTGAAGTGACCTAAACTGTCATGCAACTATTTATAGTTGCTTTAGTGTCTGACTTATGTTATGATGATTAATGAGTCAGGCAGACAAGCTATTAGAACGATTACTGTCCAAACCTAACGATTTTACATTTAGTGAATTGGAGACTCTCCTGTCGGGCTTAGGTTATATAAAATCAAACCTTGGTAAGACATCCGGATCAAAAGTATGCTTTATAAACAAGCAGACTAGATGTACTGTACGATTACACAGACCTCACCATCGCGGAGACAGTCTGAAGGATTATCAAATTAATCTTGTTATTGATGAATTAACCAGAACAGAGGTGATAAACGATGACTAATATTATAGAACATAAAGGATTCATTGGTTCGGTGCGCTTTAGTCCTAAAGACAAGGTGTTTTACGGAAAAATTGAAGGAATTGATGACTTAATAAGCTTTGAAGGTACAAGTGTCGATGAATTGGTTAGCTCTTTTCATGAAGCTGTTGAAGATTATCTTCAGCTTTGTAAAGAGGTAGATAAAGAGCCTTTAAAATCCTTCAAAGGCAGTTTTAATATCAGAATGACTCCCGAACTGCACCGGAAAAGTTTTCAGGCTGCCCTGTCGTTAGGTATTAGTCTTAATAAGTTTATACAGAAGTCGGTAGAGAAAGAGATTCATTCATTGTCTTTATAAAGAAAACGTGTTGTGTGTTCAGAAGTAGGGGAAATCGGGGTCGGACAGAAGTCCTTGTTTTTAACAGAAGTCCTTGTTTTTAAAGGATTTTCCATGGCCCGACCCCCTTATCTATGGTAGTAGGGGCGAACCTATGTGTTCGCCCGGTTCCCGGTTGTGCTTGCTTCCGTGTAGGGGCAGACACACAGGTCTGCCCCTACTTTGATATTGACATTAACTACCCGTCCAGTTCCTCATAACCTGTAAGCATAAAATAGATATCATCGTCTCCTTCAATATATGTATATCCCATTTCAAGAGAAAACCAAAACTCAGCCGATCCGTACTCATATTTTATGTGCGGAATCAGTATTTCAAGATATTCTGTTAAAGTCGCATAGTCGCAATCGGATGCTCCGCTGTCAAGCAACTCATACTGAGAAAGCATAAAATATAAATTGTCGTCTCCTTCAAAGTATGCATACTCCAGATGGAAGCTGAACCAGGACTCCTCAGAACCTGACATATATTTGACATAGGGTATATCCATGGAAATATCCTCGAAAATAGTGGCTTCTTCGCATGAGACTGATTGGTTGTCCGTTATCGCCATCAGGCCATAGTAACTGCTTTGTATATAGATCGTACCGTCAGGGCCTATTGCAGGAGTAGCTCCGTGACTGGTTCGATAGTCCCAGGAATCAAACACCCACTTTGTCGAGCCATTCGGATTTACTGCATAAAGATAAGAACCCTTGACAATATAGATTGTTCCGTCTGCTGCTTGCACCGGTGAACCTAGATCACAAAGAGATGTGCAATCGGGATCAGGATCATAGACCCACTTTTTCGTTCCGTCAGGATTTATTGCGTACAGTTTGGCATCCTCGGCGCCTACATATATCGTGCCGTCCGATCCGACCAGAGGATCAGACTTTTCTGCCGGATAACCGGACATGGACTCCCCAAATGTATAAGTCCAATTTTCCGTACCATTGGAATTAAATGCATATAAAACATTATCGCCACTCGATTTTACATAAATCGAGCCATCTGTGCCTATTGCAGGTGTGTGATAAGCATATCCTACAGGGATTGGAGAGGTCCATTTTACAGAGCCGTCACCGTTGTTTATTGCATAGAGATAGAATTGTTCGTCCTGGGGATATGCGCCGGAGACGACATAAATTGTACCGTCCGATCCGATTGCCGGCGAAGTATTCGACATATAGGGATCTTTGGCCCACCATATAAATGTACTGTCAGGCTTTATGGCAAAGACACCATTTGCATTACCTGTATAAAAAGTTCCATCCGTTCCTATGGTGGGTGCATTATAAATAGTGCTCCAAATATCATATGTCCATCTTTCCGTACCGTCCGGATATATGGCATAGAGAATACCGCTATAATCGCCATAATAGATCATCCCGTCCGAGCTTACAGAAGACGGTGAAGCTGTATTATCACCACCAGTATAGGCCCACAACATCTCGCCTTCCTGATTAAAGGCTCTTAGTTGACTGTATTCAGCAGAGTCGCCGTAGACGCCGAAATAGCCTCCTGTTGAATAAATCGTTCCGTCAGTACCTACAGCCGGTCTGTTACTGCTATACGATAAAGTAGTCCACTTAATCCGCCAGTCATCCGCCTCTGTCAATGAAACAAAAGATAACAATGATGTTAATAAAACCGCCGTTACCAACAACAAGATAGTGTACTTTTTCATAATCTGTTCCTCCTGTAATATAGAATTTTACATTTTGAATTAATTATTTTGGATAAAAACTTTATTCAACCATAGTTTCTTTTCCTCCTTCATCAATTGTCTTAAAATCCATATGACTATTGGCCTATTACCTTTACTGTTATTTTCTTATATTCCTTTGTATTGCCGCCGGCGTCGATTACCTTCACTGTTGACTGAGTTGTACCGGAAGCTTCGAAATCATAGTCATGGGGCGTCATAATAAACAGTGTTCCGTCTTTACTGTGCAGAGAAGGAAAAGAGGGCATTGTCTTAGCAACGGCCTCGTTATCGGAGAGCGCAGTCCAGACCAGAGTTCCTGCTCCTGAATTGGAAACCGTAACCATTGCAGAGCTTTCGCTCTTTGTGAGAATTACCTCGGTCTTATCTAACTCGATTACAGGTTCTTCAGGCTTTTCTCCATATTCGCTTGTCCCTCCGTCAATCGGATTGCCGTCAATATTGTCCGGAACTTCATCGCCGTCTGTATCGGCTTCAAGCGGATCGGTTATATAGCCGTCAGTTCCTCCTGTCACCTCTTCTCTGTCCGATAATCCGTCGTAATCGGTGTCCGTTACATCCGGCCTCGTTTCCAGGACATATTCCTGTTTATTTGGAAGGCCGTCGCCGTCGATGTCATCCAGGGAGTCGTCTCTTGCTGTGTCCATGCCATATAAAACTTCATAGTCATCGGGAATGCCGTCAAGGTCCTTATCGAGCAGTTTGTGATCCATACTCATTATAATCGACTCCTGCTCAGTGTAAAAGGTAGAGGGAGTTTCTCCGCCTTCCAGTATCTCTATTTGCAGTACAACATTATCTTCCATTGAAAAGTAGCCGTTGTATTGCAGCCTCCAAGAGACATTCGCTTCATCCTCTCCTGAGTTATCCACTCTGTCGTCAGGTGCGAGATACCCGTTTCCTATGATCGCCTCCAAAGGAGTGGTTGCAATAAAAGCGCTTTCTCCATAAACCATCTCTCCTGTATCGGATATATCATAGGAGGTGATTATATTCAACTTTGCCGTTAAATCCGATATTGTAGATGGGCTGATATTCTTTATACGGGCATTGATTGTGAAATCTTCAGGCGATTTGGTGACAGTGTCATTGCCGGTTATATCGGATATGACGGAAATATTTTCCACAAGGACAGCGGGATAGGCAGAGATATCTCCCATTTCATTGGAGAGCTCCTCCAGGTATGCAAATAACACTGTAACCGATGTTTTGAAGTAATTCAAATGATACAGAAGGTCGTTACGTTCCGCTAAATACAGAGGGTCATCGAAACCGTCGTATTCCTCCATTGCAACTTTGTAATACAAATCAAAGCTTGATTCCAGCAATCCATAGTAGTAGGCTATAAGCGACACACTTCTGATGTTGCTGTAAGTCAGGTTCTCGGCAAAATTATTACCTCCCGCTGCGGCTGCGGCCTGACTCAATAGACGAGAAACCTTTACATTAAAATCATCAAAACTGCTTACAAAACTGTTATTGGATACGCCGCTAAAGGTTATCAACGCATTTGCGACATTATTGTCATTCAGATTTCCTGTCAACTGATCCAAAGCAAGGTTTAACGAATCCCTGGATGCTTCTATATCGGATAGCAAACCTGTGCTGAAGAGAGTCTCCCCTTTTGCAGCGAGCGAATAGCTGTTTGCGGTAGAAGTCTCTTCGTTACAAGTTTCCTTTTTGCCATATGCATAGCACACTCCTTTGTCCGTCAAGTCGGGAAGCGTTATAAAAACGGTCCAGGCGGCATGGTTTCCATTTATTCCTGTTAAGGCATATTCCATAATTTGGGAGAACTTTTCCGCATATTTAAACCAGGGGATTCCAGTAGTAGATAACATACCAAATATATCTTCAGCCGTGCCAAAGGCTGTGGCGAACTCTTTTGAATAATCGTCCATAACTTGAACCTCTGTATGTTCATCGTATATAAGAGAGAGCATATCCGTAACTTTATCAATGTCCTTTCTGTACACATTGTCATCCTCGCTGTTCCATGCCTGCATATAGGTATAAGAGCTGTCGAGCAGGTCGTCGGTGATCTCACAATATGAGTAACCCAGTTCGAGACTTGAGTCAAATGCCTCACCGTGCGCCTTAGATGCGCCAAATTTAATGGCCTCGCTTACAGGGGTCTTCAGGGCTCCGGTAAGAGAGATATTTTCCAGGGTCTCTAAAATAGTTCTAAAGGTCGCGCTAAAAGCATCTATCGCTTTTTTCGTATCCTCGTCAGCAGCCTTCTTATCTTTAAAATGCTGCTCAATCGTCGCCATTAAAACATTGAAGGTTTGCCTGATCATGCTAACCATTTCGGAAGTCATTGCATTTGCACCGCCGGTTTCTTTATAAATCTTCTGGATGGCCTCTTTTATATCATCAATTTTATCGGCATTTTGCTGCAAAGCCTTTGCATTACGAAGATTTTGTAATCTGTCCAGTTGGTCGGACAGCATCTTATCTTTTTTGATTGAAAAGTCTGACCAGAAGTCTGTGATAATTTTAGCAAGTGAATCAATCACTATTTTTAACAAAATTTTTGAAATTTGGGCGGAATCAAGAACTACTTTCTCGGCCCAAAATGCTCTTTTAACACCTTCGACCTTTTCAGGCGTTAATTCATCCGTATCTTCAAGAAGTGTCTCAAGGTAGGCCAGCACTTTGGTTTCCTCTTCACTATAATTTTTTGAAAATTTTTGTAAATCCTTTGCTATCGCCAGCTTCCAGGCAATATCATCGGCCCGATCAAGGTATATAGAGTGCACAGTCTCTTCTTTGTTTTCCTCATACAGGGAGGCCCTCAGATTGTGTTTGTCAGAATTATAAAAGTATATTGTACTGGTCCCCACTTCATCGATATTCGGATTAAGAACATCATAATCAGGAGAACTGATTTTCACCTCCTCCGACCGGGCCCTTGTAATCCTGACAGTATAATAAATACGCTTATAAGTTGTAATTCTGCCCTCTGTCGCAAACTCATCATATGGAATATTTTCGAATGAAAATTCGCCATAATCGTTAGGGGTTATCTTAGCTACGATTCCTGTGGATTCCAATTGAGAATTGACAAACGCCTTGTAATCGTCATCGGATTCATCGTCGTATTGACTTCTTAGATAGCCGTCTTTAAGTCTGTACAACTCTGCATAGGCCTTATGTATGTCGTTATCTTTCAAATCTTCCATTATATTCTCTTCCGTATATATATCTTCTCTTGAATATAACCTGCCTTTGATATAGCCTTCTAAATCAGGTATCTCGGATGACCTTACATTGAACATGGGGATCCCCCGCATCAGAGTCTTGACGGTATTTTCCTGATCGTCGATATATGTGTCGTAAACTGTGCCGTCGATCACATTTCTGGAAAAAAAATAGGAATCATCGGTATGGTATTCGTTGTCTCCAACTTTCCAGTCACGTCCCGGATTAACACAAAGCAGCATCGGAGGGTCAGGGCATTTGGTAGACTCCCAGTCGCCTTCCTCATTGTTTACGGAATCGTAGGTATAAGAGTAGTAATCGTAGTATTGGGGCAAATCGTTATTAACCGTTTTATTGGTAACGTTTAAAGATAAGCACCCGTTTCCCAGGTAAGCAGGTATCGGGAGAACCTCTTCGAGCTTGTCTTGCTTATTACAGACATAAACACCTCCTTGTATTTCACAGTACTCTCTTGCATCATAGTAGGTGTATTTTATGGAACAATCATCACTAAACTCTATGTTATCGCCATAGAGAGAACCATCGTCGCTCTGAGCGTAATATTCCATATAAATATTATCGAAGCATTCGCTTTCTCCGGCAAGCGTAAAGGTGGGGGTCAGATTGTCTTCTTCGTCATATATATATTCCAATGTCGTATCCTTGATCCAGGAATCGTGATGGAGAATCCAAACACCGCTATCGGAACAGTAGTACCACCAGAGCTTCACTTCAACGGGTAATTCATGGGTGTAGCTTTTTGTTTCATTTCTGTAGTAAGAAGAGCTTGCATCGTCATCCGTTTCGCTGCAATAATCCCACATTAAAAGAGGAAAATGGAATGTCCCTGTGTAGTGTTGTTCCACATAGGGGTAAGTCGCATCAAAAGATTCCTCATACCCACGTACCATTTCCGTTAAATTCAAACTGAGTTTTTGAGGCGGGGTGAAAATAGGTTCGAAATTTTCCGGGGATGCTCCTGAAGTAACCTCAAACCAAAAGGTTAAGCCCTCATACGCGCCCGATAAATCGAGTGGATATTTAGCGAAAATAATTTGGCTGTCTTTATGATGCCCGAATTGAACAGCATCGCACTCCCCGCCAAAACTACTCGTCTTGTATTCAATACCTGTTCGATCCCTTTCATGTTCCATGGCTGTCGCAACTTTCATGTGGCAAATAAAAATAAACAATAGAATCAGATGACACAACAAAAATTTAAACAAGAATTCTTCTCTCTTTTTAATATTACATGACTTACCGGAAATGTTTGTGTTTTGCATTTCATCCCCCTTAATTATCATATTTTGTGTTTTGCATTATGGCTTATCTCCTGCTTCATCTATTGTTACTCAAATAGATACATAATTACAACTTAACGTACGCACCTCAAGCCGATTGTAGACAGGAATGTCCTGTATAAGTTATCGACCACAACCGATATTACTGGGTTGTAAAAAACTGGTTTCGAGCTTTCTCTTACGAAACTCCACGGATAGGGTATTGGATTTTTCATTAATATCCGTATTCAGTTCAATCCCTGGTATGATCGTATCCATCCAGACCTCAGTTTGTTGTCTCAAAAAAGAAGTGTTTTCTTTTTCATCTAAACAGCGCTTTGAATCAACTTTTCTTTTTCCTATACGGTCAAGTACATAAGCTACATATTCTCCACTGTATCCGATGTGAGTATTATAGTCAGAATATGTATAATAATCCCTGGGTCCTATTCTTTCAGCCATCAAATAGAAAAACTCTTTATGATTGATATCTTCATTGTCTGAATAGTCTGTGAGAGTGATATAATTATCCGGCATATTGGAATTAGCAGTAAAAGTGAAAGAGAGTGGAGTATTTTTTGAGTCGGATATGATTCTTTCAAATTCGAATTTTACGATATCGCTATCAGACAGGGCGGATATTATCTTTTTGGAGCTTCCAAGGCTGAGACATTCGCTATTCAGAGAAATTCTTTGCTTATTACCTTTTACTCTTAAATCCTCAATGGTTAAGCGGGATAATAACAGAACCTGAATAACCGTTGACTTTCCCACCCCATTAATACCTGCCAAAACAGTCAAGTCGGAAACTTTTTGAAAAGTGATTTAGTTCACTAATCCTCATTAATCAGGTCAAAATGACCCGTTTGATGGCATCCAATAAGACATATTGACCGATTGCCCAAAGTAACAAAGCTTTGACAATGAGCACTCTTCTGAAACCTAATAACCTCAATGATGTCTTGACTTTACAGGCTCAGAAGATATCCCGATATATCATTTTTTAATTCAAGAGAGATCTTCTTAAATTGGCATGAAGTTTGTAATATTTAAACTAAAAACAGCATTTAGCAGTTAGGTATTGGGCATTAGCTAAGAAAACTCAATGCTTCGCATTGAAAAAGCTATTCACCCTGAAGGTGGATAAGAATTATGGAAATCCCTAAGCTAAAAGCTAACCGCTAACACCTAACCCGGCATAGCCGGAACCAAAGAGGTTTGGGGAATTTCGAAGAAATTCCCTTCAAGTCTCCTCTCCCCTTGAGGGGAGAGGATTAAGGTGAGGGGTGACGGTGGAGAAGCGTTACCCTATCGTGTACCTTACCGCACCCCCTCACCCCAACCCTCTCACCCTTCAAAAGGGGAGAGGGAGTAAATCGCTGCTTTCGCAGCTTTATTTTAAAAGTCAGTGCATATTTCTATATGCTTAAAAGCCTTATAAATAAAAGCTAAAACTGTGACAATCAAAAATATTAGTGCTTTTTTGCCCACAATTTCATTTATAAGCGACTAA
>JAREWP010000082.1 GCA_029001845.1 Candidatus Magnetocorallium paracelense | reverse complement strand
CTGCCAATAATACGGCCATCTCTGTTAAGTCTATCTTAAAGCCTCTGAAAAATCTTTGAAGCCTTTTATAATGTGACTCTATCTTAATATCTCCTACAAATCCTAACGCTATCTCTGCAAGGTTTACTGTCTTGACCTTTATCAGAGCTATTATAAATTGAGCCAAAAAATTTATACGTGCTCCGTGCCAATTTATTTTGTTCTCCTTCAGTATCTTCTCTAATTTCTTTACTCTTTTCATGGCGTTAGCTGTTGTTGCTGACGCCATATTTTCTACCAGTTTACTATAAAATGTCTAGTCTATACATTTGTATAGTATTTTTTTGTCCTGTACTTAGATCTCCTATATAAACCTCTCGTACGATCATTTGTTTTTTTAGCAAATTCTAACTCGCGGTATACAGTTGTCTTATCAGCCTTAAGTTTTATCTTATCGAGACTTAATTTTATATCCGTTGCTTTAATAGGTCCGCTTGAATTAATAAAAATATCTATTATTGCCTTTCTTGCCCTGGTAATACGATGTCCTTTAGATTTTAAATCAAAGATAATGCTATCGCTTTTTATCATAACGAACAGATTGTAATGCAATAGAGTTGCATTTGTCAAGAATATGTTTTTTATTGTTAAACTATGAAAATCATGGATCTAATATTTATTAAAGCTACTATGTTGCAATAAATTTGATTTATTTTGTATACTTATTTTGAATGGAAGAAATCTTTATAGATCGGATGCCGGAAATGAGAAGGGATAGCAATCATCAGTAAATTAGCTTAATAGATAGTTCACCGGGGGCGGAGATTGGAGGTCGGTTTTATATGACAAAGCCTTTCTCCAATCAAAATAACCGCATTTATGAGTAATAATAGCCTGTCAAACAATGGAGGAAAAAGTTATAACAGTAACTGACCTCCGATTCCTGACCCCCGTGAACTGTTACGCTTACTGCAATATTTGAAATGAATCGTTACCATATCCCGATTTAAGAATTGATGCAACAGAGTTGAATGTTTTAGCTTGGCTGTAGTAATATTTTATTTTATCTATTCAGCAGGTTGCTTAAATAGGACATTATAGCATGGGCTGTATGGACGAATGAGTTTGCCCATGCCGCCTATGCCGATACGTAGATTGGTGTTTTTGGCTGAATAGTTACAATTTATCTTAATTATAAGGAGGTATTGAAAATGAAATATATATTTTTTTTTATCACTATCTGCGCGGTTTTATTGTTCTCTTTAAATGGGGCGGAGGCTTCGAATAAATTGAGGATTTCCGCCGGTTTTTATCCCCTCGCTCATTTCGCGGAGAAGGTGGGGGGATATCGTGCCGAGGTTATAAATATCACGCCTCCCGGCGCGGAGCCTCATGAGTTTGAGCCTTCTCCAAGGGACTATAAAAACATATGGACGTCAAAAATATTTATTTTTAACGGCGCCCATATGACTCCTTGGGCTGAGAGAATAAGCAGGGAGCTTGAAAAGAAGGGGATTTATGTAATTGAGATGGCCGAGCACTTTGATATGAGAAAAGCCGGAGATGAACATGAGGATCATGACGAGGGGGGGGAGCACGACCACGACGATCATGAGGCCCATCATGAGGAGCATGATAAAGAAGCGCATAAGGATGAACATGATCACGATCACGGCGGGCTCGACCCCCATATATGGCTCGATCCGCTGCTGGCGATTAAGGAGATTAAGATAATAAGGGATGCTTTTATAAAGGTTGATCCTGAAAACAAAGATTACTATAAAAGAAACAGCTCCGACTATATAAATAAACTGACAGATCTTCATAAGCGTTTTGAAGAAGGATTAAAATCATGCGAAATACGCGATATAATTGTCTCCCATGACGCCTTCAGTTATTTAGCGAATCGTTACGACTTGCACGTTCATTCCATATCAGGAATTTCTCCGCAGGAAGAGCCGTCGCCCAGGACGCTTGCCGATCTTACCAGACTGGCTCGTGATAAGGAAATAAAATATATATTCTTCGAAGCACTTGTCAGCCCCAGGCTTGCTAAAACGATAGCCGGAGAAGTTGGAGCGAAAACACTCACTCTGAATCCGATAGGCGGGCTCCGGTCTGAGGATATAAAGGCAGGAAAGGACTATATCTCAATAATGGATGAAAATCTTAATAATTTGCGTACAGCCTTATCTTGTAATTGATAAAGAGTTTAAAACGGCGAAGTGACATATTGTTTAACATCTTTCAAGCTTGACAAAGACCGGTTAATCGCAATAACATAAACCATGCTTAATATAAGCGAAATTATCAGGCGTATCAGGTCCGGAGGATACAGGATTACAAAAGCAAGGGAGGCTATTATAACAATATTCGCCAAAGCCAAGGCCCCGCTGTCAGCCGGAGAGATAGAAAAGACCCTTAAAGGAATGGGCGTTCATATTAATAAGACCACAGTTTACAGAGAGGTCGACTTCTTGAAAGCCGAGGGAGTGCTAAAGGAACTGAGTCTCGGCGACAATATCAGAAGGTATGAGTTCAGAACGGACAACCACCACCATCATATAATATGTATTAAATGCAATAAGGTTGAATGCATAGATATGCCGGAATGCGTGGAAAAAGAGGAGAAGATCGTATCGAAAAGGAGCCGGTTTAAGATCATCGATCACTCTTTGAAGTTCTACGGCGTTTGTCCCGGATGTATGTAGGTCAGTGTTTATCGTCCTATCCTGCCTGAGAGAGGCGTAATTTCACCAAATGACGAACTGTATAGAGATTGAAGGGCTAAATTTCAGTTATAACGGGGACACTGTTCTTGAGGATATAACATTCTCGGTCAAGTCCGGCGAGTACCTTGGAATTATAGGGCCCAACGGCAGCGGGAAGACAACGCTGATTAAAATCATCCTCCGTATTTTAAGGGCCGATTCAGGCAAGATAAGGTTATTTGGCGAAGATATAAACGATTTTTCGGATTTATACAGAATAGGGTACGTGCCGCAGAAGGTCTCTCAATCCGAGTTTTATTTCCCTGCCACAGTTTATGAAGTTATTAAGAGCGGATTGTGCGCTAAAAAGGGTCTGTTTAAGCGGCTTGTTGAAAAAGATCGCTTGTCTATGGAAAAGGCCATGGAAATAGCGGAAGTCACGGAATTCAGAAACACCTTAATAAGCAGGTTGTCGGGCGGACAAAGGCAACGGGTGTTTATTGCAAGGGCCTTGGCTGTGGAACCCGGAATATTAATGCTCGACGAACCTGCGACAGGTATCGATATAGCTTCTCAGGACAAGTTTTACTCTTTTTTAAATGAACTGAATACAAGACTTGGCATCACTATTGTCTTCGTGACTCATGATCTCGGCGTTATAGCAGATGAAGCGAACAGCATTCTCTGTATAAACAAGAAGGTCTGCTGCTACGGCCCCCCTGACCAGTATATTAAGGAAGAGTTTTTAGAAGAGGTTTATGGGAGAAAACTCTCTATTCATAAGCATAAAATCCGTCATGAACATTAGCTGACTGCTGATAGCTGATCGCTAACAGCTTTTTTTTAGGATTATAACCATTCTGGTCTATGTTTGAGATATTCGAATTCGGTTTCATGAAGCGGGCTTTCGCCGCCGGGATTATTATTGCCCTGACAGCCCCGATGATCGGTATTTTCCTTGTTGTTCGCAGGTATTCTCTGATGGCCGACACGCTTGCTCATGTCTCGCTCGTCGGTGTTGCGTTGGGATTATTAACAAAGACTTCTCCAATTGTAAACGCCACTATAGTCGCTGTCTTGACTGGAGTAGGCATAGAGAAACTTAGAAAAAGTAAAAAGATATTCGGCGAATCGGCAGTGGCCCTGTTTTTATGGGCCGGTTTGGCTGTCGCAATCGTTATGCTCAGTATTGCAAAGGGTTTTAATGTCGACCTTTTTAGTTTTCTTTTCGGAAGCATCGCCACCGTATCAGTTACAGACATTTACTTTATAAGCGTGCTTGCAGTTTTTGTGTTTTCGTTAATTATTATGTTGTACAAGGAACTGTTCGCTGTCTCTTTTGATGAGGAACTTGCAAAGGCAAGCGGATTGGATACAGATAGATATAACTTGGTTATAGTGGTCCTGGCTGCATTGACGATTTCACTGTCCATGCGTATCGTGGGCATTTTGCTTATAGGCGCATTAATGATCATTCCTGTTTTAACCTCCATGCAGCTCAATAGGAGCTTTAAACAAACTCTTGTTTTCTCAATCCTTTTTTCCTTGTTTTCTGTTATATCGGGGCTTTTCCTTTCCTACTATTTCGACCTCGCAAGCGGAGGTACTATCGTACTTGTGGCTATCCTGTTATTTGTAGCTGTGTTTTTTATTAAAAGCAATAATAACAGTTAACTAAATTTTTAAACCGGGGGATACAAAATGAAAGATATGAGTGAAAATATCAAACAATGGGTTATGATGAACGGTCTTGAGCTTTTAACGAGTCTGGTGGTTTTTATTATTGTAATAATCGTTGGCAAAATTGCTATTACGATTATCTGTTCCATAACGAGAAAGGCTCTTAATAAATCCGATCGAGTAAGCGATCTGCTCGAAGGCTTTACAATAAACATCGTGAACAAGGTTTTATGGCTTGTTCTGATTATGGTCGCCTTACCTGTCGTGGGGATTGACGTTACGCCTTTGATAGCAGGACTTAGTGTGATGGGTTTTATCATTGGTTTTGCCTTTCAGGAATCTCTTGGTAACCTTTCGGCAGGAATCATGATTCTCCTGAACAACCCCTATGAAACAGGGGACTACATAGAGGCGGCGGGCAACAGTGGTACGGTAAAAGATATGAATATTATGGCTCTAACACTTTTAACGCCTGACAATAAGAAAATTATAATACCCAATAAAGCCGTTTGGGGCTCCTCTATCATTAATTATTCGGCAATGGAGACAAGGCGTGTCGATATGGTTGTAGGAGTTTCTTATACAGCAGATATAGATCAGACAAAGGATGTTATTTCCGGAATCATCGGTTCCCATCCATTGATCCTGAAAGAACCGGAACCGCTGGTGGAAGTAATAGAGTTGGCCGATTCTTCTGTAAACATCGTGATTCGTGTTTGGTGCAAGACAGGAGACTACTGGAAAATTTATTTCGAGTTGACAAGAACCATTAAGGAGAATTTTGATAAAGAAGGAATAGAGATACCCTTTCCGCAAATGGATCTGCACGTAAAAAAAATTCCGGCGTGAACAAGCTCTTTTTATCCTAAAACAGCATTTAGCTTTCAGCCATCATCTGTCAGCTATTTAATCGCAACACTTTGTGGTTCAAAACAGCTTCACCCATAAAGTGAAGCTTATTTTGGCATAACATCAAGACTTTCCTTAGCTGAAGGCTGACCGCTGATAGCTGACTGCTGTTTTTAGTTATACTACCCCTTTCCCTTCCATGGCACTAGTATGTTTTCCGCTTTTCGCATAAATATATCGATTCCATAGCCGACAATACCAATTAAAATAATACCAATTATCACAATATCGGTTTGTTGAAATTTCGATGCTGCAATAATCATTTTTCCTGCTCCCTTTTCTGCGGCGACCAACTCTGCGGCAACGACTGTTCCCCAGCAGACACCCATCGCGACCCTTGCGCCGGTAAATATTTCCGGTAACGAGTTTGGGATAATCACATATATTAGAACCTGCCACTTTGAGGCGCCAAGGGAATAAGCGGCGTGAATTTTAGATATATTCACGCCCGACACGCCGGCCCTGGCGGCAATTGCCATGATCCACAGTGCGGCAAGAAAGAGAAGGCTGATTTTTCCTGTTTCCCAAATCCCGAACCAAATGATGATTAAAGGAATTAGTGCAAGCGGCGGGACAGGGCGCATAAATTCAACAATGGGATCGAACCAGCCGCGAAAATAACTATTTAAACCCATAGCATAACCAAGGGGAATGCCGACGACACTGCCAAGTAAAAAACCGGCAATCACTCGTAGCAGCGACCAGCCGACATTTTCAAAAAGTGTAATATTTTGATAACCATGACGAGTTATTTCCAGGAATCGTTTAAACACTGCTTCAGGCGCAGGCAGCCAAACCGGTTCCATTTGCCACCCTTTGCTCGGCGTAAAGGAGAGGTTGCCCTTTGAAGTCATGGTAACGACACCGTTTTTAACATGTACAGATTGCTTCGGTTCTATAGATTGGCCGTTAATGGCGATTACTTGATAATCCTTTTTTTTTGCTCCATCATCGTTTTTTTGCACTCCTATAAGGGCGCTTCGCCAGGCGCCGACTTTCACGGCGTCGTCTTTGGCAAAACCGGATTGTTTTTTATCGGATATTGCAGGCTTTTCAAATTCTTCTCCAATATAACTAACGCGCACATAAACAGTAGCATCGTCCTTTTGATTTTGAGCATTTAAAGCGGTGTATGAAAAGGATGTATCGCCAATAAAAGGGCCGGGTACATGAAGAGGGGAGAGTTTGGAACCGGTGAAGGCGGCCCAAATAAGGAATAAAGTAACAATCGAGAAAATCGAAGCTGCACGATTCGGGTGTACAGCACTTTCATCGCCAAAGGTTATGTTTTTCCGTTTGTTGAATCCATGATTTGAAGTAAAGAGTTTTGTCACAAGCTTGTGAATAAAATAAATGAATACAAAGAGGATGATGTATAGTATAAGCATCAACATAATCTCATACGTTCCTTCTCATAATTTCTTCTTCCATATCCCAGATCATAGAGAGTATTTCTTCGCGCCTTTTGCTATAGTCATCGAGTTTTTTTATTTCTCGCAGATTTTCTTCCGTTGCCAGAGAGGCAAAGGGGAGTCGATATTCCTTATGGATATGCCCGGGGCCGGGCGCCATAACAATAAGACGTTCTCCTAATAATAAAGCTTCTTCAACGGAATGGGTGATCAATATAATCGTTTTACCTGAATCATTCCATAGTTTAAGAATCAGTTCCTGCATTTTTTCTCGCGTTAATGCATCCAGCGCCCCGAGAGGTTCATCCATTAAAATTACGTCAGGATCATTGGCAAGGCAACGGGCCAATGCAACCCTCTGTTGCATGCCGCCGGATAGTTCGTATACAGGCTTGTTCCCGAAACCATGAAGTCCCACGGTTTCAAGTAACTCATCAACTCGACGATCTGCCGTTTTACCGGAAATACCTTTCATTATAAGCCCAAAGCCGATATTCTTTCGAACGTTCATCCATTCAAAGAGGGCGCCTTGCTGAAAAACCATGCCGCGTTCCGGCCCGGGGCCGCGTACGGTTTTTCCGTTTAAGATAATTTGACCATCCGTAGGCGTAAGGAAACCTGCAATAATGGTAAGCAGTGTTGTTTTGCCGCAGCCTGAGGGGCCCAATATCGAAAGCAGTTCGCCTTGATGTAATTCAATGTAAATCTTTTTTAAAGCATCGACGGTTCTCTTGTCAGGCAGGTTGAATGTCATTGAAACATTGTCTACTTGCAAACAGGCAGGATCGGCTATAATCAACGGGTTCAACTCTTTAAATCAATACCATTGCTCTTTAAATTATAAAAAAGGTATCTGTACAAGGTCTGTTTTTTTAACTGTATGAACAGAATTAAGATATTATCCCGAAATAACATCCATATCTTTGACCGGAAAATCACATTGTTGAAGCCGCTTTAAGATAGTCAACATCTACAGCACTATCATAACTCTTACGAGCCTTTGGGATAATACCTTGTTTAACGAAAAAATCGGCCACTTCTTTAAGAAATTTTTGAGTACCCCCTCCAAGCCATTTATTGCTAAGTTGTTCTTCTATTGAGGGAAAATAAAATGTGGCCATCGTTTCTTTTGCTGTCGCCGAATCCATGCCCGCCGCTTTGGCAATGACAGGCAGCATTTTATCCGAACTCTTTGCAAACATGGCGTTCATCTCTGCCGTTACTTTTAGAAATTTTGCAAGTAAATCAGGATTCTCCTGAGCCCATTGCGTCGAAACGGTCGTGGCGTCAAAAACCTGAATACCAAGTTCCTCTTTTTCCGAACCGGTCAGCAGAACATTGCCATGTTCTTTCATCCGACGAAGGGACCCGCCCCAGCCGCATACCATATCGAGATTTCCGTTGGCAAAGGCAGCGGCGCCGTCCGGAGGAGACATGTCAACAATTCTCATGGTCTTTGTGTCGACTTTAAAATGCTCCATTTGCTTCAGGAAACCATAATGGGCAGCCGTACCGACAGGCAGGCCCACATGTTTTCCTTCCAGCTCTTTTACATTGTCCTTACTTATCTCCAGACTTTCTCGGACCACGCAATTTTCATTTTCAGAATAGGCCAGGGCCACATCGACAATTTGAATGTCCTGCCCTGCTGAAGCAGCTACGACGAAAGGCGGAATTCCCTGAGAAAAAGAAATATGCACATCTCCGGAAGCCATTGCCGCAGACATGGCTGTACCAGCTTCAAAGGAGACCCATTTGACGTCCAGGCCGAGGGCTTTATCGTAGAGCTTGTTTACTTGAGCAAACTGGTTCGGAGTGGGCCATTCGAGAAAATAGGCAACGACGATTTCTTCTGCAGCGGCCGGCAAGGTTGGAAGAAGAGGGCTTACGACTGCTATTGTTAATATGTATATAGATTGAAACAGTAATTTCAATAAATTCATTTTTTCTCCATAAACAAAAAGTTGGTTTTTTCAAGCTTTGAAGAAAAGAATACTATAAAGGGATGCAAAAGTCAACAGGTTCACTTTATGTTTTGAAAGCTGATTTTTCAAACAGCGCATAGCCATTATGAAAAATGAGCGGCCGTCTCGGTCTTGACAAAAATATAACTGTCGTTCATACTAATAAAGGAGTGTATCATGAAAATTTGTAAATTTGCCGTTTTAATTTTTATCTCAATGGTAATGTTATTCGTTAATGCCTTTGTGGGGCAATTATCGGCGCAAACAGGCGGCAGAGACTTTTATGAGAACAGTCTCGAAAAAGTCAATTTAGGAAAAAAACTTTTCTTCGACAAAGAACTCAGCGGCAATAGAAACATATCCTGCGCCACATGCCACCACGCTTTAACAGACACCGGCGACGGCTTATCTTTGCCTGTTGGAGAAGGCGGTCGCGGTTTAGGCGTTACCCGTGATACCGGCAGTGGTAGTGATGCGATCCATGAACGTGTACCACGCAATGCCCCGCCGATCTTTAATCTTGGCGCTGTTCAGTTTCTACGGATGTTTTACGATGGTCGAGTCGAAGTCGATCCCTTTCAACCATCGGGTTTTGAATCGCCGGCAGGTAGTGATCTTCCCCTGACCTTAGATAATGTATTGGCTGTGCAGGCCATGTTTCCTGTGACCTCTGCTGCGGAGATGGCAGGGCAATCCGGTGAGAACCCCGTTGCAGATGCCGCCGCCAGTGAAAATCTGGCCGGGCCCGGCGGCGTTTGGGAGTTATTGGCGGACAGATTGCAGGCCATTCCCGAATATGTACAACTGTTTAAAGACGCCTTTCCAAATGATATTTTTTCTGCAGATGACATTACCTATGCTTACGCCGCCAATGCGATTGCTGCATTTGAAGCGGATGCCTGGCGCTTTGACAACGCGCCTTACGACCGTTATCTCCAAGGCGATCATAATGCGATGAGTATAAATGCTCTGAAAGGAGCAAAGCTGTTTTATGGTAAAGCAGGCTGTTCATCCTGTCACAGCGGTCTGTTTCAGACAGACCATGATTTTCATGCCATTGCAATGCCTCAAATCGGTCCCGGCAAGGGTGATAATTCTACAGGCTACAGCGATGGAAGAGAGGATTTCGGACGTGAACGTGTAACCGAAAATCTGAGCGATCGTTTTCGTTTTCGTACGCCCACATTGCGCAATGTCGCCTTAACCGGCCCCTGGGGACACAGCGGTGCTTACAATTCCCTGGAAGCTGTTGTCAGGCATCATTTGGATCCTGTTACATCGTTGCTCAATTATGATCGTAGTCAGGCTGTATTACCTTCCAGGGAGGATCTGGACGCCATGGATTTTGCGGTTATGGACGATCCGGTTCGGGTTAACGCCATTGCAACAGCCAATGAGCTTAAGTCGGTCAGCCTCACTGATCGGGAGATAAGTTTCGTTATCGACTTTTTAAACGCCTTGACAGACCCCGCAGCAGTCGATCTGCGTAATGATGTGCCTGCTCAGGTACCAAGCGGTTTAACACCGGCCGAATAGCTTTGCCTTTTCACATGCCATTAAAAATTGGACTATTGGCGATAAGAAATAACAAAGCTATATCAATTCTGCTTCTTTTAATGTTGGGTTTACAAATCCGATATCAATCTCCAAACAAATAGTAAAATCTTCCATCGACACTCTTTCCATAGCAGTTGCTCTGGATTCCGGTGATTATGAAAATCATGATGCAGATTGGTGGATGGCGCAGTATGCTCCTGACGGTAGTCTGAATTATTTTGATATGAATAATTTAAGTTGGGAATTTCCGATTTCAGACTCCGATTTCCTCATATATCAAGGCCCATTAGTCAGTTTTGACGGGATGGTGTTTTATATTACTTCCGACTTACGAGAGGGTGTTTATGAGTTTTATTTTGGTATCGATTTATCAATGAACGGAGTTATGGATGAGAGTCTGTATTTTGATTGGGTTTTTGTCAATGTAGAGGATTCCGATGACTCTTCTGACACCGATTTCAGACTCCCGGACACAGGTCAGGCAGAGTCTTACACAAGCACATGGGGTGAGGATTCTGATTATACCATTAATCCTCCATCATACACGGACAATTAAACAAACAATATTTACTTCTTCTGCAAGGTGCTGTATGAAAAACATAATGTTTTTCGTTGTTTGTTTTACTATTCTGTTACTAAGTACAGGACAAAAAAATACTATACAAATGTATAGACTAGACATTTTATAGTAAACTGGTAGAAAATATGGCGTCAGCAACAGCTAACGCCATGAAAAGAGTAAAGAAATTAGAGAAGATACTGAAGGAGAACAAAATAAATTGGCACGGAGCACGTATAAATTTTTTGGCTCAATTTATAATAGCTCTGATAAAGGTCAAGACAGTAAACCTTGCAGAGATAGCGTTAGGATTTGTAGGAGATATTAAGAT
>JAREWP010000045.1 GCA_029001845.1 Candidatus Magnetocorallium paracelense | reverse complement strand
ATATATCATATACTATCGATGGATGAAAAATGCAACAACGCCTGAAAGAAACTTATTCCAAATCACCCATTTCATGCGCAAATAACAGACATTGTAAAATCACAGCCTCTTTTTTGGTGAATACCATAGAAGGTCAGCTTATCCGTACTTGCGGTATGCAGCCAATGAAGTTTGTTGATAATACGAATGCCTGTTTCATCAACATGAAGAAAAGGAGCAGTCAACAGTTCCTCAATAAGGGCAGGGTGGAAGGGTTGGAGGTGATCATAACATTTTTTGGTAGCCTGAAACAGTACGGCTTCACTGACAGGTTGCCCGAACAGATCATTACATAGCTGACTTATGCGCTTGGAAGGAAGAAGCTGTTGGTGATGGAGATATATAAGCAGAGATTGAAAACGAGGGCCGTATTGTGCGGGGGCGACAACAGAATCAGGAAATGACGGGCGGACTACTCTGCTGCAACACGGACAATATGCAACCTCTCCTTTATATTCCGTGACATGGATTCATTTAATATCCTGCCCCGTTTTACAGGCTGCCTGATTCACGATTTTTGGAAACCATATCTTAAGTACGATACTCTTCATGCACTGTGCAATGCTCATCTTTTAAGAGAACTTCAATCTCTCCATGAAAATCAAAATCAGCCATGGGCAGATGACATGAGTAATCTTTTGCTTAATATCCTTTCTTTTACACAAAAGTATAAAGACACATACTCGAAATTGACTGAATATTTCAAAAAAACTTTCATTGATCGTTACCGCTATATTATCTCTAAAGGGCATGAGGCTAATCCTGTTATTAATACTCCTGCCTCAAATCCTATAAAACGTGGTCGTCCAAAGAAAACCAAAGCTCAAAATCTTCTCCATCGCCTTGATACATATGAGCCTTATGTGCTTGCTTTTCTTCACGATTTCACTATTCCTTTTACCAATAATCAGGCAGAGCAGGATATTCGCATGATTAAAGTACGTCAAAAAATCTCAGGCTGCTTTCGTACTTACTCTTTATGCAGATAACTATCGCTTCAACCAACGATAAAACTTTGCGCTTCCTGTAACCCCACTGGATTACATCCCTGCACTTACAATAAGGACAACACACTCCCACGCACAGAGCAGACAGCTCCTGAAGCGTTAACTCCGCGTACTCTTTTAAATTACCTGCAAATTTTGGTAACATCATACCTAAATATATCGCCATCTCTTTTTTAAACTTAACAATATGAAATTAGGACGAAATGATCCCTGCCCATGTGGAAGTGGGAAAAAATATAAAAAATGCTGCTTGTCTAAATCCGATTCAAAGGCCGACTATAATATCTTCGCCGATGCTGACCCGTTAGATATATTATCCAATCAAACTTTAGAATTGATTAATAACAAACAATATGATAAGGCACAAAAAGGTTGTGAAAGGCTATTGCAGGAGTTTCCAGATGTGATTGACGGATTGGATCGCTTTGCTATGTTGTATGAAAAGATGGGGGATATTACTAATGCTATACTGTTTTACAAAAAATGTATCTCCTTCATTAATGACAATCCAGATGGCTTCGATCCGAAAGCTATAGACTTCTATAATTCCACCATCCTAAAACTGCAAGGGTAACTGAGTTTAATCACAGCCTGTTTGAATAAGGAAGAATAATTAGATCGGTGACATTAATGGATATGTGGGGCTTTGAATATGACATAGCTATGAATGGTCTGGAAGCTGTTGAGTTTGCTACAGTAAACGAAGGAAAATATGATCTTTGTCTCATGGATGTTGATATGCCTAAAATGAATGGACTTGAAGCAACCGGAATAATCCGTAAAAGATTACAATATTTACCGATTATGGCAATGACAGGGAATGCAGGATATAAGAGGAAATGTATCAAACTTCTAAGATTCAAATCAAATCAAAACATTTTGCCCGCCTTCTTTGGACCAACTCATACCGGATTTTTTCAATCTTGCACCAATAAGATTTTTACAGGCCGCTTCAATTACACCACTACCTATAGGCAGATTGTTTTGCTTATACTCATAATAGTTCATTTTCAGTTTTCACCGTCATTGTACACCACGGAATTTTTTCAGTTGTTTTTTGTAGAACTCGATATTATCTGTGGCCTTTGAAATTGCCTCTTCTTCGAGTTCGACGGCTTTTTTATGGTTTCCCAGTTTGTAATAGGCTTCCGCTGCTGTGTCCAGAATATGGGGGGCTCTGCTTAGTTTAAGAGCTTTTTTGGCGAGTACCAGGGCTTTGGAGTATTTTTGAAGTGCAGGGGATTCTGTTGTAGCATACAGCCAGGCCAGATTATTAAGGGCCTCTGTACCTTTACTCTCGATTTCAAGACTCTTCAGGTAATGAGCTTCCGCCTTAAATTTCATCCCCTTTTCAGTGTAGAGCGATGCAAGGAGATAGTGAACCTCATAGCTCTCCTCCCCTTTTTTAAGCTCGCTTAACAGAAGTCTCTCTCCAAGGACGAATCGCAGTTGTTCTTCTGTATCTACATTTTGAATGAAAACCGTTGCAAACATCAGTAAAAGCAGAAAAAGAATGTAGCCTGTTTTTATTTTTTTTACCTTTTTTTTGTGTTTTCCAATCAGTGCAGGGTCAACTGCGCAGTCGTTAATAAAATCGACACGCTCTTTTATACTGTAGTGATGCCAGCTTGGCAGGTTTCTTATATTACCTTTTATAACGCCTATTTTTTCCAGAGAAGAGATAAGTCCCGATCCGCTTCCCATGGCGATATGGCTGTTAAGGTCAGCTTCTCTCTCAAAGGCCCTTGAAAGAATACCGAAAAAAAGGCGGAAATATACAAGGAAAAAGCATATCAGGGGAAGAGTCATCCAGAAAAAGGAAAAACTGCTCTTCTCGTTTCCAATGAAATTAAAATAAAAGAGAAGGTCGATTAATCTGGTATGTGCGATCATTATGAGTAATATTTCTCTGTAGTTCATTACGATAAGAAAAAAACCGAAGAAAAAGAGAAGATAAAAAGTGAGATGGTTGTTTTTGTAATGACCTATTTCATGGGCGAGAACGGATTTGAGTTCATTGACATTGAGATAAACGAACATCATCGGTGTAATCAGGATATATCTGAATTTTGTTATAATGCCCATAATGCCTGCAGTAAGCATGGTTCCGTCAAAAATGTTCCACAGCAGGAGGTTATTGAATTTAAGACCATTGGATTTGCAAAAAGATATCAGCTCCTCTCTGAGTTCGCCTTCGGGCAGAGGTTTGCAGTTCCACATCTTTTGTATAATAAGAGGCAGAAACATGGAAATAAGCAATATAGAGAGAGGTAATACCGTAAAATCTCTGATTTTATAACTAATGGAAAGTCCGCTGAGATGTAGTATGTAATCCAGCAGATAAAAGGTCAGAGAAAGGAGAAACCAGGGCGCCAGTAAAGGGACATGAAATTTAAGTTGCGATAGAGTGTACGATTTTACTCCGGTCGAGGATTTTGACAATATTGAGTAGTAGGGATAAGAGCGGCGCCAAAAAATAAGCAAATATCCGAAAAATAAGGCAAGTCCCGTTAATTCCTGGAGGAATACGATCTCGGGGATAAAGGGGAGAATGACTACAATATCTTTAAAGTGTAATAACCAGACAGATAGGGAAAAAAACAGAAGGGCGGTAATCATGGAGTGGAGAGAGATGTTGTTGAATTCTATCTGAGTCTCTAATGGGACAGTGTCTGTCGAGAAGATATGGTATAGTTTTTTTAGTCTCAGATCGATAAAAAATCTATACAATACAAAGGAGAGAAGGATTAAGAGCAGATGGGTTACTGAAAATTCATAATCCTTCTCAGGCGTGTAGGTTGAAAAGATAATCAGAGTAGTGACTAAATAAAAGTAGTTGGCAAACAATACATTCCTATTCCGGCTTAAAGGCCCTCATTCGCCTTCTTTTTTCTTTTCTCTTTACTCTCAATCTGTCCTTTCTCTTAAGGTCTCTTTTTAAATATTCGTTTTTTGCGTGCTTGGACTTCATATTTTTTACTCCTTTTATGCTCGACTGTATACGGGAATTGTAGACTGCTTTTGACAGGTCACGTTTTCAATGTTTTGTTGAAAAACAAAATTCCTCTTTCGATAAAATTTATCAACCCTATATGATACAATATCGGGACAAAAAATGTAACCGGCAGAGGTTTAATTTATTATGGAATATAAATTTTTGGCCACATATGTATTGATTCTTTTCGCTCTCTTATATTCGTTTAAACAAAAGCTCGGTCTTGAGAGGGTTATTGTTGTAAATTCTTTACGCGCTTTACTTCAACTGGTTTTGCTCGGATATCTTCTCTCATACATCTTCAGGCTTACTAATCCGGCGGGATTGACAGGCATACTTTTTCTGATGATTCTTTATGCTGCTTATACGGCTCAGTCCAGAATCGGATTCAGAGAGAGGGGCTATCTTGTTTTTCTTTTGTCCATTTTTTTTTCATCTTCCATTGTTATCGTTTCTCTGATGTTGTTGCAGGTGGTTTCATTTAAAGCCTATGAGATGATACCTGTAGGCGGTATGGTTATTGGCAACTCTCTCAATGTATGTACTTTAACTGCCGACAGGTTTAAAAGCGAGGTCAGAAATACAACTGATGTGATAGAAAGCATGGTCGCCCTTGGCGCCGGTATGAAGGAGGCTTTTTATTTTCAGATGAGAAGTTCCGTAAGGGCTGCTTTGATACCGACAATAAACAGTCTGCAAACAGTCGGTTTGATTCATATTCCGGGAATAACGACAGGAATGCTCCTTGCCGGGGCCGATCCCTTGCAGGCAATATCCTATCAACTGGTAATCATGTACATGATGGTCTCCGTAGCGCTGTTTAGCGGTTTTTTTACAGTACTGTTCTCATATAAGAAAATATTGCACTCAGTTGAGTTTTAGTTTTTATCCCGAAAATAGACGAATGCGCACCGGAAGCAGCAGTGATGTCCCGCCAAAACAAGCTGAAACTCGTAAACTCAGACACCACCTTGTTTTGGCGGGACATCACTGCTGCTTCTTACAAATTTTATGCTTTGTGGTGATCCGGAGAACCATGGACGTTTATTCTGAAATTATATACTCCTACTCTTTCCTCTTTTCTATCAAAATCTTTATGTTTTTTTCCGCCATAGGGTAATCTGGCCTGATACGAAGGGCCTCTTTCAGATGGTTTACGGCATCTTCATTTCTTCCCAAAGCTGCAAGAGCTATTCCTAAATTGTAATGGGCATCGGCGTTGTGAGGTTTTATTTCCAAAGAGCTTGCAAAAAAGTTCGCTGCTTCATCGTGTTTGTTAAGCATGGCAAGAACATTGCCTGTCATCAAGTGAGCAGACCAGTCCTCAGGGCCGAGGGCGGCCGCTCTTTTCAAATGCAATACTGCTTCGTCGGCCATTCCTACACCTGCGAGCGTTATCCCGAGGTTTTTATGTATTTGCCCGTTGTCGGGAGCGAGCCTTACAGCTTCTTTAAAATGAAAAACGGCCGTTATGTAGTCTCCCTTTTTAGTCAATGCGATCCCCATGTTGTTATGAGCTTCGGCATATTTCGGTTCTTTTTTAAGCGCCTTTTCGAGATAGTGAATTGCATCGTCTGCTTTACCCTGATCGATTAAAAGAGATGCAACACTGTTGTATGCCTTATAATATCCAGGGTCGATGCGAAGGGCTTCATGGAGGTGAGACATAGCAGCATCGTGCTCTCCGATATCTGAAAGGGCCAGTCCAAGATTATTGTGCGCCACGGGCTGATCGTTTTTAAGAGCAAGTGCTTTATTGTAGTGAGAGATCGCCTCTTTGGTTCTGCCCTGAGAAGCGAGGATGATACCAATGTTGTTATATGGTTCCGGATAATCCGGCCTTAACCTGACAGCCTCCATGAGATGTCTCAGTCCACCCTCCATGTCTCCGGTATCGGATAAAAGGGTGCCCATGTTATGGTGCGTCTTTGCATTGTCAGGTTTTATCTCCAATGAAGCCCTGTAATGAGAAAAAGCGGGATCCGGTTTTCCCTGTTTTGCATATGTTGCTCCAAGGTTGTTATGAATGAAATAGTTACCATTTGTGACCTTTAATGTATGTTCGAACAAGAGAGTGCTGTTTTGCCAGACATTCAGATAAAAGAGAGTACACACGATAAGGAAGACAATCCAAATACAGGAAATAGAATTTAAAAGTATAGAATATCGGTAATGTTTTTTTATAAGATCGTGGTAACCCCATACCATAATTATGAATAAACCGGTAAGTGGAAAATATGTATATCTATCCGCCATCCCGTGCGAACCGACCTGCACAATTCCAATTACAGGTATAAGAGTCACAATGTACCATACCCATCCTGTCAAAAAGTAAGGCGCTTTTCTACGTAACGAGATAACAATGAAAGATATAAATGCGAGCAATGCGACAGCGCACATAAGGCCGATTAAAGATATATTTTTTCCGGGATGGGGATAATAAATTGCCGTATCTAAAGGCCAAAAGGTTTTTTGAATGAATATCGAATAGGATAGCAAGGCATTATTTACTCTAACGATCAGGGGATAGCTTTCCAACGATCCGATGGCGTCTCCGCTTGATTGTGCTGTATAAGCAATGATCCCGAATAGTATGGACAATAAAAGGAGGGGGATTTTTTCTTTAATAAGAGGAAATATCATGGTCCTTCCACTTATGTTAGAGAATCTTTCAAGAGGCCAATAATCAAGAAGAAGCAGAAGCAGTGGAAGTGTGACTAGCATCGGTTTTGACATAAGGCTCAGGACAAAGAGGAAGATTATCGGAAGATATCTTTTCTTATCGGGATTTCTTACATATAGGAGATATGAGATGACGGACATCACGCCAAAAAAGAGGCAAAGCAGGTCTTTCCTGTCCGATACCCAGGCAACCGTCTCTACATGTAGGGGATGGACTGAAAAGAGCAATGAAACGACAGCGCTTTTGAAAACAGCGCCTGTCATCATATTGAGCAATATGAAGATCAGAACAGCGTTGGCAGTGTGCAGTATTAAAGATGTTACATGGTGCCCCGCAGGATTTGCGCCAAATAGTTGGAAGTCAAGCAGATGGGAGAGCCATGTCAGGGGATGGCGGAAATTGGCGTAATCAGTCGTAAATGCCCAGGATATGCTTTTCAGAGTGAGACCGTCTCTGATGTAAGGATTTTGGAATATATAGATATCATCGTCAAGATCGATAAAGTCATGGTTTGTTATTTGGAAAAAAAGTGCTCCGTTTAAGATAATAATAAAAATAATTATTGCTGTTTTACGATTCATAATATATGCAAGATCGACAAGAAATTGTCGATACAGGCTCCTTAAGGGCCTAAATCTGATAATTAGACGTGATTCGGATCCAAAAATCAGGCACTTATGCTGAGTCGGACTTCACTGCTTAAGTTTATTACATTTTAATGTACAAAATATAGTACATGCAAGTTTGTTTTTTTCTTATCCTATAACTTCATTCTTTTTTCTCGGTTAACGGAGCGACGGAAGATAAGGGAATGTATGTTTCGTCTCTCCCCAATTCCCTCTTCGTGTACACCCTTTATAGTGATTTGATATAATATTTAAAGAATGAACAGAGATTCTTTTTTTTTGACATCTGTTTAAACAGGGGAGCATCTATCAATGGGTGAGATTAAAGTAAACATAGAACTTGAGAACGATATTGACAGGATACTTTTTCAAAGAGGGGAATTACAGTAAGAACAAATCAGAACAATTTCAACGGAAGGTCTGGTAGATACAGGCGCAGTGATGCTCTTACTGCCTCAGGATATGGTGGAAACTCTGTGATTGGATATTATTGATAAGGCAATCGTTTTGTTAGCGGATGAGAGAAAAATAGAGCTGAATGTTGGGGGGCATCTCAGTATTCGCCTTGCAGGCGGAAGCATATTGAATTTGGTTATAAGGGGAAAGATATCTTTGCGGTATGGGTGTGAATCAGGGTGCTTTGATTAATTATTCAATCGAGAGCAAAAAGCAGCTCCTGATTTCGATATTTCATTGTCATTACCAGAGCGAGGGACTCCGCTTTCCAACATGACTTCCTCCATTTTTACAATAACCGACCTCAGGTCAGGCTGAAGCCTGAATGCTTTGCAATACTCGACAATAGCCTCTTCTTTTCTTCCGACAAACTCCAGGGCGACTCCAAGATTGAGTGCGGCCTCTGCATTGAAAGGTTGTGCTTTTGCTGCATATCCAAAGTGTTCGACAGCCCTGGTCATCTCACCTCCATTGGCCAGAGTAATGGCCAGGGCCGTATGAGCTCTTGTGTAGTCCTGTCTCAGTTCGATGGCTCTGTTAAAACTCTTTACCGCGCCGGCTCTGTCTCCCTGCGTATTGAGAAGGTTTCCGATATTAAAATGGATTTCCGGAATTTCCGGATTGAGCTCCATTGCCCGGTAAAAGTGTCGGAGGGCTTCTGTTGTCTTTCCCGTTGCTTTAAAAGCGCTTCCCAGATTAATATGAGCTTCCGCGTAATCGGGATCGATTTTCAACGCCTCTTTATAGTGGAATATTGCTTTCTCATATATGGCCAGTCCGGACAATAAGACACCCATGTGCAGATGGGCTTCAAGATTGCGGGGCTCGGCTTCAAGTACTTTAAGAAAGAAACCGCCGGCTTTCCGAAACTCGCCTCTGTCAATCCATATAACTCCCATGTTGTTGAGAATGCTTGTATAATCCGGATTTATACTTAGAGCCTTTGAATAAACCTCAACGGCTTTATCGGTTTCCCCTTTTTTACGATAAAGGAGGCCGAGGTTGTTATAGGCCTCAATATATTGGGAATCTCTTTTTAAAGCAGCCATGTAGTTGGCCTCGGCCTCGTCATAGAGCCCTCTCTGAACGAGTATATTGGCCAGATTATAGTAGGCTGTTTTATATCCCGGTTTTATATGGAGAGCTCTTTTGTAATGATCGATGGCGCCGCCAATATCCCCCTCATCAGCCAGGGCTTTCGCCAGACAGAAGTGGGCCAAAGCATTGTTGTCGGTAACCCTTAATGCATGGCTGAATATAGTTCTGCTGTTTTTCCACTGTTTCACCTGAAGCCACGTTAGTGTCATAAAGCATACAATAACAGCTCCCGCCGTATAGGGGAGCAGGCCTTTCCACTTCGGCCTATTCTTTACAAGCTCAGGTACGCCCCATGCGACAATAATAAACAGACCTGTAAGAGGAATATATGTAAAACGATCGTTCGCAGACTGTGTACCGATCTTTAAAAAACCGATGACCGGCACCAGAGTGCCGATATACCAGAGAAACCCTGTTAAAAGAAATCGATATTTCCAGGATATTCTGACTATAAGAAGTGTCAATAACAATAAGATAAGACCTGCTCCGACAGAATGCCATAGAGGCACCGCCTCGGGCAGGGGATAGTGAATGGCAAGCTTTGTAGGCCACAGTGTTTTATAAATATAATTTATATAAGAGACAAGAGCGTAACCGATACGCAGCTCCGGCGGAATCGTTTCGGAATCATATAGATTCCCTGTTTTTTGGGCCATATTGATGTTCACAAAGGTAAAAACAGCAACAACGATAAAGAGTACGGCTTTCTCCTTTATCAGGGGAAGTAAATCTTTCAAAAAGGAGCTTATCCTCTTTTTACAACTCCCGGCGCCGCTGTTGTCGACTGAATGGCAAAGGCGTTTTAGGGGCCAGAAGTCCAGAAGGAGAAGGACAAAGGGGAGGGTTATGAGCATTGCCTTTGTAAGGAGTCCCAATATAAAGGGAATCAGAATGAATAGGTATCGCCTGAATCCCGGCGCCTTTGTATAATGAAAATAAGCGGTCGTGGTCAGCAGCCAGAAAAGAGTGCTTAATACATCCTTACGTTCCGTTATCCAGGCTACGGATTCGACATGAAGGGGGTGGAGGGAAAAGAGGGCGGATACAAATGCGCTTTTCCATAATTCTCCGGTCATTTTTTGAAAAACATAAAAAAGCAGAAGGGTATTGACGACATGGAGGAGAAGATTGATGAGGTGAAATCCCCCTGGATTCAGCCCGAAGAGCTCATAATCGATTATAAAAGAGACCAGTGTCAGGGGATGCCATATCGTATATTCGGTAGTGGTAAAAGCCCAGGTAAGGCTGCTAAAAGTTAAGCCCTCCTGAACATTGGGATTTTCGCTAATAAGAATATTATCATCGAGATTGAGAAAATCGGCATACATGACCTGTCCAAAAACGGCAAGAACGGAAATAACGAGAAAGGCGGTGATGAGAGAGAGCGCGGTTCTGTGTTTCATATCGAGGCCTATTATACATTATCGCAAATGTTAAATTTTAGGAATTTTAACAAAAATAAAGAGTAGTCAGCTATCAGCGGTCAGCTTTCAGCTAAGGAAATTCCTGACATTATGCTGAAAATAAATGTTACCTTAAGGGTGAATGCAATTTTTTAAAGAATTATGGGGGGAAGGCAAACTGTTCAAAATCACTTGTACACAAATGAAATCGTCCCCTCTTGCCAAATCGTTTAAGCTGTCAATTCCTTCAGAAGTTCAAAAAAAGGCATGAACCTGACTATTGTTTTTTCTATTCTCAGCACTGCCTTAAGATGAAGGTTTATCACCCATGCCTCTTCAGGATTGTACTTTTTTATGAAACTCCTCATGGATCGTCCGACTCCGGGATACTTTAGGATGATACACTTTACTTCAACAGGAATTATACTGTCCCTTTTATCCAACACAAAGTCCACCTCGGCCCTGTCCTTGGTTCTCCAGTAATGTATAGAGATTCCGCTTCGGTCAGAAATTTCATTTAGTAGTCGTAAGATGAAATTCTGAAAAAGAAAACCATCTTGAGCAGGTAAAGTGAATTTGCCGAACAGACCTATGCTGTAATTCCTGAGCCCAAGGTCATGGAAATAGATAACAGGAGATTTAATTATTTCCTTTCTGACGTTCCGATAAAATGGATTTACCTTTTTTATTACAAATGTTTTTTCAGCATATGCAAGATAGTTTTTAACTGTTTGGTTGGAAATTCCAAGGCTTGCGGAAAGATTGTTCAGGTTCGCCATATTTCCCACATGGCTTGCCAGTAATCTGAGCATTTCCCCGAAGGCGTCTATTCTCTCCACTTTTAACAAAAAAGATATGTCCTTTTCTATATAAGTTTGGTATATCTCCTCTATGATCCTCCTTTTTTCCTCTTTTGTGTCCTCTAAAATCACTCTTGGATAGCCGCCGAAATTCATGTACTCAAGGAAAAGACTCATAGCCGGTTCGTTATCTATCCGAAAAAATTCATTCAATCTATTCTCGTATACATGCTCTGTCCTGAAATTGACAAACTCCCTAAAAGATACTGTATTAAGCTCAAATAGCCTTTTTCTGCCGAGCAGAGACTCATGAATTTTTTCTTTTAACTCCATGCTTCCGGAACCTGACACAATAAACTTGCAGGGAATCTGCATATCATAAAGACCTTTTAAAAATAAGCCTGCATTTTCCTTTCTCTGAATCTCATCAATAAAAACATATCCCTTTTCTTTTCCGAATTCAAGTTTGATCCTGTCAATGAGTGTTGTCTGAGAATGAAAGTGAGGACGGTCCTTCTCAAAATCAAGACTTAGAAAAAGCGTCCTTTCACCCTTTGCATTCAGATGCTCTCTAACAATGTTCATTAATGTGGTTTTACCGGCCTGACGGGGGCCAACAATCAGGGAAATCTCTTTTTTAGGTAAATGAGATATTATTTCGTTGAGAAGATACCGTTTTATAAGCATTGTTTATTATAAATCCGAGAATTTTGAAAGTCAAGCTATAATAATATCGTATAGCTGATCATGTATACAAGGCTGAAGACTGAAAGCTGACTGCTAAATGCTTTTTTTAGATAAAAATATTTGTGTCTGATTGTCTTTATATGAGTTTTTGTTAATGTGTATGAGTCTAATGCAGAGAGTTGGATGTTTTATGTCAGGATTTCGGTTTTGTCTGATCAACTTTCATCCCTTCATATTCCTTTGGCATTTGTAATGCGTCTGTTTTATTATCCCTATTTTTTCCATACGTTTCTAATTGCATGATCTTTGGGCATACCCATTTCTGTCTCTCTAAACTTCTTTATTTTTTTCTGTCATATACCTTAATTTGTCACCTTTTCTTGCCCTCTTTGGTTCAGCTTTGTGAATAGATATTCACAAAGCGTGGAATAAATTTACTGATGTAAACAATAAATACTGTTGTTTTTTTATTTATTATTATTGTATGCTGTATAAATACTTCCTGTTAAGCAGTGTTGCCTTCTGAAAATTGTATTAGTAATTATCATACATCCTGTTACTATTCGTTGATCATTGATGAAGACTGGTGTTTAGAATTAAGAATTTATTTTATATCTTGTTTTTAAACTTTATTTTATTATCATGAGCTGCGGAACGATACCTTCAATATTAAAATAGTAATAAACAGCAATAGTACCTTACGTCCGGCGTTTTTGTCGTTTACTATTATAAATATTTTTAATACCTGACAGATATATATTTATGGCTTTTTTAAAAAAAATATAGGATTGAAATGCAATAATCCCTTATTGGATAACGATAACTGTTTTCATTGTGAAATACCACTGATTGTTGTACAAGAATTACGCTTTTCTAAGTGGTTGTTTATTGTCTTTTCTTGTAACTACTCAGGTAGTCATTAAAAAAGATAATTATGTGAATATAATTTAGTGGACCTGTGGCATCTCATTATGTCATACTATCCATTATGAAGGAGAAGCCAACTCGGGAAGAGCTCATAAAGCTGTCAGAAACAACCCCTGTTGTATTGGTAGACATAATCATAAAGCTCACCAACCGAATAGAAGAACTTGAAGAAAGAATAAACAAAAACAGTTCCAACAGCAATAAGCCTCCATCATCCGACGTATTTG
>JAREWP010000026.1 GCA_029001845.1 Candidatus Magnetocorallium paracelense | reverse complement strand
ATCATCAATCATCAATCATCAATCATCAATCATCAATCATCAATCATCAATCATCAATCATCAATCATCAATCATCAATCATCAATCATCAATCGTCAATCGTCAATCGCCAATCATCAATACCCATGGATATCCTTTCTTAAAAATTCGGTGATGTTGTATATCGGTTCTCCCTCTATTCCGGTAAGTTCTTTGTCTCCATAGAGCCTGTAATACTCTTTCCAGATCCCTCCACAGATAAAGCAGTATCTGCATTTCCTGCACTTCGTCGTTTTGATCTTGTTCATAAGGGAATGGGCGTTAAGAATCGCTATATGTTTGTTTTCAGATATGCTGTTCCCGATCTTTAAAAAGTGAGGCAGAAGGATATATCCTGTAAATACTCCTGCCAGCCATTTGTAAAAGGGGAATCTCACTCTTGTTCTTAAATAGTAGTTCCATTCGTCGTGATCGTAGTGTACCTGATGGATATTGTGGACGAATCTTTCGTATCCGCCCATTTGACAGAGAGGAATGTATCGGACGATCATTTTTTCGAAACCTCTGTAAAAATCATCGATTGCCTTTTTCAATAGGGGCGCTGCAACGGAATATTTTATATTTTCGTCGGCAATAGAGCCCTTTGCCTGCTCTATGGGATTGAACATAATAAAATTAAACCTGTCCACTCCCAGTTCAAAACACAAATGAGCAACATAATAGAGATTGCTCACGTTTTTCCCTGTCACCACAGAGTTGCACCTTACTTTTACACCGGCCTTTTTCACATTTTCAATCCCTTTGCAAAGCTTGGAAAAGCTTCCTTTAACGCCCGTCACTTCGTCGTGGATATCAGCAGTCGGGCCGTGGATGCTAAAAAGAAAGTCAGAAACACCGACGTCAATAAGCTTTCTCGTAAATTCCTCCGAGGCCAATCGTAAACCGTTTGTGATAACAGAGATTTTCTTAAAGCCCTTCTCTTTGGCATATTGCACCAGTTCAACGATGTCGGACCGTATTGTAGGCTCTCCACCTGTCAGTTCGAGTGCTTCCATGCCCTTTTTTTTGTACAGAGAGATTAAATTTTTGGCTGACTCCGTAGTATGGTTATTCCTGGGGGATGTATCGTTTAATGCATTTTGGTAGTAACAAAATGAACAATGGAGATTGCAGTAAGTTCCCACATTAAGATCGATACGTTTTGTTACATTGTGGATACTCAAAGGTTATTCTCTCATCTTTTTTAGTATGGCCAATTCCTGAGCAAGGGTATCTACCTTAGTGGACAACCTCGATATCGTCACGGAGAAAGAGATGTTAATAATAAGAAGAAAAATAACTGAAACAAGAAAGAGTAAGGAGGGGGGATAATAGATCCCTGCAAGGAGAGATATTTTTTCCAAAAATCCCCTTGTAACAGAAAGTATGCAGACAATGAAGCTTGAAAAGAGCCATAAGATCGAATATTTCTCCTTTAGAGACCCTTTTCTGATCAGAAAAATCACGGATAAAAAAATTGTGATTCCTACAATAAAAGAAAGAATCTGAACCGTGTCCATTATGACCTCCAATGCTTTGCTGATCTCATATATCCTGTCAGCAAACCGAGACTTACTTTGATCATATAGTAGATTGCCTTTATTGTGGTTATCGAAGACCTGCCCTTTGTTCTTTGTCTCATTTTAACAGCTCTTTCCTGTAATCTGAGACCCATCTTTTTGGCGAAAAGAACGGACTCCACTTCCGGATAATCTTCAGGATAAACGTCTATGAAACCATCAATCGCCCTTTCTCCGAAGCATCTGAAACCTGATGTGGGATCTGTAATTCTTTCCAATGTCAGCAAATAGAGAAGCAGGGAAAAAAATCCGCCTCCAATCCTTCTCAGCAGTGTATAGGGGTAGTCTGAGGTCAGCCATCTGGACCCTATAACGAGATCGGCCTCCTGCTTTACGACAGGATCGAGGATACACGATATCTGATCGACCCTGTGCTGATAGTCTCCGTCATACTGAATGGCTATTTTAAAGCCCATGGACCTGGCGTATTTCAAACCTGTCTGAACGGTGCGGCCTATTCCCATATTAAAGGGGTGGGTAATTACATTAAACCCGCATTCAAGAGCCCTTTCCCCTGTATCGTCAACAGAGCCGTCATTAATAATGACGGATTGTCTTATTAAATCAGAGAGATCTTCAGCCAATAATGGAATATTTTCACTCTCGTTAAAGGCAGGTATTATGATAAGGAAATCGGTGCTGTCAATGGAAGATTTCATAAAAAAGATATTAATTCAACCATTTAATTTTGACAGGAAAAAGGCTAATGGCTCAAGGTGCGCCACAAAGCATTAAAGCATTATAGATTATGAAGAGTACTAAATTATGACTTTTAACCACAAAGCACACGAAGTTCTGTAAGAATTCTTTCCGTCGTGTATCTTCGTGGTTATTAAAACAAAATGTCCCAAGGCTTATTCTATAATGCAGCCTGAAATGTTCGAATAAAATTCTTGTTTTTCCGTTAAGCCTGTCAATTATTGTACGTTAAGGTGACATTACTATAAATTCTAAATCTCAAGACCCTCGTTTTTTTCAATAAGTTTTTTCTTCATTCCCTCTCTGTACTCGGACAGGCTCCTTTCTGCTTCAGGATGGTTGATTGAAAGTATCTCGGCTGCAAGAAAGGCGGCATTGGCTGCACCGTTAATTGCTACCGTAGCTACGGGAATTCCGGGAGGCATCTGTACTGTCGAATAGAGGGCGTCCAATCCGTTGAGTTCGCCCGACTTCAATGGGACACCTATTACAGGCAATGTTGTGTGAGCAGCGATGGCGCCTGCCAGGTGAGCCGCCATACCTGCTCCGGCGATGATTACTTCAAGTCCTCTCTCTCTGGCTGTTTTGGCGTACTCCATTGTAATTTCCGGGAGTCTGTGGGCGGAACTTATTTTGACTTCATAAGATATTCCCAAATTTTTCAGAGTATGGGCGGCTTTTCTCATTATTTCCAAATCGCTTTCGCTCCCCATTACTATTCCTACCAATATTTTGTCACTCATATTATTTCTCCATTTCGTATTTAATATTACAGTCAATACCATTAACTAAAGGGGTGAAGCACCTTCCGACGGAAGCGGGTCATGTTTGAGAAGGCGCAGCGAAGCGGAGCCTTCGAGTTTCGCCGCTGAAGGCGGATGGTGCTTTGCTCCTTAAGTTAATGACATTGATATTACAGTTACATTCTCTCGGGCGCGGATATCCCCAGCAGTCCAAGCCCTTGACCAAGTACTGTCCCGATACAGGCGCAAAGGGTGAGTCTGGCCGATGTCAGGTCTCTGTCATCAGAAATTACCCGACACTTGTTATAGTATTGATGAAACAGAGACGACAGTTCCTGGAGATAAAATGTAACTCTGTGCGGTTCCAGAGTCCTGACCGCTCCCTGAAGCATGAAGGGATAGAAAATCAGTTTTCTGATTACCCTCCACTCTTCGGGCTCCGTAAGACTTTCGAGAGTACCCTGATCGGTATCAAAACCCTCTTCCTCCGCCTTTTTGAAGATACTGCTAATTCTTGCATAGGCATATTGTATATAAAAAACAGGATTTTCCGAAGACTCCTTTTTTACAACATCAAGGTCGAATTCCAGATGACTGTCGGACCTCCTTGTGAGGAATATAAATCTGGCTATATCGGGACCTACCTCGTCGATCACCTCTTTTAATGTTACAAACTCACCGGATCTCTTTGACATTTGCACCGGCTTTCCTCCTCTAAGGAGAGCCACCATCTGAACGAGTAAGGTCTTCAGTTTGCTTTCGTCATGGCCGAGCGATCCAAGAACTGTTTTAATCCTGGCGATATAGCCGTGGTGATCAGCTCCCCAGATGTTTATAACTTCATCGAAATCCTTTTTGAATTTAAGATCGTGATAAGAGATATCGGATGCAAAGTAGGTATAATCGCCATTTGATTTTTTAACCACCCGATCCTTCTCGTCTCCCATAGACGATGCCCTGAACCACAAAGCCCCTTCTGACTCATAAATAAAACTTCTGTCTTTCAGATATTCGATCGTTTCGTCTACGAGGTTGTTGGAAAAAAGCGATCTTTCGCTCTGCCAGGAATCGAAAACGACACGGAATGTTTTCAAGTCTTTCTTGATATTCTCAAGCATCTCTTTGTAGGAAAAATCGATAAAAAAATCCGAGACCTGATTAAAAGCTTTTTCCTTAAAGATATCCCCTTTTTCACTTTTAATTTTTGCTGCGATTTCTTTTATATAATCACCCTGATAGCCATCTTCAGGGAAATCGATGTGAGCTCCGCAGGATTCCATGTATCTGACGAATACGGATTCCCCGAGCAAAAAAACCTGCCTTCCTGCGTCGTTTACATAAAATTCTTTCACAACTTGATAACCTGCCGCATCAAGGATATTGGCTAAAGAATCTCCCAGCGCAGCGCCTCTGCCATGTCCCAGATGGAGCGGCCCGGTAGGGTTGGCGCTGACGAATTCGATCTGTATTCTTTTCCCTTTGCCGATGTCAGGTCTGAAAAAATCGGTTTCCTTTCCCTGAATCTGCCTAAGGCCCTTAATTAAAAAGTTCTTGCTTAATTTGAAGTTAATAAACCCCGGGCCGGCTATCTCTATTGAATCAAATACATCCTCTCCGTTAATTGCCGAGACGATCTGTGCTGCAATTTCACGAGGCGGTTTTTTTAACCTCTTTGCCAGGGCCATCGCCGCCGGCGTTGAGATATCGCCCTGATTTTCATGCCTGGGTATCTCGATTTCAAAATAATCGGATTCTGCGCCTGCCAGTTTAACGGCTTCCGATATTTTTTCTTCAATAATAGATAATATACTCATATATAACTGTCACCTCAATACCATTCACTTAAGGGGTGAAGCACCTTCCGACAAAAGCAGGTCATGTTTGAGAAGGCGCAGCAAAGCGGAGCCTTCAAATTTAGCCGATGAAGGAGGAAGGTGCTTTGCTCCTTAAGTTTATGACATTGATTGTCACCTTATGACTGAAACCGTGTTTGGAAACCGCTTGCATGGTCAGCCTTCATGCATTAAAGGTTATCTCAAAAGAGGTTCCTCTGCCCTCTTTTAAAATGATAGTTCCCTTGAGCTCCTGAATAAGCAGTCTCACAAGTTGCAGCCCTATCGTGTCAGTTGTTTGGAAATCCAAATTCCCGGAAATTCCCGTTCCATTGTCGCCGACAAGAAGGGTGTATACGTTATTTTCTCCTCTGGTAATCTCTATGTATATCTCTCCTTCTTTGTTGCCCGGAAAGGCGTGTTTCAATGAATTAGTTACCAGTTCATTAATAATGAGGCTGCAGTAAACTGCCTTATCCGTTTTCAAAGAGATGTTTTCCGCCTTTATTATATGCCTTATTGTGGAGGTGTTTATACCGTATTCGTGGAAAATTTCGTCTGTCAGATTCTGAATATACAGGCTAAAATCGATGCTTGTCAGATTGGGCAGGCGATATAGACTGTCATGCAACAGAGACATGGAACGGATGTGGACGCAACTTTTGGCCAGTAGATCAAGGCAGTGAGAGTCCTTGTTTTTTGTTTGTAAATAGAGTAGAGACGAGATAATCAGGATATTGTCACTGACCCTGTGTCTCAATTCATTTATAAGGAGTTCTTTATCTTGCAGGGCGGCTTTAAGTTCCCTGTTAACCTTTCTCAGTTCGACTGTCTGCTCTTCAACCATTGTCTCAAGGGCGATTCGATATTTTTTTAACTCATACTCATGCTTTTTTAATGCCAGAGCATTACGTACAATACCCTGTAGTTCATATATGTTAAAGGGCTTCCTTAAAAAGGCGCTGATGCCGAGATTATAACAGGCATTTATTTCTTCATCGTCACCGTGGCCTGTCAATACCACAACGGCGCATTCATCAGATAGAGAAAGACCGATTTTCTCAAGAAACGCCATTCCGCCCATAACCGGCATTTTAAGATCCAGAATTACCAGGATAGGTTTCAATTCATTATACAGCGTCAGCCCCTCTTTGCCGTTATGGGCTGAAAACAACTCATAATCGAAGGATTTCAAAGACCTGCAAACAGCGTCAACCACTATCTCCTCATCGTCTATAATAAGTATTTTATTGTTCAACATCATCAAAACGGCTTTTTCAGTTGAATCGGCCCATAAAGACCGAAGATTTTTTCCGTCAAGACAACTATTATAACAATACAGGCAGGTTTAATTAAACCTGTAAGTCGGGGTGTAATCAATTGGTCTGTTTTCAGGATAAACGTCCATGAACCTCCGGTTCACCACAAAGCATGAAATCGTTGGAAGCAGCAGTGATGTCCTGCCAAAACAAGGTGGTGGTTGAGTTTACGAGTTTCAGCTTGTTTTGGCAGGACATTGCTGCTACTTCCGGTGCGTATTCGTTTATTTTCGGAGCAAACGTCCATGGCCGGCATGAAAGTGGTTGGAAGCAGCAGTGATGTCCTGCTGAAACAAGGTGGTGTTTGAGTCTGCGAGTTTCAGCTTGTTTTGGCAGGACATTGCTGCTCCTTCCGGTACGCATCAGTTTATTTTCGGAGTAAACCATCGGAATCACTGTTTCCCGTGAAAGTCTGTAAATTTCTTTGCACCTTCTTTACCCATATAACGCTCAAGAATTCCATCATCGGTCTTTGTCAAATCTACTAAGATAAGCCCGTCGAGAACGCTTGCAAAGTTATAATCGATATTAAAGGCAAGCAGTTTCCCGCCCAACTTAAGATACTGCTTTAGCAGTACGGGGACTCCCTTACTGTCCTCTTCCATATCCGATATGATTGCCGAAAGTTCTTCCATATCGTTAACAAGGCAGTAAGACTTCCCGGAATCCTCTCTGTTTCAGTTTCTTTCTTTATAAGGGGTCCTGGGTTTAACAAGTTTTGAGAGATCGGGCATAAAGTTGTTTATCTTTAAAAAACTCACAAGCAGTTGCTTTGACATACTGTGGTAATTATCGTTAATACTCACCGTTCCAAAAAGGTTTTTATATTTTGGGTTCCTTGCCACAAACATGCCTATCCCCTTCCAAAGTAAAAGCAGAGCCGAATAGGATTTCTGATACTTTTCCTCTATAAAGGCGCGTCCCAATTCGATGGCCGGGGAGATGCGATCGATAAATTCGGGCTTGAATGTAAACAACGTTCCTGTGTAAAGTCCCTCCTTTCCTATCCGGCTCAGGATCATATCGGTAAGGCCCAATCGGTAGGCTCCAATGATTTCTTCATTTTTTACATTCCATAAAAAAAGATGGTAATAGTGTTCATCGAATCTGTCGAGGTCAGTCGCTTTGCCGGTGCCTTCCCCTGTTAAGCGAAAGGTTATCTCCCTTAGTCGGCCGATCTCTTTAAGTATATTCGGGATATCTTTGGCCTCAGAGAAATAAACCCTATAATCATTTGTTTGATAGAGTATTTGTTCAGACGGCAGTGTAAGGATCTCTTTGGCTATCACATTGGTCGGACATTTTTCTATTACAGGTTCAAATGTGTGTTCTATCTCTTTCTCCGAAAAGATTTTTCGCTCTCTGGTAAAGGATTTGGGGGGGTTGTAGTTGTTTCTTAGAGAATAGGTTCTCATCCTCATATAAGAGGTCATCTCTTTCGCTGAATCGAAGCTTTTTAACTTATCGAAAGAGATAAGCCTGCCAATTTTAAAATCGATTTTCCTGCTGCTTTTGTTCAGAAGCTGACGAGGCAGAAGGAGCGTTTTCAGTCTACCATGTATTAATCCGGCGATTTGAAACAGTAAGCTGTTAGAGCCATTGAAGTATACAGGAAGAACAGATGTCTTACTCATTCTCACAAGACCGGCGGCAGTTTGGCTCCATTCCGGGTCAGTGACGACGCGTTCCTTAAAACTGAACTGTGATACATCACCTGATGGAAAGACAACAAGCATGCCTCCGTTTTTCAGCCAGTTAACGGACTCTTTCATTCTACTGTAGTTTGTATAAACCGATTCATTTGTTGCATAGGGATCGACATAAATAAAAATATCGCTGAGTTCACGAAATCCGGCCAGCAGATAATTCGCCATAATCTTAACGTCATCTCTGACATCTTTCAATATAGAAGCCAAAATGACTCCTTCGATCATGCCAAAGGGGTGGTTGGCGACAACGAGCACCGGCCCCTTATGAGGAATCTTCGAAATTTCATCGACAGAGAGATCATATGTAATATTCAGGGCATTTAATACATTTTTCTGAAAAGAGAGGTCGCTCCTCTCCTTTTTTATCTTTTCATATAAAGTATTTAATCTATGGAAAGAGAGCATCTTTTCGATTATAAAAACAATACCGGCAATTGCGCCCTGAGGTGGTAAATTTTTAATTAAAAGATTTAAATCAAAAACCTTGTTATGACCTTCATTGTCCATAATTTCTCCTCGTAAAACAGAGCGGATACGGTTGCCGGAGTGCAGCTATTATCTGTCTTCAGCCTATTCACCTGAATAGTACGTCTTTTTTTAGTTTACAAAAAGAGTGTGGGAAAGGCAATGCTTTAACGGAATTTAACTTTTATCTATTCAATCAAAATTCATCCTGATTCAGTTCCTTCACTTATTCAAAAAGTAGCAAAAAAACTAAAGCCTCCTCCAATAGAAATCTAAAGCAAGCTCGAAAAAGCACTTCAGGAAAATTTCTGCAATATTCTACAGGAAAAATTTTTTGATATTTTTCTTGCAGCTTTTTTGTTAAAACTGATAAACTATTTCAATTAGTATATAGACCGGCCTATTTGTCACTCACTTTGATTACACCGAGTGGCAAAGAGGCTTATGGAATGATCTTAGTGTTAAACAACTCAGCAGTATGGCAATGGAATATGTAAAAAAGGGAAAACAGGAATAACAAGGTGACAGGGAGGGCGGACCACAGAAAATCCTTAAACAGTCAATATTCTATAAAAAAATGCAGCAGACTAACGCTGCTGATTTTCCCGTTATCATTATAATCTTGTATAAAAAGCACAACAATAAAAAGTATAGCCTGCTTGGCTCAGGCTTGTCCGAGGCCGTTAATTATATTATTTATTAAAAACGAGGATATCACTAATGGAAAAAAATAAAAAACAAATAAACCGCGAATATATCGTATGGCGGATATCTGATTGGAAAAAAAGACTAAACGATCTCTATAGCGATATTAAAAATTGGACTAAAATTTTAAAAAAAATTGAACTTAAGGAATCTATGATTCCTCAGGTTAGAGAGGAGCTTATGCAGAAATTTAACATTGATCCTGATTCTATTCCTGCAATGGCGATTCTCTTTAATAAAAATAGAGTATCATTTGTACCTATGGGACTATGGGTAATAGGCTCTAACGGCAGAGTTAATATCACTACTAATAATAATCAATACATTTTAATAGATTTAGGAGGAGATGATGGCGAACCAAGTCAATGGACGATAGTGAATCCTTCTAAAAGAAAAGAAAGAATAGCCTTCAACAAGACTATCCTGATTAAGATTATTGAAGATGAGGATCTTTTTTCATGAAAAACTATGAATTAATCCGCAAGGCATATTCACAAGTCGAAAAACACTTTATAAGAATAATTGATGATGCTGTGTTTCGTAAAGATTATGCTGAACATTCAAGACTTATTGAATTATCTCGTATCAACGAATACGCTTATTTTGTTCTTTTTTGGGGGCAATTTGAATTATTCATTAATGAAAAGGCACTTGAAATAGAAGGTGAGAATTACAAAGAATTAGGATTTATGTTAAGAGTACAGTTGTCAATTTCACAAACCCATAAGTTTTATAGTGATATTGATCAATTTTATTATTGGAGATGCGAATTGGCTCATGGGAGAATATCAAAATTCCCTGAATTAACTCTACCGACCATATTTGATAAGGTTGAGGAGATAACCGAAGCCGTTGACAATAATCTTCACCCGTTAGGAGAAGACTTTAGCAATATTTTCAAAACTGAAAACGACTCTTAATAGAACTAACAACATAAATGCCATGCAAATAATACTTTAATACGCAATATTGACAGGATAGCCTCTATGTGATACAATTATGTATTACAAGAGCGACAGGAGATATTATGCCATTAAGTGTCAGATTAGATAATGAGACGGAAGATATGTTGGAGAAGGCAGCCGGGATTCTTAAAACAACGAAAAGCAATGTTATAAAAGAATCATTACATTCATATTGTCTTCCTCTGATAAAAGAGAAAAGAAAAGAACCTCATGAATTTGTCAGACAACTGATTGAGGATTGTCCGGGCAGCGGCGACGGAAACCTCTCTGTAAGAGCAGAGGAAATAATTAGAGAAAGGCTGAGAAAAGTTGATAATCCTTGTTGATACAGGGCCTCTTGTTTCTCTCTTCGATAAAAGCGACAATTATCATAATACAAGTCTCGATTTACTGAAAAGCTTTAAATTTTCTTTGATCACAACAGCTCCGGTTTTAACGGAAGCCTTTTATCTTCTGAGTTTTTCATGGGAAGTGCAGAATGCTTTATGGGAATTTCTTGATCAGGGCTACTTAGGTATTTATGACCTTGATCGGGCTCTTTATAAAAGATGCAGATATCTGATGAACAAGTATCAAGACCTTCCAATGGATTTTGCCGACTCTTCTCTGGTATCCATAGCAATTAAGGAAGATATTTCGACAGTGTTCACTTTAGACCATAAGGATTTCAGAATATACAGGAGAAAAAATAACAAACCATTTAAATTATTACCGTCCGAATTATGAATGCATCAAATAAATGTAAGCATTTTGATTGGCAAAAGAGATACCCGCAAAAGTTAAACACACATGATTTGAAAGATGTTTATAAATTCGGTGAGCTGAATAAAAATAGGTAACGTAAAGTTTGCCCCCAGTTGAATCCATCTTTTTTAATTTATTATTTTACCGGGTTTCCAGGATTTAATCCATGATCGATACAATTCTTCTTGAATTCTTTTTACTGTAATCCTGCCTGAATAGTTACATGCCGAGTTTGTAATATCCTCTTCCCGGATTGTACGATCAATGCTCACGATTTGGCTTTACTCCTAAATAGTGCGAAAACATTATGTTACTTTTATGTTTTCAGCAACATTTAGACATTAGCGATAAGGTATAATAAAAAAATCTCCGGGAGGCGCTTATGAATCAGATTTGCAAGGTACTATTGTTCACATTATTCATCTTTTTTCTGCCGGTTTTGTCTATGGCGGACAATATCGAAGAGAGAATCAAATCCCTTGAGCAGGAAAATCTCCTTCTCAAAGACATTATTCTTAACTTACAGAAACGGTTGGATTCTCTTGAAAACAAGGAGAAAGGCCAAGAGGCCGACATACCGTCACAGAAAGTGGAGCAACTAAAGGAGCGTATGACTGCTCTTGAGAAACAATCGGAAGAGACATGGCTCCCTTCTATGAAGGGTGAGAAAGTAAGAATCGGAGCGAAACTTGAACTTGAGTACAGAGATGTACAAAATGAAAATAATCATCCCGCAGGCTCCACAGACATTCCATACGGTCAGTTTCAAATAGACCAGTTCGAATTAAGAATAGAGGCGAAACTCAGAGAGGATATAACGCTGTTCGGCGAGGTAAAAGCCAAACCCGGCGAGACAAAGCTGGACGAGGCCTATGTCACCTTTTCGGATCTGCCATTCAACTCCTATATCAAAGCGGGGTTACAAGAAAAATTTATCAAACCTGGCAGGAGGACGGAGACCTATCCACTCAGTGGTATCGCCTTTTGGAGAGATGAGGATATCGGCATAGAGATTGGCGGGGAGTTTAACCCCTTATATTATCGTCTTTCCCTCTCAAACGGCTTGCGCCTTAAAGAGAAGGAGATCGGTGAAGACGATTCGTTTCCGATTATTCAGGACGACGATAAAAACAGAGACTACAATGACTCCAAGGAGTTTGGTGTTGGTGTCGGGTATAAAGGCAAATTTAAAAAAGCGCACAAAGTCGATATCCTTCTGTTTTCCTATCTTTCAAGGCTCAGTGACAAGGATATCGACTTTCTTAAAGAGGAGCTTCCCGACTATGAATCCGACAGGAAAAAAAATTATATCTTTGGAGGGAACCTGTACTATAATCTAAGGGGGTTACGATTCTTCAGCCAATACATTTATTCAAGAGACGGCGAGCTGGAAAGAGAGGGCTGGTATTTGCAGCCTTCTTATAAATTCAAATTCAAAGGAGTAAAATTTGTTCGGTCAATAGAGCCCCTTTATCGATACGACAGACTGGATACGGACTATCCTTCCTCCCTCTCCAATTTCCTCACTTGGGAGAGAGAGAGACATACATTCGCCCTTATCGCTGAAATTGAAAAGCGTTTGAAATGTAAAGTGGAATATAATCTGAACGATGAGGATACAGGGGGTAAGGATATCGATAATGACGAGTTTCTGTTACAACTTCAGTTTAAGTTTTAGGGAGATGGAAAAAGGAGGAAAATCAATGAAAACACTTTTTTTACACCCTTTGTTTTTGCTATTTATCTCATTAACTTTTTTCTCCGCTAATTGTGTGGCGGAAGTAGAGGAAGGAAAGAGCGCCCTTGTCATCGGCCGGGTGAGCGATAATCCCCAAAAGCACTATAAACGTTTAAAACCGATAGTCGATTATGTTGTCGGTCATATGCAGGATTTGGGGATTACAGAGGGAAAAGTACTGATGGCCAAAGATAATGAGCAAATAATTTGGTTTCTGAAAGAAGGTAAGGTGGATTGGGTGACGGAGTCTTTTTTTTCCGCTCTCATTATATCGAAGGAGACTGACGCAGAAATCATCCTCAGAAGATGGAAAAAGAATACTCCCGATTACTATACTGTATTTTTTACTCATAAAGATGAAGGTATAAAAACGATAGCTGACTTGAAGGGGAAAAAAATAGCCTTTGAAGACCCCGGGTCAACGACCTCCTTTTTTGTTCCCCTTTTGGTATTAAAAAGGCACGGACTATCGACTGTCCAGCTCTCTTCGCCCAGGGTCTCCTCCCCCCCTGATAAAGTCGGGTATGCTTTTGCCGGTGGAGAAATAAACGTTACCATGTGGGTCTACAAAAAACTGGCGGACGCCGGCGCCTTTAGCAATTTGGACTGGGAGGACCTTGATGACGCGCCTAAGGCGTTCAAGGATGATCTGGAGATATTATACGCCACAAAACCTTTCCCAAGAGCTGTCGAGCTGGTGAGAAAGGGCCTTAATGAGTCTGTAAAAGAGAGATTACGGCAAATCCTCCTTAATGCTCACAATGATCCGGAAGCAAAGGCTGTTCTTAAGGCCTATTCAAAGACCAAAAAATTCGACATGCTCGATGAGGAAGCAATGAAGGATTTAGATGAAGCACGGGAGAGCCTGAAATATATCGAAAGCGATTTAAAATAAATGAGACTCTCTCTGCAGGCTAAGTATTCCATTATTATTCTTTCCATTATTCTTTCGGTAGTACTGGTTATGTCCATATCGCTCCTTGTGCAGTTGAAGATTTCGGCGAACGAAGTAATGCGACTAAGTTCCGCATCTATGAGAACCGATCTGATCAAGCAACTACGAAAAAGGGGGGAGATTCTCATCGGTAACACAGCCGAAGTTCTCGTTAACCCAATGTATCAATACGACATGGAAACGATTCGCGACATTTCCAAAGCGGTAAGAGCTCAGGAAGATGTGCTATATATATATATATTCGATTCGTCAGGAAAAATTACGCACGATGGGACAAAGGAGAACAGGCTCCTGAACCTGGTAGTTGAAAACGCTGTGAGCAAGAATACATTAGAAGAGCGGAAACTGATATTTAATGTCGATAATAATGTAATAACATTGGCCATGCCTATTATTATCCATGATGAATTACTCGGCGGTGTTGAAGTCGGCCTGTCTATTAAGGGCATCCATGAAGATATAAAGAAAGTTGAACATAACCTGAAAGAGATTTATGACCGGAACGATCGAAAAACCATTATTACCATTGTTTTGATCACTCTGATTCTCTCCGTGGTTGGATTGATTTTGTCTCTGCTTATTGCCCGTACATTGAGTCGTCCCATCAAGATTCTTTCCTTATTTGCCGAAAAAATCGGTATGGGAGAATATAATATGACCATGCCGATCAGAAGATCCGATGAAATTGGCGAGCTTGCCGCAACATTTGAAAAGATGTCCGTCGATTTAAACACAACCACAGTATCAAAAGAGTATGTTGACAATATATTGGAGAGCATGTTCAATTCCCTGATTGTCCTGTCACCGGAGGGACTCATCGAGAAGGCGAACAAGGCCGCCTTGAATCTGCTTGGTTATAGAGAAAGCGAACTTATCGGCAAATCCATTGACACTATTTTTCAACGAGAAACTCCTTTTGAGCTAAAAGGGATACCTGATTTGATCGAAAAGGGCGCAATCGAGAACACTGAAGATGTTTATATCTCAAAAGAAGGCAACGATATCCCTGTGATCTTTTCCGGTACTGTGATGAGAAAGAGAGGCGGTATGATCACGGGAATTGTCTGTGTCGCACAGGACATAACAAAGCTGAAACATGCAGAAAGAGAAATCAAAGTCGCTTACAGAGAACTGAAAGAGAAACAAGAGCAGTTGATCCAATCGGAAAAGATGGCTTCCCTCGGACGATTGGTCACCGGTGTGGCTCATGAGATAAATACTCCTGTGGGGATTGCTGTGACGGGCAGCTCACACATTGTAAAAGAGATCATGTCCCTGAACAGGGAGTTTGACAAGAACACTTTAACAAAAAATAAATTAAAGGATTATATCTTCACCATCATAGAAGCCGGCAACCTCACTTTAAAAAATCTCAATCGCACAAGCGATTTAATTAGGAGCTTTAAGATGGTCTCCGCCGATCAGTCCAGCGGTGAAGAGAGAAAGTTCCAGTTGAAAAGCTATCTTGAAGACATCATTTTTACTCTCAAGCCGGAACTGCAGAAGACATCCCATACAATCACTATAAATTGTCCCGATGAGATTGAAATAGAATGTTCTCCCGGTGCTTTGGCCCAAGTCGTCACCAATCTGGTTATGAACTCCATCTTCCATGCCTATGAAGACCAGGAGAAGGGGAGTATTTTCATAAAAGTATTAAAGGAAAAGGATCATATTATTTTGAAATACATTGATGACGGCAAGGGGATTCCCGAGCAAAATCTCAAAAAAATATTCGATCCCTTTTTTACTACAAAAAGGTCACACGGCGGAACCGGCCTGGGGCTTCATATCACCTACAATATAGTCAATAAGGCACTTAGAGGCAATATTACATGCGAGAGCAGGGAGGGGGAAGGGGCAATCTTTATTATTACAATGCCTGCGTAAGATTCATTGTTCATCAGGTGTCCAAAGTCAGTTGAAGAGAAAAGAGCAAAATGATTCCGCCTTCAATAAACGATAGTAGTCGTGTGCCTATTCCAATCCGGCTTTTATAAAAACTTCTTTAAAATTATCAGGATTACTTTTTTAACAATTAACAATTTTCATGCTTTGTGTTGATCCGCCTGGTCATAGACTCGGATTGACTAGCCTATATAGATTTAAATCTCGTGAGGGCGGGGAGAACAGAAAGAATGGAGGTATTTGGGACAAGTCAAAATTAGGAAACAAGGAGATATTAATATGCCAGCTATTTCGATGTTTTATGGAATAATTATCTATATGTATTATTTTGATAATAAAGAACATAAGACACCTCACATTCATGCGAATTATGCTGAGTATGACGCGGTTATTTCAATACCGGATGGAGATGTTATAAAAGGTGAAATGCCAAATAATAAACTGAAATTCAATACCATTAACTTAAGGGGTGAAGCACCTTCCGACGGAAGCGGGTCATGTTTGAGAAGGCGCAGCGGAGCGGAGCCTTCGAGTTTAGCCGCTGAAGGCGGAAGCTGCTTTGCTCCTTAAGTTAATGACATTGAACTGAAATTAATAAAAGCATGGGTTGAAATACACCAAGAAAATCTAATGGCTGATTGGAAACTGGCAGTTGAAGGTCAGCAACCCCATAAAATAGAACCGTTGAGGTGAAAAGTGTTAAAAGTAAAAAAAGTTAATGCAAATAATGATTATACGTTATTTATTGAATTGTCTGATGGACGTTCCGGGATTTTTGATGTCAAACCTTATCTTGAGAAAGGCGTTTTTACACAGTTAAAAGATAAAAATTATTTCAAGCAGGTAAAACCTTTTTTTTGTGGAATCGCATGGCCCAATGAACAAGATTTAAGTGCGGATACAATTGCTTACGAATTAAAACAAAATGAAACCACATAACTAGGCACTGCTCCCAATTAACTTGTTTATCCGTGATTTTCACAGCTTCTTTCCAAAAACACGGCTACCTGAGTCGTTACCTTTTTTATTAACATTATCAAATGGAGTTTTAAACATTTAAAAAAAGTAGAGTTGTATGTGCACTCATTGGGAACTGCAATTCAATATGTTCAGTTCAATAGAGGAAGTCTTACCTGAAAGAGCGCGCCCTGCCCTTTCCCGCTTTCTAGCACAATTTCCCCATCCATAATTTCCACCAGTTCCTTAACGATAGACAGGCCGATCCCCATCCCCTTTGAAGCACGCCCTCTATAGAAACGGCTAAAGATCATATCCCTCTCTTTGTCGGAGATACCTGCACCGGTATCCTTAACATTAATATAAAATTCTTTTTCCCCTTTGCCATATTCAATCGTAACACTGCCTTTTTCGGTATATAAAACGGCGTTTGAGATGAGATTTCCTGCAATTGTCGATAACTTCTCACTATCTGTGGTAACATCAATGGAATCATCGTTATACAAAACTAATTCCACTGCTTTGTCCACAGCCATTGGGCTGAAATTCGCAAGCACGCTGTTAAGGAACTCTCTTAAATTAATTTTTTTATATTCCCCTTTCTTAAAAAAACCCTCTTCCGCCTTTGTTATGTCCTCAATTCCTCTAACAAGGGAAATGAGCTTTTCCGTTCCTTCCCTCAGGTTGTTCAATCCCTCGGAGATATTTTCAACGACACCGTCCGCCATGGCCTCGATATTGGCTTTCATTATAGTCAGAGGCGTTCTGAGCTCATGGGTGATGTTTGTCATCAGATGCTTCCTAAAACGATCCTCACGAGAGAGGGCTTCTGCCATATAATTAAAAGATGACGCAAGACTCCCGATCTCGTCCCTGCTCTCAACAGGCACCTTTACATCGAACTCTCTGTTTGCAATTTTTATTGAAGCTTCTTTGAGATGCTTGAGAGGATTCGATAAAAGCGTACTGAAAAGGAGAGCAAGGATTACGGAGCCCCCTCCTGCTATTACAAACGAAATGAGCATGAAATACTTGGCCCTGTTTTTCAGCACCTCTTCCTTGGCGGCCAGAAGGCCGTACTTTGCCAATGGTCTTATCCTGAGCATCCCAACTGTATATTCCAACGATCCCGATATATCTCTCGCTTTGATTTTGTAGTCACTGTATTCTCCCTCAGGATTTTCAAGGTTCAGGCTCTCCTCCATCCGTTTTTTCATAGTCGGCTTCAATCTTTGAAGAACGGTTTCGGAGTTCATAACAGTGTGACCGCTGCTGTCTGTCAATTCGAAATCGAATCCAAGCATGAGTCCCCAGTGCAGAGCCTCAAAAAGGGCTGCATGATCGCTTCTTCCCTTAACATAACTCTCCTCTACTGCGGTTTTAATCCAATATTCGCTCGTTCTCCCGGCTGTATCGGTGTATTCGTCAAAATCCCTGATTATTAACCACTTAAAGATAAAGCTGGAAATCAGAGCTGTCATAATTACAATAATGAATGAAATAAATATCTTAGTCTTCATCTTTAACTCCTGTGAATTTATAGCCAAGACCGTATATAGTTTTTATAAACTCCGGCTTACGAGGATTGATTTCTATTTTTTGCCGCAAATTTTTTATGTGTGCATCTATTGTTCTCTCAAATCCTTCAAAATCATGGCCAAGACATAAATTAACAATCTGCTCTCTGTTAAGAACTCTGCCTGCATTTTCCGACAATACTGTAAGGATACTGAACTCGGTCTGTGTCAGTGTGATTACCTTATCGTCTTTTTTTATCTCATTTGTACTTTTGTTAATCAGGAGCCTGCCATTATTAAAGGTAATAACCTTCTCTTTTTTCCCTGCTCTTTTCAGTATAACGCCAACTCTTGCGACCAGCTCTTTGGGGCTGAAAGGTTTAACCACATAGTCGTCAGCGCCCATCAATAATCCCTTTATCCTCTCATCCTCACGGCTCTTTGCAGTCAGCATAATTATGGGTACATCGGAACTCTGCCTGATTGTTTTACAAATATCCTCTCCATCCATATCAGGAAGCATAAGATCGAGGACAATCAGATCGGGCGTCTCTTTCAACTTATTAAGACCGTCAACCCCGGTAAGCGCAACATTAACGATATAACCTTCCTTCTTAAGATAAGCCGATACGATATCGGCTATCTTTTTCTCATCCTCTATGATAAGTATCTTCAGCTTCATCATTCTGTTATCTTTTGTATTGTTTGGGTAACTCTTCAGACTGGATTACAGGATAAGCAAAGAATAAGTGTTGAACAGTCACCTTTATTGTTCCTTCAGGCATAGATGATAACTTCCCTGAACGACGCATATGGGAAGAAGCCTATATATTATATTATTCTATATTTTGTCAAATAGTACAGGTGAAGTAAAAAATGTCTTACATTCGTCATCATTTTATCCTTAGTACAAAAAACAGTAAGCTGTCAGCTATCGGCAATCAGATAAGGAAAATCAAGTTAACGTCTTCGGCGGATTTTATATCCACATAAAATGGTTTTTCATCTTAAAAGCATGCTACATAAAATAATTGTGCAATCTCTTGCAAAATGCGTGAAAAATTTTCTAATGACATCCCTCTTTCACATGTGTTAATATGAGCTTTTAGATACTAAAGCGATGTTGACATGAAGTTGATTCATTAATAATAAATAACATAACATTAAAGCATATAATATATATTAACAACTTATATTGTTGATATTAATAACTATATTTAAATAAGGAGGTGAAGCGTGCAATATATGTGAAACAGAGAAAATGCTTAGGACGATGTAAAAACCAGGATTAACATGTAAAGGACTTAAAAAAATTCAAACAACAAAACATGATTCAGGAGGTAACAATGAAAAAATCTATTTATTTTTTAAGTGCAATTTTTATTTTCCTATCGATATTCACACTCACACATCTCGATACCGCCCATGCAAAACAACAGGTTGAAGTTGCAGATGTCACAGATCCGACATCTGAAGGAGGTAATGGTAATTGCCCGACAGGATATGTACATTATGATCTGAATGATGACGGATATGAACAGAACGGTGAGTGCTGGAAAGGCAATCGCATCGGAAATCTGGAGCGCACCGCATTTTCCGCATATCTTAGTTCAGCACACACAGACAAAACAGGAGATGGCACCTCAGTAAGCCTTAACACCACAACTTACGGGTTTACTGAAATTTTTGACCTGAATGACAATTTTGATAGTTCAAACGGCAAATTTACGGCGCCTGTTGACGGAGTCTATTTATTGGGAGCAAAAGTATATATAAGTGGCATTACCTCTTCACATACATCGTTCTATGTTGATATAGAGACAAGTAACAGGTTTTATCGTGTAATTAAGGTTGATCCTTATAATACAGTCGCCGGATCGGAGCTTGCTGTATCATCAGCCGCTGTTCTTGCTGATATGGATGCAGGAGATGAAGCTTATCTGGAATTAGGTGTGAGCGGTAGTTCAAAAGTTGTCGATATCAATGGAACGAGTACAGAGTATACGCACTTTTTCGGTCATATCGTGTCTGCCGACGAATAAAGTATGCAACGAATCCTGGTTACAATGAAAATTCGCTAATGGCAAACATCTGCAAGCTTTTATGCATAAGCTTGCAGATGTCTTTGTGACAATTTCAACCAAAACAGATCGAATTTGACAGGTTTATTTAAAGCCAGGTTTTATCAAAACACCTGCCTTTATCGCCTGTGTCATCCTTTATTATCAGCTCTGACGATATTACGGCGGAAATGTAGATCGTCGGCAGACCGCTTCCCGGGTGAGTGCCTCCACCTACAATGTAGCAGTTGTCAAGCTCCTCGGATTTGTTGTGCGGCCTGAAATAAAACATCTGATTCATGGCATGGCTGAGATTAAAGACAGCTCCGTTATAAACATTAAAATCTCTTACCCAGTCATCGGGCGTCATTATCTTCTCCTCTATAATATTATTTTCCAGGTCTTTTAATTCTGTCTGTGTTTTTATTAAATCCAACACGCGATTTCTGAAATCACTCTTAATTTCGTCCCATGGAAGGGGCGCTTTTTTGTTTGGCACGGGCACAAGAACATATATGGAAGAGTTTCCCTCTGGCGCCAGTGTTTTATCCGTAACTACAGGATTGTGAATGTATACAAGCGAGGTGGTGGACGGCTCTTTGGTCATTGTAATTTCATCCATATAATCTCTGAATTGATCTCCAATAATTAAATTATGGTGAGATATGTCATATTGCTTTTTTACGCCAAGATAGAGCATAAAAGTGGATGCAGAATACTCTCTTTTCCTTAAGTTGGCCTCTGTATACTTCTTTCTGTTGTCAACGAGATTCGACATGGCGTATGCGAAGTCGGCGTTTATGACAACATAGTCTCCGTAAACGTTCTCCCCATTTTCAAGGGTCACGCCAATGGCTTTTCTGTTCTTGGAGATAATTTTCCTGACAGGCGTAGAGGTATGAATAATTCCGCCGTATTCTTGTACTACTTCCGCCATTGCCTTCGATATTCTATTCAATCCTCCTGTTACGTGATGCACTCCCCATTTGTGCTCAATATAGGGGATTAACGAATAGGCGGAAGGTGACTTCCATGGAGACATGCCGATATATTTTGTCTGAAAGGACATTGCATATCTCATCCTGTCATTTGTGAAGTAGCTCTTGAGCCTGTTTTGAAGTGTATTGAACATATCCATCTGAGGTAACGCCTCGATAAAAAAAGGTCTTAAAAAATCAGTAAATCGGGTGTACGGCGCTTTAAAACATTTTTCCACTCTGTTATATCTGTACCCTTCGGTTTTCTTAAATCTGATATAGTTATCCACATCTTCGGGAAAAACTCTGGATATCTCGGAAATTGTTTTTTCCAAATCCGATGAAGGGAAAAATTCAGTTCCGTCGTTGAACTTGATTCTGTATAGGGGATCGATATTTTTTATTTCCACATAATCGCTCATCTTTTTACCGGCAAGGGCGAAAATTTCATTGGCGAATTGGGGCAACATTAAAAAAGTAGGTCCAACGTCAAAGGTGAAAGCACCAAGCTGAAATCTGTCGTTTCTTCCGCCCGTATCGGGATTCTTTTCAAAGATTACGACATCATAGCCTTTATGAGTTAACAGCATGGCAGTCGAAAGCCCTCCCGGGCCGGCGCCAACAATTATTACTTTCTTTTTCATAAATGAAACCTCCTTTAAGGTTCGAATTTTGTACTCACAATATTTTAAAAAAGCTAAATGCAAAACATGAAAATTATATATAACCATAACAAGGGTTGAAGCAAGGAGAGCGGAAATTATACCATATTTCATAACTCTATCTGTCTCTGTAAGGGGACTATCTATGCCAATCTATGCTACAATATTTCGAGGTGAGAAATGAAAAGTTTTAGAAAAGAGCTTTGGTTCGATGTTCCAACAAGACGGGCTTTTATCAATATTACTCCGGAGGTGGAGAAATGCCTCCAAGAAAGCGGAATTCGCGAAGGAATCGTTCTTGTAAACGCCATGCATATAACAGCTTCGGTCTTTATCAATGACGATGAATCTGGCCTGCACCACGATTATGAAGTCTGGCTCGAAAAACTGGCGCCCCATGAACCGGTGTCACAGTACCGACATAATGTTGGTGAAGACAATGCAGACGCCCATATGAAGAGGCAGATTATGGGAAGAGAAGTGATTGTGGCCGTAACAGAGGGAAACCTGGACTTCGGTACGTGGGAGCAAATATTCTACGGCGAATTCGACGGCAGACGCAGAAAGAGGATTCTTGTAAAGATTATAGGCGAGTAAAACGATCCTCAATGAATAATTTTCATGCTTTCCACTGACCTGCAAAACGATGCAATGAAAAAATGAAGGGAAAACGTATCCTCTTTGCGTGAATCATTATGGCTGAGTTTTTGTATGTACATATTCCTTTCTGTATCTGCAAATGTAAATATTGTGACTTCTATTCGATTGTTTATGATGATCAACTGGCAGATCAATATGTATCGGCTTTAATGAAGGAACTGACGATAAAGAAAGAAGAAATCGATATCCTCAGAGGGATATATATAGGAGGCGGTACTCCGGGAATATTAAAAACAAATACGATAGCAGGCCTGATCGATTTTATTTACAGCCATTTCACACTGCATAACAACATAGAGATCACAATAGAGTCAAATCCCGGCGCCATAGATCATTATAAGTCAAGGTCACTAAAGTCAGCTGGAATAAACAGATTCAGCCTGGGAGTACAATCTTTTATTGAGAGAGAACTTCTTTTACTCGGCAGAGCGCATGACTCTGCCCAGGCCCAAAAAGCGATTGAATCCGTCGGGAATGAATTCGATAATTTTTCCATTGATCTTATGTATGCAATACCGGGACAGGAGATCGAAGACTGGACTTTTAATCTCGCCAGCGCTGTGGATTTCTCTCCTCCACATATCTCGGCATATGAGCTGACCATAGAGCAGGATACGCCATTTGAGTCTTTGCTGAGAAAGGGTGATATCAAGCCAATGGAGGACGAGGTGCTGTCAGATATCTACTACAACACGATCGAAAGACTTGGCCGGGCGGGATTCCGTCACTATGAGATATCCAATTACGCCTGTCCGGGCTATGAATGCACTCATAATTTGAACTACTGGAGAAGGGGAGAGTATGCCGGGGTCGGAGCTTCGGCTCACTCCCACATCAAAGGAAGGAGATATTCAAATGTAAAAGATTTAAAGAAATACATTTATTTAACAGAAAATAGTCTCTCTGCAACGGTAGAGGAGACGCTGTTGTCTGAGAGGGATATTTTCTCGGAACAAATTTTTCTTGGATTGAGAACGTCCGAGGGAGTATCTATGGATAGTATTGATAGTAAGAGTAAAACCATAGAGACCTGTCGGGAAATGGGATTTATCGAGACCGGAGGAAACAGAATAAAGCTTACCGATAAGGGTATGCTTCTCAGCAATCAGGTGATCTCAAGTTTATTGTTCGAACTTGGGCTTTGACAATGGAAGATGAAAAGATAGAAAAAAACTCCCTTGAAGCAGATTCAGAATGAAGGGCGTAACATTATATTTAGGCTGAAGCGAAACATCAAATGAATTTGGTGCGTTGATCAATAAAAAGCTTACAGTTTTATCGATAACCTATGTTTTACCTGACACTCTTCAGCCTTCAGTCTGTACGCCTAAGTAGTTACCATATTTAAAGGAGGTCGGGCTTGGAAGAAAACACCGATTTTGATGAAGAGAGGATGCTTAAAAGAATAAACTCCTTTCTTCCTTACTTAACAGTGAATAATTGGGCGAACGCCATGATATTGAGCTTCATAACAAAAGCCAGGGACGATAAGGTTCTCGAAGGCGATCCCGGGAAGATTGTAAACTATCTGAATAATCCCCCTGATGAGCGTAATGAAACAATGGAGAAGTTTTATACATCCCTCTGTAGTTTGTTGCTCGATGTTCTGAAGAGAACGGAGTTTTTGGACGTTCACAGTATGCGAGAGGACACACTTTTCGCCTTCATTATCCATGAGCTGGAAGATAAACTACTGCCAAGAGGGCATCCTGAAAGCAGAAAGAGGATCACCCGATTTTCCGAAATAGATTATTTGATTACAAGGCAGATGTTGAGGCCCTTTAAAGAGACTGTAGAGAGGTTGTTTCCCCCGCCTGCCCTTAGCGAATTCAGAAGCAAGGCCGATTTGATCAGAGATTACTATGTCGAAAAATATAAGGGTAAAAAGTTTGACAATCAGGAGATGTACAGTAATCATGAAGCAAAAGAGCTGACACTGAATTTTCTTCGTCAATTAAAGCCTATAACATCATCAAGGCCCTATATCAATACGTTTGTCGATAAGATTAATAAAGCAACCGGCGAGGATGTGACGAAGATCGATATGAAAAATATCAATTACTTACATCAGTATTTGTTCAGGAGGATGGGTTAGTTTTATAGATAATTGGGTTGAGTTTTAAAAGCATGGGGGATTTCCCCATGCTTTTAAAATATGAATATTAAAGATCGTCATCATTAGTGGTCGTGGTCATCATGATCGTCATCTTCCAAAGAGTCAAGGTAAGCTGCGATTGCATCTAAGTCCTCAGACGTCAGGAAATCCAGAAAGCCCATAAATGAGTTGTTCTCAATTTCGTCCTCGATATCGTCGGCGTCTTTACCCTGTATATTAGGTCCGAAATCACCTGTAGCGTCATCGCCATGACAGGAAGCACAGTTTTCGGCATAGAGTTCAGCGCCCATCTGAACCTTTGCGTCGTCATTCATATCATCGTCATCCATATCGTCGCCATTCATATCATCGTCGTCCATATCGTCATCGCCCATATCAAAATCGTCTAAAAATCCATAGTCATAGAACTCCCATAAGAGCTCACCGTCCAATGATGGAACAAATGCCAATTCCATCCAAAGCATCATTTCACCAACAAAGGGATCGTTATATACGATAGCAGGGATATAGATATCCAGATTGTCTTCAAAATAAGCATAACCGCCTTCCATTTCCATTCCTTCACCGGTACAGCCTTCTTTGTCTGTATATGAGTTCGGGGGGGTGTCAGGGCAGTTATCCCATTCGTCGATTACGCCGTCTTCGTCTGAGTCGAGATATTCCATTGCATCGTCTACAACGTCTCCCGTCAGATCGTCAAAAAGGTCCGCTTCCGAGTAACCTGGGATTGTTAAAAAAAGTGCTGCCGCTATCAGTGCAACAAAAGTTAGTAGGTGTGAATGTCTCATGTACATTATGTCCTCCTGTTTGTATGGTTGGTATGAGTAAAACTCATTGACCTATTATAAATAATAAGCTTTAAAATGAGCAATGTAAAAACTACTCCATATCCTCCAGTAAATCCAGTTTTTTGTCCAGCAAATCCAACATCTCGTCTTCTGACAGCTCATCCAGCTCGCTCAGATCATCGTCGACAGTCTCTTTTTCATTCTCTTCACTGTTATCGGAAAGCTGAATGGAAAAAATATTTACCGCCAGATATATAGCAAGTTTTTCTACAGTGGGATAGTCGAATATGAGAGTTGAGGCAAGGGAGGCGTCGGTTGTTTTTTCAAGACGGTTTCTTAATTCAACAGCCATAAGCGAATCTATGCCAAGATCGAAAAATCCTTCTCTCAAACCTATTTGATCGGGTTTATCCATGCCTAAAACAGCGGCGGCCTCGGAACGTATATGAGATTGCAATAGAGAAAGCCGCTCTCCCGGCGCGGCGTTTTCCATATCGTCAAGTAAAGCAGTTTTTTTATCAATGACATTCAAATCTTTTTTATTGACAAGCTCTTTAAAAAAGGGAGGAATCTCGCGGTCGTAAAAATACTGTAGGTATTTTGGCCAAATTATCGAAAGGATTGCCGCCTGAGTCATGTCGTCAGCAAGAACTTTTTCCAGATCAGACATTGCCTTTTCAGAAGTAATGCCGGTAATGCCCGCCTTCTTCCATCTCCTTTTGTCTCTCTCAGTGACAGAAGTGGTCATACCGGAATTTTTCCAAGGCCCCCAGTTGATGGCAATCGTTTTCACTCCCTTCGTTCTCCCGTAAACCGCAAAGGAGTCCATGAATGCATTGGCTGCGGCATAATTACTCTGTCCCGCACTCCCCGTTATCGAAGCAATCGACGAAAAGAGCACAAAGAAGTCGGGATTCAGATCTTTCGTACTCCTGTAAAGGTTCCATGCACCGTCGACTTTCGGTCTCATCACTGCCCTGAATCTCTCCCTGTTCTGCTCTCTTATCACACCGTCATCAAGCACTCCCGCAGCATGAACCACTCCTTTTACCTCGGGCATGCTCTTTTGGATTTCATCTGTCATCCTCTCCATATCCTCTCTCCGGGATACATCTCCTCTTATCGTCTTTACATTGACGCCTTTGTCTCTCAGCTCCTCTATGGCCGCGGCAGCCCCTCCCGACGGCTCTCTTCTTCCCGTAAGCACCAGATTCTTTGCTCCCTTTTCAATCAGCCAACGGGCCGTCTCCATTCCCAGAGCTCCCGTTCCTCCGGTGATCAGATAACTTTTATCTTCCCTTATCTCAACTCCCCTCTCCTTTGTTTCTGTTTCATCTTTTTTCGCTTCCCCTGTTGTAAGCACCACCTTGCCCGTATGTTTCGCCTGCGCCATGTACCGGAAGGCGTCGCTTACCTCCTCCATCTTATACT
>JAREWP010000041.1 GCA_029001845.1 Candidatus Magnetocorallium paracelense | reverse complement strand
AGTATAAGATGGAGGAGGTAAGCGACGCCTTCCGGTACATGGCGCAGGCGAAACATACGGGCAAGGTGGTGCTTACAACAGGGGAAGCGAAAAAAGATGAAACAGAAACAAAGGAGAGGGGAGTTGAGATAAGGGAAGATAAAAGTTATCTGATCACCGGAGGAACGGGAGCTCTGGGAATGGAGACGGCCCGTTGGCTGATTGAAAAGGGAGCAAAGAATCTGGTGCTTACGGGAAGAAGAGAGCCGTCGGGAGAGGCTGCCGCGGCCATAGAGGAGCTGAGAGCGGAAGGCGTCAATGTAAAGACGATAAGAGGAGATGTATCCCGGAGAGAGGATATGGAGAGGATGACAGATGAAATCCAAAAGAGCATGCCCGAGGTAAAAGGAGTGGTTCATGCTGCGGGAGTGCTTGATGACGGTGTGATAAGAGAGCAGAACAGGGAGAGATTCAGGGCAGTGATGAGACCGAAAGTCGACGGTGCATGGAACCTTTACAGGAGTACGAAATATCTGAATCCCGACTTCTTTGTGCTCTTTTCGTCGATTGCTTCGATAACGGGGAGTGCGGGACAGAGTAATTATGCCGCAGCCAATGCATTCATGGACGCCTTTGCGGTTTACGGGAGAACGAAGGGAGTGAAAACGATTGCCATCAACTGGGGGCCTTGGAAAAATTCCGGTATGACCTCAGGTCATGAAAAAGTAAAAACCAGGCTTGAAAATTTTGGAATAACAGCGATTACGCCTGAAGAGGGCAGAAAATTAATCGAAACGATAACAGCCAAAGATATAACCGGCGTCATTGCAATTAATGCCGATTGGAAGAGATATTCAAGCGCCCTTTATGGAATGAAAGAGAACCCTTTCTTTTCTGAAATTATTGCAGCTTCCGGTCACAAAGAAAAGAACCATGCAAAAGAAAAGGAGCTTTTAAATAAAATAAACCTGGCGCCCCCTGAAGAGAAAAATGAAATACTCCTTGCATATATCAATAAATTCACTGCAACTGTAATGGGTTATGACACACCCGACAATATTGACAAAGAGCTGCCCCTGATGGATCAGGGACTCGATTCGCTGATGGCTGTAGAATTACGAAATCTTCTTACAGATTCTATAGAAACAGAGCTTCCTGTCAGTCTTCTTTTTGATTATCCGACTATTAACGATATTTTTAATTTTATTAAATCTCAATTAACAGAATCGTTACAGGAAGTACAATATAAAGAGGACAGGACAGAGGAAGAGACATTCGATTATATTGATGAAATGGATCATAACGAGCTGCTGAACTTAATAAACAAAGAGTTCGAATAGCGGCGATTAGAACAATATTGAAATATCTGGCAGATAACATACTACCAGACATACAGAGAAAAGGAGACTGAATTATGAAGAAAACCATTCTTCTTACAGGCGCCACCGACGGTATCGGGTTGGCAACGGCTCGGATGCTGGTCTCAGAGGGCCAACATGTTTTGTTACATGGGAGAAATTCGGAAAAACTCGAAAAAACTGAAAAAGAACTGTCTGAGCTCCCTGGTGACGGGAGCGTTGAAAGCTTCGTGGCTGATCTATCCCGCATGAACGATGTAGAAGCCCTTGCTAATGACGTAACAAAACGCTACGATACTCTTGATGTACTGATCAATAACGCCGGAGTCTATAACGCACCTGATTTAATCACACAGGAAGGACTCGATCTACGCTTTGTTGTCAATACACTTGCTCCCTATCTCCTTACAAAACGGCTGCTGCCACTCCTTGGCGTCTCCGGGAGCGTGCTAAACATTTCCTCAGCCGCCCAGTCTCCAGTAAATCCGGAGGCCCTGGCGGGACACGTGAAATTATCAAACTACGAAGCCTATGCGCAAAGCAAAGTAGCGTTGACGATATGGTCGCAAAATTTAGCTTTTTCACTTAAGGAGAAAGGCCCTGCAATCTGCTCTGTTAACCCCGGATCACTGCTTGACACAAAGTTGGTGAAAGAGGCATTTGGAATAGAAGGCAAGGATGTATATGTAGGCGCTGAAATACTTACACGCTTTGCTCTGGCAGATGATTTTCGGTTTGCTTCCGGCCGGTATTTTGACAATGATAAAGGCCGTTTTGTCCCGCCTCACAGGGATGCTCTCATTCTTGTGAAGTCCGAAAAAATCATGCGCGTAATCGAGGAGACTCTGGCTAAAATAAAACAATAAGGATACCCCGCCTGACAGGAGAAAACGTTATCTACACAGGAAAGAAAAACAAACCATCGGCGGCCGGCAGCTGGAAACTTACTGATACAAATAGCACAGAAGGTGTACCGATAATCAGTACATCTTCTGTACCATGCTCAGAGACAAGAAGTTCAGCATCAGATACATTGAAGGAATATATGAGAACATTGATTTAATGAGAGGGGGAGCTAACGACTCTCCCCCACTTACCCCACTTTTTACTCCTCGTCTGAAACCCATACCTTTTTACCATCCGACACCACGGCAAGCCTATCCCTCTCTTTTGGCAGCACAAGCACATCATGTCTGCCATAACCGAGCTCTCTGCTTGAGGTGATATCATACTCTGACGACAAATCAAGAAGCATTCCCAAAATAAATGGCTGGTATACGGCCTCAGGATTCTTCCCCTTTGCGTCAAAAAGAGTCTTACCGAATCTTCTCGGTCTAAAGGGCTCTTTATGTTATAATTGAGTAATTACTGTAAACCCAATACCATTAACTGTAGAATTACATTATTTACAGTTTCCGACCGTTAATAAATTAACATAATTTGTGCAATCTATAGTTTTTTCAGACTTGTAATCTTAAAATTTATTTTGTAAGGAGCAGTAATCAGGAATGACCTTCGAAGAAAAGAGAAATAAAATGGTCGAGACCCAGCTTCTGCCTCGCGGGATTATAGATCCCAATGTTTTAAGGGCAATGTCCAAGGTGAAGCGACATCTCTTTCTCGACGAGAATATGCGTGAAAAGGCCTATGACGATATGGCTTTGCCTATAGGAATGGGGCAGACAATTTCGCAGCCCTACATGGTGGCCGTAATGACCGAGCTTCTGGAATTAAAAGGCAATGAGAGAGTGCTGGAAATCGGAACAGGCTCAGGTTATCAGGCCGCCGTGCTTGCCGAGATTGTGAAGGAAGTGTTTTCAGTCGAGCGAATCGCTGAAATCTCCAAACGTACCGGGGAAAAACTTAAAGACCTGGCATATGATAATATTCATCTTAAAACTTCTGACGGTACGCTCGGATGGCCTGAAAAATCACCTTTTGACAGAATTCTAATCACTGCCGCCGCTCCCTATATTCCTGACCTGCTAAAGGAGCAGATTTCAATAGGAGGTATGATTCTGGCGCCTGTGGGAGAAAAGTTTTCTCAAAAATTGGTCAAGTTGAAAAAACTGGAAAACAAATTTAACGAAGAGTCTCATGTCCCTTGTATTTTTGTACCTCTCATCGGAAGGTACGGCTGGGAGGAGTAAAAGTTATTATGAAAGAAGCCATGTTTTACGAAAAGCTAGATAATCGATATGTCAAGTGCTCTCTATGCGCTCACAGGTGTAAAATAGGTGAGGGCAAAAGAGGATTGTGTTCGGTTAGGGAAAACAGGAACGGAACTTTGTACACCCTGGTTTATGGCTTCCCCTGCTCGATAAACAGCGATCCCATAGAGAAAAAACCTCTCTTTCATTTTCTGCCGGGATCCCGTTCTTTCTCTGTTGCTACAGTAGGATGTAACCTTTTTTGCCTTCACTGTCAGAATGCCGGCATTTCTCAATATCCTGCTCAACATGGAGGTGAGATAGCAGGCATGAAAGTCTCTCCTTCCGAACTTGTAGAATCTGCTATACTCGAAGAGTGCAGGAGCATTTCCTACACTTACACAGAACCTTCAATTTATCTGGAGTACGCTTTGGATTGTGCAAGGTCGGCGCGAGAGAGAGGATTGAAAAATGTTTTTGTAAGTAACGGCTACATGACTCCAGAAAGCGCCGAGGCGATTACTCCTTATCTGGACGGAAACAATATCGATCTCAAAGGAGACGATACCTTTTATAAGAGCATCTGCAAGGCAAGATCCGGTCCGGTAAAAGATACAATCCGATTTATGAGAGATCGGGGTGTATGGGTTGAGATTACTACTCTGGTAATTACGGGACTCAACGATTCCGAACAGCTTTTAAGAGAGATAGCGGAATTTATAACATCTGTCGATGAGGCCATACCATGGCATGTAACTCAATTTCACCCCACGCACAAGTTAACTGACAGACTACGTACACCTTTAGCAACACTTAAGAATGCCGTTCGAATCGGGTATGAAACAGGTTTGAAATATGTTTATGAAGGCAACGTTCCCGGAGAGGGAGGGGAAAACACGATTTGTCCTCACTGCAAAAAAGTGGTAATCGAAAGATTCGGGTTCTCTGTTCTGAAAAATTATATTACCGATAGCACTTGTCGGTTCTGCGGCGCTTCAATAGAAGGAGTGTGGTGACGAAGTGCTGACTCAAAAAGTCGAAGCCGGTGCGAGTATGAAATGCAAAAAAGAGTAAATTATTTTAGCGTAGTCCCTAAGTATCGATATGTTTTATTGTCTTATTGCCATTGGATAGTACAATAATCTTTGGCTTAAAGTCTGCTATCTCTTCTTCATTTAATTGGCAAAAAGCGAATATAATGATTCTGTCACCTACAACACCAAGCCTGGCGGCGGCGCCATTCAGACAGATTTCGCCTGCCCCCCTCTTACCGGGGATAACATATGTCTCGAACCTCTCTCCATTATTAACATTGCTGACAAGTACCATTTCAAATGTAGTGAGCCCGACAATATCCATCAGGTCTTCATCTACAGTCAAACTTCCCTCATATTCAAGATTGGCCTCAGTAACTGTAGCCAGGTGAATTTTCGATCTCAATAAACATCGCAGCATTAGTAACCGTCCTTATAAAAGAGAGGGATATCTACATCCCGAAATAATCGAAACCGGTCTCTCTGTGTGACCATTTTTCGAGAGTGTAAATATGCGCCGGTTCAACCTCGGGGTTAATCCTGACCTTGTATTTTTCTCCTTTGCAAAGCGCTCTCTCTCCTGTTATTCTGTTATGAAGCTCATATGTCTCACCGCTTCTTATCCCGAATTTATCAATAGGAATCGTAAGGTTAGATTCATGACTCTTAAAGGGATCAAGATTTACGGCGACAAGTATAATGTTTTTCAGATCGTAAGTGATCTTGCCGTAAAATATTATATTTTCACTGTCAGAGGGGTAAAATTCCAGGTTTTTATATAAATGAAGAGCAGGATTTTCCTCTCTGATCTTGTTTACAAGAGTAATAAAATCTTTTATATTCCCCTCTTGATCCCAGTCCCATACTTTATATTCATATTTTTCCGAATTTAAATACTCCTCTTTACCTTCAATCGCTCTGTTTTCGCATAGTTCAAAACCGCTGTATATGCCATAAACGGACGACAGTGTGGAAGCCAGCACAAAACGCATCTTAAATGCCGGTTTGCCGCCTTCCTGTAATATTTGAGGTAAGATGTCGGGCGTGTTGGCAAAGAAATTACCTCTAAAGTATTCACTCATCTCCGTTTTTGTCAATTCTGTGAGATAATCGATCAATTCCTGTTTAAAATTCCGCCAGGTGAAGTAGGTGTAGGATTGTGTATAACCAACTTTTGCAAGCATTTTCATCATAGGAGGTCTTGTAAAAGCTTCGGCTAAAAAAATCACATCAGGATATACGTAGTGAACTTCGTTTATAAGATATTCCCAAAAAGGAATCGGTTTTGTATGGGGATTGTCCACTCTAAAGATACGAACCCCCTTTTCGCACCAGAATATAATAATATTTTTCATTTCTTCCCACAGGGCCTGCCACTTTTCATTTGTAGCAGAAAAATTCAGAGGATAGATATCTTCGTATTTTTTGGGGGGATTCTCTGCGTATTTAATAGAGCCGTCTGGACGCTTGAAAAACCATTCCGGATGCTCGCTCACATAGGGGTGATCTGGAGAGCAGTTAATAGCGAAATCAAGGGCGACTTCCATTCCGTGAGAACGGCAGGCTTTCTCGAACTCTTCAAAGTCATCAATGGTACCGAGTCCCGGTTCCACGACCATGTGCCCGCCCTCTTTGTTACCTATGGCATAAGGTGATCCGGGATCACCGGGGCCTGCTTTTAATGAATTGTTTGGTCCCTTTCTTTTCGTTACACCGATAGGGTGTATAGGAGGAAGATAAACGACATTAAAACCCATTTTTTTAATATCAGGGAGTCGTTCGATACACTCTTTAAAAGTAGCGCTTCTCGTTGCATCTTTCCCCTGGGACCTTGGGAAAAATTCGTACCATGCGGCAAACCTGGCCTTTACTCTGTCTACATACACCTCCAGGGCAGGCTCAAAAACAGCAGGGTCTCCCATTTTACAAAACTTTTTCATAACATGCTTCAATTCGTCAAAGGAAAACATTTTCAGCTTGCTATCCTGTGTGTTGGCTGCTTCGATCTTCATTAAAAGGCCCTTTAAATACTCTTTCTCTTCCTTCTCGGACATAAATTGTATAACATCATTAAACAGCTTAACACCTTCCAGAAGTTCGCTCTTTATATCCTGTTCGGCATTGAATTTTTTTGTCGTATCCTCGAGCCATGAGCGGTAGATGTCAGTACATGCTTCGACAGTATATAAATAGGGAGTATTTTTTTCCAAAACAAAACTTCCCTCCCATAAATCCAGACCGGGGTTGAGCGGCTTCATCTCGGTCTCATGCCATTTATCTTCGCCATATTTCATCTTATATTTCAGATGCACCGTAATTATATCGTGTCCGTCCCTGAAAACTACGGCAGTAACTTTTAATGTATCGCCGACTTCTCTTTTTATCGGATATCTTCCATTATCAAGAGAAGGCTTGACACTCTCGATGACCAGAGGGCTTTTATATGTAATCATATCCACACCTCGATATTTATTAATTTTTATTCCCGTTTACAGAGATTTCAGACCGGAGTCTCCTGGATACCGATTATTTTATCAATGATTTATAAAGTTCATGTACTTCGGCGGCGATTGCTTTCCAACTAAAAGTATCTTCCGCTCTCTTTCTTCCTCTTTCACCCATCTGCTTTCTAAGCTCCTCGTCATCCATAAGCTTGTTTATATAAGAGGCGATATCTTTTGAAAATTTATCCGGGTTTACAGCCTCAAAGGGACTCTCTTTTTGCTGTTCGAACTCTACCAGATAACCTGTTTCGCCATGCTCGATGATTTCGACAATACCACCCACCGCACTGGCTACCACAGGCGTGTTACAGGCCATTGCTTCAAGATTGATTATACCAAAGGGCTCATATATTGAGGGACAACAAAATACAGCGGCATTGGAATATATCTCGATAATCTTCCTTTTAGGAACCATTTCGCTGATCCAAACAATATTCTTTCTCTGTTCCTGAATCTTTTTTACACCATCTTCCATCTCTTTTTTAATTTCTGCCGTATCGGGTTCGCCTGCACAGAGCACTATCTGGACGTCTTCGTTAATATAATTTATTGCGTTTACAAGGTGTATTATTCCCTTTTGGCGTGTAATCCTGCCAACGAATAACACATAAGGCGAGTCAGGATCTATCCCGTATTCGATCAGGGCGTCCTGCGATTCAACAGGTTTATATTCGTCTGTATCGATGCCATTGTAGATTACCTTAATTTTATCGGCTTCGACGTTAAAGAGGTTGAGTACGTCTTCTTTCATGCCTTTTGAAACTGCGATGATCGCGTCAGCGTTCTCCATTGCGGTTTTTTCTACCCATAGAGAAAGTTCATACCCCAGTCCGAGTTGTTCTCGTTTCCACGGTCGATGAGGTTCAAGGGAATGGGTAGTAACGACAAGAGGTATACCATACGCTTTCTGAGCAAATAAACCTCCAAGATGGGAATACCAGGTATGACAATGGACTATTTGTGAATCTATAGGATCGACATTGAACATGACACAATTATAAAAAGAAGAGAAAGGGGATTTTAGTTTTTTATCACAGCCTTCAAATGCATTTCTGTCGTATTCATAACCTTTTACCGAAATGTTATTTTCAGTGAAGTCCTGATCTCCAAAAGATCTTACATCTACTTCCATAAGCTTTGAGAGTTCCTTTACGAGGTACTCGACATGCACTCCCGCTCCACCATAAATATAAGGCGGGTACTCTTTTGTTAAAAACAGGGCTTTCATAAGCACCTCCGTGGGGAAAATGTTTGTTTCAGTCAACGATCCAGATAATTATAGCTGAATCAATTCAGGTTTGGCAAAAAGCCTATACATTAAATTTAAAATTTATAATATCTCCGTCTTTGACTTCATATGTTTTTTTTTCGAGGTGTATTTGCCCTCTTTTCCTGGCTTCCGTCATATTTCCGGCATTGATAAAATCGTTGTAAGAGACTACTTCGGCCCTTATAAACCCTTTTTCTATGTCAGAGTGTATTTTTCCTGCGGCTTTCAGGGCTGTCGTGTTTTCTTTAATAGTCCAGGCTCTGACTTCGTCCTCTCCTACCGTTAAAAAAGATATCAGTCCCAGTTGTTTATAGCATATATCGATAAGTCTGGTAAGAGCCGGTTTCTCTATTCCCAAATCGTCGAGAAATTCAACGGCCTCCGATGGAGGGAGTTGGGCGATATCCATTTCCACACTACCGCAAAGGGCTGTAAGGGATCTTCGAGTCGGGCCTTTTCCTGTGGCGATCCGATTCACGATATCATCTGCCTTCTCGCTGTCTATGTCGTTTTCTGCAATATTCAGGAGGAGTATTTCCGGTTTATCCGTAACGAATTGCAAATGCCTGACAGACTTTCGTTCTTCTTCGTTCAGTTCCACTTCCCTTATAGGTGTCTCGCTTTCAAGGTTGTCTCTGAGTTTAACCATCATATCTTTTTCTGCAATATCGACTTTTCTTCCCTTTTTCAGATTTTCGTCAATTTTCTCAAGACGTTTTTCAACGAGAGCGAGATCGGAGATAATCAGTTCCATATCTATTGACTCCAAGTCACGGAGAGGGTCTATCATATCCATTGGATGGGATACCGAGTCATTATCAAAAAATCTCAACACTTTCACCACTGCATCGGAGTCTTTGATAAACTCCACAACCTTTGTGTTGTGAGCAGAGTCTCCGATCGTGAGGCCGAGAAAATCAATATACTCGATAGTGGCGAAAGTTGTCTTTTTCGGTTTAAAAATCGAAGAAAGTTTGTCAATTCTCTCGTCCGGCACCTTGACAGTACCTATATTCGGAGAGACCGCTTTGGAGGAGTAGACAGTCGTTTCCTGGTTCAGTCCTGTTAATGCGTTAAAGATTGTAGTTTTACCGGAATTAATCAGTCCTGTGATTGCTATTTTCAAATTGACCCCCCAGAGCGAATATGATAACCGATTCAAAAAAATAGGGCAAGTCTATTGTTGCATGAGATAAACTTTTATCTTTTATTTACAACAGACGATATTCATCAGAACCTTGATGTTTGTAAACAAGTAAACCTAAAAAAGCATTTAGCTGTCAGACATCAGCTATCAGCTTTTTATTTGCAACACTTTACAGTTCAAAACACATTCACTCATAAGGTGAAGCTTATTATTGGCAGAATATCAATACTGTCCTTGGCTGAAGGCTGACAGATGATAGCTGACTGCTTTTTTAGGGTAAAATCTTTATCGATCGTAGGAACCTAAGCAAGCAACTAAAAACAGCAGTCAGCGGTCAGCTCTCTGTTTTCAACGTTTTGCATAATAATCAGGCATATCAATTTTGGGTGAGTGTTTTTTAACGTAACGCTTTGATTTATCTTCGCTGACCGTGGAACTATTTAAAGTGAGACGAAGTAGAAATAGTAGAAATAATGGACTCAAATAAATCCTTTGCTTCTTTAAACTTATACCTCTTTACAAGACGGTCCAGTTCTCTGACTTCACTTGTAATGGTATGCGGCAGGGTATGTCTGTTTATTTCTTCAAGAACGGGCGCACACTCTTTTGGCTTTCTTCTCTTAATGCCGTTTTCCAGCTTTTTCAACAGAGCAAAAGCAGTTGCCTCATCCGTTTCTTGAGACGGATTGTTTTCATTTTTAACATTTTCGTTCCCTTTAACAAAGGATTCGAGAGACCTTTGAACAGTACTCATATCTGCTTCGAATTGAACCAGCAGTTCATCAAATTCATTGCAATTTTTTTCATGAAGACACCTCTCCAGTTTGTCGGAAGATTTTTGAAGAGCATCGGCGCCGATACTTCCGGCCAGACCTTTAACAGTATGAGCCAGACGTTCAGCCTCTTCTACTTCCCGGTTATTAAAAAGCCTCCTTAACTCACTTCTCGTTTCTCTATAATTGTCATAAAACTTGCTCAGAAGATTTGTATAGAGCTTTATATTGCCTCCGGCAAGCCTGAGGCCTGAAGTGGTGTCTATTCCGATCATATGGGGGAACTTTTTTTCGCTCTCTGCTTCCACATCTCCGGTAATAGAATAACCTCTATTTGATTCCGCCGCTACTTTGGATGGAGAAATCCATTTCGCCATTGTACGAAACATTTCATTCACATTAATAGGTTTGGATATATGGTCATTCATTCCCGATTCAAGCGCTTTATCTCTGTCTGAAGACATGGCATTGGCAGTCATGGCTATTATAGGAAGATCCTTAAATGCATCATTCTTACGTATAACGCTTGCAGCTGTATAACCATCCATGACAGGCATTTGAACGTCCATAAGAATTCCGTCAAAGCCTCTCTCTTCTTCGAGTATATCTATCGCTTCCTGACCATTGTTCGCTGTTTTGGCTGTTACTCCTCCATTGGAAAGAAACTCCAGGGCAAGCTCCCTGTTAATTTCGTTGTCGTCTACAAGCAACACATGCGCCCCGCGTATTGATGTCAGACTTTCAAAATGCCCGTCCGCCTGTGAAACAGTACTTTTAACTCTGATAACACCACGACCGAGAACATCACCAATGGTATCGAGTAAAGAGGAGGGTGTAACAGGTTTACTCAAGACAGCTTTCAACTCGATGTTGTTTCTTGCAGCAGCCTGTAAAGCATCTTCACGACCATATGCCGTTACCATAATTACGGCAGGAGGGGTTTGGGAAATCTCTTCTTCTATCCGCCTTATACACTCCACACCATCCATGCCCGGCATCATCCAATCCATAAGAATGACATCGTATGGAATATTTTTTTGCTCTGCTTTGATGATTTCATCAAAAGCCGATTGCCCGTCTCCGCGAACATCTACTTCCATGCCGAAGCTGACGGCCATTGTACTGAGTATCTCTCTGGCAGTTGTATTGTCATCAACAACCATTACACGTAAACCTACAAGCTCTTCTCGATTGACGATTAGGCGGGGTTTAGGATCACTTTGGATTCCAAATCTCGCAGTAAAATGGAACGTACTTCCCTTTCCCGGGGAACTGTCGACACCGATTTCACCGCCCATCATTTCTGTCAAACGCTTGGAAATTGTCAAGCCAAGGCCGGTGCCTCCATATTTTCTGGATGTAGAAGTGTCTGCCTGACTAAAGGATCGGAATAATTTTGCCTGTTGCTCTTCATTCATGCCGATTCCGCTGTCACGTACGGAAAAACCGAGGAGCGCGGTTTTATCGTCCATCTCTTTCAACTGCGTAGTGACTACGATCTCGCCGGAGTCCGTGAACTTAACAGCGTTATTCCCCAAATTGATTAAAACCTGACTCAACCGTAAAGGATCGCCTGTCAAGGCCATGGGCGTCTCGCTGTCTGTACGAAAGAGTAATTCGATACCCTTCTCTTCGGCCTTAAGACCTACCAGATTGGAGAGATTATCGAGTACCTCTTCAAGCTGAAAATTGATGATCTCCATATCCAGTTTACCGGCTTCTATTTTAGAGAAGTCCAAAATATCGTTTATTATGCCTAAAAGTGATTCTGCGGAGCGATGAACTTTTTCTATATAATTTCTTTGTCTGTTGTCCAGATTGGTCTTTAAGGCCAGATGACTCATCCCGATAATGGCGTTCATGGGAGTTCTGATTTCATGGCTCATATTCGCCAGAAAATCGCTTTTCGATTTATTCGCCTCTTCAGCTTCTTTTTGCGCCAGAGCCAACTCCCTGGTTCGTTCCTCCACCTTCTTTTTTAGATTTTGACGCTCCAGATTGAGTTCGTTTTCAACCTTTTTAAGTTCCGTCATATCCTTAGCTATCGTGGCAATTGCTATGATCTCACCTGATTCATCCTTAAGTTGAGAAAGTGTCAATAGTACAGGTATGAACTTTTGGTCAACGTCCCATCGAACGCCCTCGATATTGCGGACTTCTTCGCCTCTTTTACATCTGTGCAACAACTCTTCGGCCTGAGTATGGTAGTGCGGCGGAACCAGGGTTTTAATGGACTTCCCGATTAAATCCTCTCTGGCAAACTTATAGGAGCGTTCGGCTTCGAAATTCAGATCAATTATATTACCATCCAAATCTTCTATTATTATCGGATCTGAAGCATCCATAAAAACTTTTGAGGTTCTGCTTTTTTCCTGACTCTCTTTAAGAAGCTCATTCAGACGAAGGTTATCTTTTGCACTGTTAATTGAAATCGCTATACCCTCTGCAGAGCCTCTAATAAATTCCAACCTATCTTCTGTAAAGGGATTAAGCGAGGCAAGTTCGAGGACAGCAAGTACCTGTTTTTCATAAACAAGGGGAAGTATTAAAATACTATTCGGCTTTATAGAGCTTGTAGCCGTTACAATTTCACAATCGGTATCAGAGCTTAACAAACCTGTCAGCAAAATCTCCCTTTGAGTTTTAACTACCTCTCCGACCATCCCTTCTCCGGCGCGAAAAGCTTCGTTTTTATGCCTTTGAGCGCTCAGGGCATAAGATCCGATCAGTTTAAAAAAATCATCATCACGCCTTACATAGAGCACACAGACAGCCACACCAAGATATTGTGCAAGGAAAACCAGAATATTCTCTGTTAAAGGTAAAAGCTCCTTTTCATTTCTCAATATGCCGGCCAACTCGGTCTGACCTGTTTTCATCCAATCCCTCTTTCCGGAATCCCTCTCTGCGATTCTCAGCTTTTCCACCATTTGGTTAACGGCTTTTCCAAGCTGATCTTTTTCGCTTCTGATTACGGCAAACCTGCTCAGGTCTCCTCCGGCGACACTGGTGCAAATCTCGGATACATCGTTCAATGAATTCTGCATTCTTTGCATTGAGAGCAGGAGTAACCCCGTTTCGTCCTTAGCACTGACTTCTATCTCTGTCGTCGTATCGCCCGAGGCCAGAGAGTCGGAAATATTGACTGCCTGTGCAATGGGAATGGAGATACCCCTGGAAATCAGATAGGCCAGAGTCAAACCAAGCACAACAGCCAGTAAACTTATGGCGATAACGCTGAAATAGGCTTCCTTTATATCTTTCTCCATCTTTGTCTTTTGTGTAAAACGGGCGCTCTCGTTAGCCTTTTGCGCAGCTTTCGCAGATTTCAACATCGCTTCTTTAGCTCCATACTGATCCTTACTTAGGAGTACAAACTGCTCCATCTCTTCTCTGTACACAACGATTGACTCGACTAAATTATCCAATTGCGGTATATCGACGGAAGATTTAAATCGATTTTTTAAATCCTCGGAAAGGTTTAAAATCATTTCTATATTCTTTCTGACATTATCAAGGTATTTGGAGTCATCGGAAATTATGAACTCCTTCTCGTTCATACGAATCTCTAAAAACCACTTTATAATACGATTTGCATCATCGGCCTTTGTCAGTTTATCGTTTACCATAATGTTGGAAGCATCCTGGGCGTCTCTCAATTGCTTTTTTAAAGCCATCTGCAAACGTGCTATTTTTTCCTCGGTAATTAAAAAAAACACCAGCGCCTCATTTTCATATTTCTTCTTATCCGTCTTTATTAATTGCTCAATATGATTAACGAAACTCTGATAATTTTCCATAATATCGTCGGCCAGACGTTTATTAAAGTCCTGTTGAAACCTTGATCCAATATCCTCGATCAAGCCGAATGTCTCTTCACTCATTTTTCTCCACTTAACAATTGTCTTTTTGTCCTTCCCTTCGAGCATATCATCAATAAGGAGATTGCTCTGATGGAGCCACTTTGTAAGACGATTAGAGTCGTCGGCTTTAATCAATCTATCTTTAAGAAAACTATCCCTCTCTTCCTGAATCTCCAAAAGTCGGCTCTTTTGCCCGGACCGAATAACTTCAGCCTGGTGAAGGGCGTTCCTGCCGGCGCTTCTCATCTCCTCCAGGGCCTCCTGCTTTTTGTTTTCCATCTGTACAAAAGAGAGGAAAGCTTCCTCATATTCATCAACCAGCAGCTCGATCTGATCAAAGAGGTCTTTATCCTCCTTTTCCATAAGAGTCGGTTTTGTATTTTGAATTTGCTCTTTCAGTTCCCGGATTTCCTGTTCAACTTTTTTTACATAAATAGGATCGCCTCTTAATGTATAGTGCTTTTCATGAAGCCTGGCTTTATATATTCCCTTAACAAGACGATTTACATCATCAGCTTTAACGATCCTCACAGAGAGCTTTTTAACGCCTTGATAGCCAAAGAAACATACAAGACTCAGCAAAACCAAAATAGCCGCAAAAGCGGCAAGAAGTTTCGTGCGAATTCTTAAATCTTTAACCATTATTCCAAATCCGACTTCTCTTTCATAATTTTCTCTGTAATAGTTAATAACTGATTGAAGTGATCTGCAAGTTCTGTAAGACGTATTGCATTTGCATCGAGCAACTGATCCTTCTCTACTATCTTTCGCTGCAGCAATTCCGCTCTCCTCTCTGCATCTCTCTTCTCCTTCACCTGTTTTTCGGTATATGTCATTACATCGTCGAATTGAGTCAGTAAGCCTTTAAACTCGACCTCCATTTTTTTATAAACAGTAACTGCATCCACAGCTTCCGATTGCGACAGAGATAATTTTTTTTCCAACTCGCATTTCTCTTTAATTGTAATATCCAGCTTTTCCTTAAGCTCTCCGATCCTGTTGCCAAGACTGTTGTAGTCACGTTCTCCATTACAAACAATACCGGACTTTACATTTGCACTATCAGCAGCGCTTTCCGGCTTTATAGCTGTTTCCATTTGTGCATGATCAAGGCGCTTTTTAAGATTTGCAATCTCCTCACATAGAAGGGTTCTTTCATTTGTCAGATGCTCAACATCATGAAGTGCATTCCTGACTCCCTTTCGAGCCTCATCTCTTTCCTTTAATACCTGTGCGTACATCTCATGTAGTCGATCTGCTTCAAACGCTCTTTTGTTAGCTTCAGCTAGATTGTGGGAAAGAAGATTATTTTGGTCGTTGATTTCGGAAATCGATTGCCTCATACTGTTTACTTCGTCTCTTAATCTGATATTTTCATCAGACAAACTCTCATTGGTTTTCGTAATCTCCACTTTATACAGTTCTGACTCGTCGCACCTGAGGTCAGACTCATTTTTTTCTCTTAAAGCATTATCAAGCCATGATTTGGTCTCGATTAACTCTGAATTAGCTTTTTTGTTTAGTTTTAAAAGGTCCTGAATCTTCTGCCTTAGCCTGCGATTTTCATTATATAAAACAATCGTCTGCCTCTCGCTGTTCTCATGTAAATGTACGGATTCATCTTCTGTAAGATTATAGGCCGCATTCAATAAAGCGTCTTCATCATAATCGGAAGGCGAAAGACTTTCATAGCCTTTGGTCTTAGACATGAATTCATGTAACAAAGAATTCTTCAGGTTGTCTCGATTCATATATTTTTATATATGTGTAAATTAAGGTGAGATTTTTGATACCCTCTTCGCTCCTGTTGTTTCCCCACAATCCTGCACTTTCCCTCAATACAACGTTAAAAGCTGACTATCGTTTTATATCGTTTTATAATGATATGAATACAAATAAATTCAAATTGATTTATTGTAATACCAACCATTGTATTTGACCCATCTAACCATTTGATCAGAACGACATACCGGAAATCCACTCCAGTTCCTCGCTGACCTTGGCTGCTTCCCGATCTCTTCCAAGGCTCTTGTATATAGCGATAGCCTCCTGAAACTTCTCTTCCGGTCCCTTGCCTTCTTTTATCAGGATACGAGCTTCCATAAGAGCTATCTTCGCCAGACTGGTCTTATAATCGTTCTCCACAGATAACTCTCTGGCCCCTTTCAAATGGTTCATAGCAACGGCATTCTCTCTTTTTTCCATATACACCTTACTCAGAGCGAGCTCATTGTCTACGACTTTTTTGTCAAGATTCAACTCCTTGTGAATCATAGCCGACATCAACAGCGTCTGCTCCGCTTCTTCAAGCCTGCCGAGATCAATAAGACATCTGCCCTTTGACATAAGAGCAGTACCTGCACCATAACGGTTGCCAATACTCTCCATAATATCGAAAGCTTTATCAAAATAACCCAAAGCAGTATCGAGATTATTTCTTTTATTTTCCAAATAACCGAGCGACAGATAGACGTCCGCCGCCTTTCGTCTGTTTCCCAACTCCGTAAACATGGAAAGACTTTTCAGGTTATATTCCAGAGAACTGTCCAGCAGCCACTGGTGTTCTAAAAACACAGCCAGATTGTTATAAGCCTGTGCGATATGTTCCTTGGCGTCATGGTTTTGAAAAATTTCCAGGGAGTCATTTATTTTTTTTACGGCTTCATCGAATCTTTTCATTCGGTTTAAAATCCAGCTCTGGTTCATCATTAATAGTCCCATTTCAAGAGAATCGTTATGATCCTTAAGCAGCTCGCCTGCATGCTCAAAGACTTTCATGGTTTTATCCTTCATACCGCGCTTTTCATACAGGCGACCAATGTTTCGCATCGTATCACCTTTTTTTAAATCGTCGCCTACCAGTTCCATCGCTCTGGTTTGAGAATCGATAGCTCTTTCCAGTTCACCTAAAAGCTCCTGTACTTCAGATAATGCAATATAGACGTCCTCGGGCGGAACAGGAGGAGATTCGAATTCCTTAAGCAGTTCAAGGGATTGAAAGAAATATTGTACGGCATCTCGATTCGCATAAGCCTCCTTTGCCTGTATTCCGGCCTTAAAGAGATATTCATATGCACGGGCCAAATCATCGGCCCTTCGATAATGATGAGCAACAGCCTCATAGTGATCATCTATATTGTCGGCATAATAAACTTCCGCCGCCTTTGCAATCCTTGCATGTAACTCTTTTAGCTTTTGATCGGGCAGTGAAGAGTAAATGGCCTCCCTGATCAACACATTACGAAAACTATACTCGATGACAGGAAACGAGCCTGATTTATAGATCAGACCTCTTTCTGCAAGCCCTTCGATTATTTCCTCGATTCCTTCCAAATCGGTGACACGATTAATGAAATCATACTCAAACGCTTTACCGACTACCGAGGCAGTCATAAGGAATTCGGAGAATTCCCCTTGAAGCTTCTCAATTGAAAACATAATAATTCTCTTTACGGAGTCATGAATAGTAAATATTGAGATATCCTTTGCAACAAACACCTCGCCGGAGGAATCTCTTTTCACTATCCCCTCTTCCAACAGGCTCTTTACAATCTCCTCGATATATATCGGATTACCGTCAGAGAGTGTACGAACTCCAAAAAGCACTTCATCAGGTATCTTTGCGGCCTGTAGCAGAGAATGCACTCTCCCGTCGCATTCCGTCTGACTGAGTCGATTGAAAACGATTTCGCCGTTTTGATCATTTAAAGCTCTGTGAGCAGCTAATGGAAGCCCGGCGGCATGATGATTGGTTTGTGAGTTCATAAACATAAGGAACATTACCGGCATGTTCTTTATGTGATAAAAAAGCCCTGATAAAATCTCTGCAGAGGCCTTATCTGTATAATGGAGGTCATCAAAAATAAAAAGTATCGGTTCTTTCAGCGAAAGTCCTTCAATAAGCCGAAGGATTGCATTAAATATGGCAGTTCCTATTTCCTTATTTTCGATTTGATTCAAAGGTACATCGCATTTTTTACTGACACCGATTCTCATAATGTTTGCAATAAAAATCAGAGTTTCAGGAGTCAAAATGTCGTTTTCACCCTCCAATGTCAGATATTGAGCAATCCTCTCTTCAATATTGTCGTCCGGGTAACAGACATCCATATATAACAGAGTTCTTATTATCTCGGAAAAAACAAAGTAACTTAAAGATGTATTAAAGGAACGGCATCTGCCTTCAATAATTCGAAACTTCTCTCTCTCAGGATGAGTTTTCGCCTCGTAAAGGACACGACTCTTACCAATATCGTCGTCTGCGATGAGAAACAGGGTATGCCCGGCGCCATTGAGCAGATTCTCAATACTACGATTCAATGGACCGATTTCAGTTAATTCCACCGCTATCGCCGTCTTTACAGTCTGATCTTTAACATCGCACTTAAAACGGCCGGCGGATTCCGGCGCATCCTGCACGACATCTACTTTATTTTTATCGAATAAAGCGTCATTTCGATCACAAGACGGGCTTTTTTTGTGGAGAATCCCGTATGTGTCGCTTTTGGCGGATAGTTGCTTACCGCATTCACCACAAAAGAGATCGCCAACTCTGGCAGGAGATTTGCATTCAGCACAAAAAACCTGCAATTCAGTACCGCAACGTGTACAGTGCTTTACACCTTCTCTGTTTTTAAAACCACATTCACTACATTCCATATCTAATACCTCACATGAACAGCTCACATAGATCGTTCGTCAAAATTGTGCATATAGAAGCTTCCTTCAAGCACCTGCAATATGAATACTGCCTGCTGACTTACAGACCTCAGCCCCTGTGAACAGATACAAAGTATTCAATCTTCTATCTGTCTGAATATTAATTTACTATCAATACCATTAGCTTAAGGGGTGAAGCACCTTTCGACGTAAGCGGGTCATGTTTGAGAAGGCGCAGCGCAGCGAAGCCTTCGAGTTTAGCTGCTGAAGGCGTTAGGTGCTTTGCTCCTTAAGTTAATGGTATTGAGTGTCAGCCAACAAAAAACTCAAAGCTTTATCGATACCCCATGTTTTACCTGATAGTTTTCAGCCTTTAGTTTATACACCTAAGCAGTTACCTTACTATTTCATATATAATATAAGATACAACAAAAAAATGACAAATAGGAACAATCAACGATGGGCTTTCAGGCTTCATTATAAAAAAGACGAAGACGCTCCAAAGCTGGTCATCGACGGTAATGAGTTTCCAATACTCGACCTCTCTCATGACGCCCTCAGGTTCGAAATAAGCAACAACGCTTTCGATCCGGCCGGAAGAATAGAGATAAACACCTGTTTCCACGATTTTTCGGGCAGGTATATCAGGTTTATAAACAGAGATAAAGTAATTTTATTTACTAAAAAAATACCTGATGAACTAAAAAATCAAATAGAAGCGGACTTAAAGAAGTTTAGGAAATTCAGCAACAGATTCGATAATGACAAGAGAAGGGCTACTCGTCTTTACTATCCTTCAAATATAGATGCAAAGCTGCATATTCAGGATAGGGCATTAAAAATTATGGATATTTCATACAGCGCCGTTAGAGTAAGGGAAGATACTAATAAAGCAGGATTAAACGTTACAGGAGAAGTTGTTTTTCCTGACAAACGTAAGTATTATACGATGGGAGAAATCATCAGGTTAAACGACGGCAAGGCTGTATACCTTTTTACAAACAGGGGCATACCAAAAGAGAAAATAGCATCGGAAGCTCTAAAATCTTTTGACGAACATTTCGGAAATGAATTGTTTTAAAATCACATATTATCACTTAAAATTAAATTACAAAGTATCGTTTGATTCTCTTTTCCAGCCGAATTTTTTTATGAAATAATAAATACTCTCTCTCTTAAGACCAAGTATCTTCGCTGTTTTATAAACATTAAAGCCTGTTTCGTTAAGCACTTTTTTAATCAATTTTTTTTCAGCCTCTTCCCTTAAAGACTGAAGCCCCTCCCCTACTCTTACATTTAGCGAGACCTGAGTCAGGCCCTCCTCTTGTGCAAGCCGCTTCTCTGCTTCAATATATTTTACAGCCCTTTCAAGAGAAAAAAACAGTCTTTCCATATCTATGGGTTTTAATAAATAATCGAAAACACCGCGCTTAATCGATTCCAACGCTACTGCTTCGCTTTGTTGACCTGTCAGTACAATAATTTTACACTCATACCGCTCCAACACGTGCTCAATTGTCCTAAGCCCCTCCTTTGGTGTTCCTTCAGATGGAGGAAGCCCCATGTCGAGGATAATTATTTCTATTTCGTTAGTTCTGAGAGACTCTGCGGCCTCACTAAAATTACCGGCTTCATAGATATTATAATCGCCCTCCAGAGCAAAACGAATCTGCATTCGCAAGGGTCTGTCATCTTCTATTAAAAGTATTCTAATCATTCCAGGAGCCTCATTTTACTTTCATTGTAACTACTTAGGTATTTTAGGCTGAGGACTGAAGGCTAAAGCAAAAATCTGACAGCTTGAGTGGCGACCAATAAAAAAAATTAGATTTTTATCGATAACGTGTCTTTTACCTAATAGTCTTCAGCCTTCAGCCTATATACCTAAGTAGTTACCTTTCATTTATTATAAAGTATTATAATAAGATTCGATTTTTTTCAGGTATGGAAATTACTGATTTGACTACAAGCAACGATGTCATTCCGGTGAAAACCGGCATCCGGGCTTTTTGAACAACATATCATCCTAAAAAAAGCTGTCAGCGGGCAGCTATCAGCAGTCATTTAAGAAGAATCAAAGCGTTACGTCAAAAACAGCACTCACCCAAAAGTGAATATGCCGGTTAATGTGCAAAACATTGAAAACAGAGGACTGACAGCTAACTGCTGATAGCTGACTGCTGTTTTAAGGATCATGAACCTATGCCGGTTGGCTCTACCCTTCATTAAACAGGCGCTTAAGGGAGTAAATACCTTCAAAACCTCTAATCCTCTTCGGCCTTTTCTCATGTTTCGATTTGAAATAATCCTTAAATCTCCCGTAGTGAGTACTTACAAACGCTTTTGTCCCGATTATCCCGCTGTCCGTAAAATACCTCGTCCTGTATCTCAAACGGTCTGCAGGCTTTAATTCGAATCCCCTTTTCCTCTCCTCTTCCAATACAGCCCCCCCCTATCGCCTTACCCTTCTCCCTCTCTATCTCTCCGTTTTCATACAGAAACTCTCGGTACTTCCTTAACCTCTCGACATCACTCATCTCACTATATTCAGGTATCCCGTAGTCGCTATTCAGCAATCCTCCCTCATTCCCGGACTGAATATGATAGCCTATTGAACTCCACCTGTACTCCTCCGGTCTCTCCGTCAAATTCGCCCTTACAGGGTTCAAATCTATATAGGCAAGACAATTTACCAGCGCCTCCCCTTCCTCCACTATTACACTCTTAAACCTGCCGTTCCAGAAATATCCCTCCCTCTTGTGCCTCTTATTGTAATACCTCGCAAACCGCTGCTTCAGTTCCTTTACATACTCAGACAAACTTGACAGCTTCCGACGCAAATACGGTATCTGACCGTTGCTTACCACTCTCTTTTCATCTTTATAATAAGCCTCAAGCCTTACCTTTATATCCTCATCACTATGGCTCTCATGATCCTTCATCCTGACCAACAGATGAAAATGATTCCCCATTATACAAAAACCAAAGACCTCCACAAAATAAAACAAACCGAGCCTCTTTATAAGACCAAGCAAATACTCCTTCTCCTCATCCCCCAAAACATAACCCTCCAAAGCAGTCTTTGAAATCACATGATAAACCGCCTCTTCATCCCTGACAAGCAATCTCGGAATCCTCGGCACTTTAATCCACCTCCTTAATATCAGTTACTACAAATACTTTAACCAGACACCGACTCCTTTGTCAAGTATTATTTTCCTGTCCCTTTATGTTCTTTTTTGCCGGGGACGCACTCCCATGGAAACTTTTTCAGAGAGTCTTGACCTCTGCAATCAATATGTTCATAATGATAAGGAGGTGATTAAAGAAGCTGCTTAGTCGATGGATAGGGAGGGCCTCTTGTCAACGCTTTTAGTGACTAATGCAATTAACCCCACCCATAAACCCAATAGGATCCTCACTCACAAATCTCCCTGCCTCCGAATCATAATACCTTGCCCTGTAATAATACAATCCGCTCTCCTCATCATACTCTCTCCCCGTATTAGTAAAGGGCTGATCAATCTCTCCTGTCCTGGAAACAATACTTCCGAAGCCGGCATACTCATAAGCTTCCACTATGTTCCTACCTCCATCCGTCAGCATGGTAATACTTCCAAGGGCGTCTTTGTGATAGTAGTAGGTCTGGCCTTGTGTCCTCATTGCAAGAGTATCATCCGTTAAAAGATTTTGAGTGTAATAGGTCGTGTAGTTGTTACTGTCATGATACTCCAGTACGATATTATCCCTGTCCAGTACATACTTCGTTACCACACCGTTAACATCCTTAGCGATTCTCCTTCCGAAAGGATCGTATTTGTACTCCGAGTAACCGCCGTCAGGAAAGTCTGCTCTTATCAGTCTGTTGTCTGCATCATATGTGTAAATCGTAGTTCCCTGTGAATCGGTCTTTGATATCATATTGCCGTTGGCGTCATATTCATAGGACACACCGTCATAGCTCAGAAGACGGTTGGCATTGTTGTAATCCCAGTCAGTGTACTCCGATGATGTCAGTCTGTTGCCTGTCGGGTCATAGGTAAACTGCTCTTCAGGTATGGTCGGGTGTGTAGCACCTGTCAGTCTGTAGATTTCGTCGTATGTGTATTCGTGAGTACCTGTTGTGTCAGTCATTGATGTTCTGTTGCCCGATGCGTCATAGTCGTATGTGTATGAGCCCAATGTTGTCAGATCATTGTTCTGTATCAGAATATCGGTTACTCTGTTTGCAGGGTCATATGTGTAGTTGGCAGTTACCTTGTTCGGATACTTAAGGGTCTCTCTTCTGCCCACCGTATCGTAAGTGAAGGTGTATTCATGAGATGACGGGTCGGTAAGACTCAGAAGTCTGTTCAGGGCATCGTAATTATATGTGGTTGTTCCCTTTGGATCGACCATTGCAGCT